>CAMLWN010000020.1 GCA_946490195.1 uncultured Mycoplasmatota bacterium
TTTTGTTTTATTATGGAAAATTCCCTAAATTTATTTATTTAGGGAATTTTTCTGTATGTGTATTTTTTTTCTCCGAAAAAAATATTTTTATTTCAAAGAATATTAATTAAAAAAAGAAGGGTATTGCTATCCTTCTTAATTATCGTTATTATTTCCAAAAAATCTTATTAATTGTAAGAATAAGTTAATATAGTCTAGGTAAAGTTCTAATGCACCATAGATGGCTAAATTATCTTCAGCAATTAGATTCATTTCACTTAGTCGACTAATCTTTTGAACATCGTATGCTGTAAAGCCAATAAAAATCAAGATAATTACAATGGAAATAATTAAATCAAGTGATGAACTATTTAAAAATATATTTACTATTGTACATAAAATTACTCCAAATAATGCGATTAGTAAATATGTTCCTACTTTCGTTAAATCAATCTTTGTGAATGCTCCAATTGCAGCCATTATAGCAAATAAAATTGCAGTTATTAAAAAGACAAAAATAATTGATGACATTTCATAAGCAATAAAGATGCTTGAAAATGTTAAACCACTTACAAACGAATAAAGTAAAAAACTTATTTTAGCTGTAATTGGCTTCATTTTTGTAATTCTTGCTGATAAGAATATGACTAATGCAAATTCTATTGTAATAATAAGTATTAAACCTGTTGTACTCATAACATTTAATAACATGTTTGGATTCATAGAAATCACATACCCTGTTAAAAATGTTACTAAAAGTCCGATAAACATCCAACCAAAAGTCTTGGCCATTGTTTGATTATTCAAATTTTTTCCTCCCTTTCCTTAGTTCATAGTATACCATATTCCTTTTTCTTTGTAAATTTGCTTATATTTTATATCCTATTTTTTTCCTTGTTCTTTCTTTTATTTGTTTGTATACTTTATCTAGGTGATATGATGAAAGTTTTAAGTATTAAAGAACCTTGTGCAAGTTTAATTAAAGAAAAGAAAAAATTGATAGAAACTCGAAGTTGGAAAACAAGTTATCGTGGAGAACTTTATATTCATGCAAGTAAAAGTAAAGTGGTTTATGATGAAAGAAATCTTTTGTCATTACTTTCGACTACAAATTTTCACTTTGGATTTATTCTTTGTAAATGTAAATTAGTCGATTGTATTTATATGACTGAAGAATATGTTGAAGATATGAAAAAAAATCATCCTCAAGAATATTTATGTGGGGAATATAAAGTCGGAAGATATGCTTGGGTTTTAGATGAGATTGAACCTTTAGAAAAACCGATTAAGGCCAAAGGGGCTTTGGGCATTTGGAATTATTATACAGAAAAGGAAATTTTTTCTTTATTAAAAGAAATTCAATATGGATGGATTGATAAAAATCACGAAAAGCACTTTCATATAAAACCAGACTTTGATAAAGAATATTTCTTACAAACTCCTAGAGAAATGATGAAAACAAAAATTGGTGTTTGTTGGGATCAAGTAGAACTTGAACGATTTTATTTAACTCCAAATGAATGGAATATAAAAACTTTTTATATTATTGCTTATGGTAAAGAAAAGTGTTATACGCATACCTTTTTAACTTTTGAAAAAAATGGGAATTTTTATTGGTTTGAACATGCCTGGGAAAAATTTGCTGGAATTTTTAAATATGGAACTTTAGATTCTTTACTTAAAGATATAAAAGAAAAATTTTTACATTTTGAAGTTCCTGAAGAAGTTGAAGTTTTAAATTTTAAAATTTTTGAATATGAAAAACCTACTTTTCATATTTCAGCAAATAAATTTATGAAATATTGTGAAAAAGGAAAAGAAATTATTTTAGAAAATTAAAAAGCCTTTCCAAAATTTTTGGAAAGGTTTATTTTCTTTTTGATTCAATCTGTTGTAATTCAAAACGATATTTTTGATTTTCTTTATTTACTTCTTTTAGGAAATCTTTCAAAGGTCTTACCCAAAGTTCACTGTTGCCATATAAAGCTCGATAGATAACGAGTTTTTGTAACGTTTCACAATCTTGGGCAATATCTTCTACAATATAATTATCTCCTTTATAATGTCTATAAATTCCTTTTATTTTAATTTCTTCCATTTTTTTTCTTTCTATACATTAAATCTAAAGTAGACAATGTCGCCATCTTGCATAATGTAATCTTTTCCTTCTAGATAGAGTTTTCCGGCTTCTTGGACCTTTTTCTCGTCTTTTAATTCTTCTAAATCGTTATATTTCATAATTTCAGCTTTAATAAAACCACGTTCAATATCACTATGAATTAATCCAGCTGCTTTTTTAGCAATGGTTCCCTTTTTAAATGTCCAAGCACGGCATTCATCTTTTCCAACTGTAAAAAACGTTTGTAGGCCTAGTAAGTCGTATGTTGCGAATATCAATTTATCTAAACCACTGTGAGCAATACCTAATTCTTTTAAAAAGGCATTTTTGTCACTTTCTTCTAATTCTGCAAGTTCGCTTTCTAATTTTGCACACATCACGATGACACTAGCACTTTCTTTACTTGCGTATTTGCTTACTTCTTCAGTATACTGATTTTTTCCTACAACCGCATCTTCTTCATTTACATTTGCGACATAAATTATTGGTTTAGCTGTAATAAAGTTAAAGTTTTTTAAAAGAAGCGCTTCATCTTCATTAAAAGTTATTTGTCTTAATGGGATGTTTTGCATTAAAGTTTCTTGACATTTTTTTAGAACTTCATACTCAGCAACGGTTTCTTTATCTTTTGTTGTTTGAGCTTTTTTTTCAATTTTTCCTAAACGATTTTCCACAATTTCTAAATCTGATAAAATGAGCTCTACATTAATAATTTCTATATCACTTATAGGATTTACTTTCCCTGATACGTGAATAATGTTTTCATCTTCAAAGCATCTTACTACTTCTACTATGGCATCTACTTCTCTAATATGAGACAAAAATTTGTTTCCTAAACCTTCTCCTTTACTAGCTCCTTTTACAAGACCTGCAATATCTGTAAATTCAAAGGATGTTGGTACGGTACTTTTTGGAAGATATAAATTTTCTAAAAAAGTTAATCTTGAATCTGGTACCGTTACAACCCCAACATTTGGGTCAATTGTCGCGAATGGATAGTTCGCAGCTAAAATATGTTTTTTGGTTATGGCATTAAAAAGAGTTGATTTACCTACATTAGGCAAACCAACTATTCCGGCTTTTAAAGACATAAACACCCTCCTTTTATAAAACGGTTCCTCCGTTAATTCCTAATGGTAATCCTATGATATACCAAAGAACAATTAAAATCAAGAAAACAATTGCAGAAATTGTGGCATAAGGCACTTGATATTTTATTGCTTTGAATAAACCGATAGGTTTTTCTTCATGGCTATTTTTATTAAGGAAAGCTAAATAGATTACAAAATAGGCCATGACTGGAGTAAGTCCCATTGTAACGCTTTCACCAAAGCGGAAAATTATTTGAGCAAATTCCGGAGTAATTCCAGCATTCATAAATACAGGAATGGCTATTGGTGAAATGATACTCCATTTGGAAATTGAAGCAGGTAAAAATAAGGTTGCTATGGCTGATATAATAAACAATAAAATGATTAATGGTAAACCTTCAAAGTTGATTACTCTAAAAATGCTTGCTAAGTAGGCCACTATAACTGTGCCTATATTTGAATATTTTACCACACTAACAAATAATGATGCAGCAAGGATTAATACTAATGTTTTGCCAATTCCGTCTAAAGAATATCCTAAGGCATCTACAAAATCTTTGTTATTTTTAATTGTTCTTGAACCTAGTCCGTAGAAGAGACCTAAAATCAAGAAAAATATAGTTACAACAAAGACGAATCCGTTAGAAAAAAATGAATTGTAACTAAATAATTTGTCCACATATAAAATTTGAGTATTATCTAGTAAGTTTCCAGAAAATGGTAATCCTGGAATAATGTTATATAAGATAATTAAAAAGTATACAGAAGCTCCAAAGATTGCAAATAGTAAACCGCGTAGTTCTTTTCTGGTTAGTACTTTGTCTTCAAATTCTTCTTCGTTATCTATTTGATTGCTAAATTTTTTAGCTATAACATTTTCTGTTATCCAAGTAATTACAAAAGATAAAATTAAAACGGCTACTCCCATGATAAAAATGCCACTTATTGAAGCCATTCGATAAGACAAATCAATTACTCTTGCTGAAAGTAGGGATTGTGATAATAAGGAACTATCAACGCTTGTAAAAATCATTGAAACTCCTTCACCACAAGTAAGTCCAGCAAATGCCGCGATAATTCCAATTAAAGGATTTCTTTTTCCATATTTAAATACTGCAGCACTTAAAGGAATCATTACAATATAAGAAATATCTCCCATTAGACTCGCGATTACGCTTAAAAATACAATGATGAATGTTACTGTATTTTTTTTCATTTTTTTGGCTAAAAATGTTATTGCAGTTTTTAAAAAACCACTTTTTTCCATTACACCAAATCCAATTAAAATGATTATCAAACTACTTAAAGGTGCAAAATTCACAAAGTTTGAAACTGTTGAACTAAATATATATTTTAATCCGGATAAACTAAACACATTTTCAACACTTACAATGTCTGTTGTATATTCTAAAGTAGTTTGATTTACACTGTATGTTACTTGTTCAAATTCTAAAAGATTTAGAACTCCACTGATAATCATGACTACACCAGTTAAAATCAAAAAGGTCATAACTGGATGCAATGTCATTTTTTCTTTTACTTTTGTCATGGTTGTTCACCTAATACTTTTTTAAGCTTTCTTTCAAACTCTATCCGATCCATCATGATTTCTCTTCCACAATGCAGGCATTTTAACTTAATATCGACGCCCATTCTCGTGATTGCCCACTCATTGGTTTTGCAAGCATGAGGTTTTTTCATAATGACGTGATCATTTAATTTATATAATTTCTTTTCCATTGTGCACCTCAATCTGATTATATGGTATTTTAACATTTTCACGATCATAGATTTCTTTAATCATTTTTAAAACTTTTCTTTTAATAGCATATTGCTCTGACGATTTACAATAAATCATTAAAGCATAATTAACTGCAGATACATCAAATTTTTCAATTCCTAGATATTCGCTATCCTGATATACGTCAGGAAGTTTTTTTACTTCCTCAACAATATTTTTTAAAATTGTTTCAATTTTTTCTGAATTTTCTTCATAGGCTGTAGGCACTTCTATTTTTACTCCCGCACGTGCTTGAGAAAGATTTACAACGGAATCCACTAAATGATTGGCAAAAATGTATATTTCTCCATTTGCTCCTTTAACTTTTGTACTTTTTAGGGATAGCTCAATTACTTCACCAGTAAAATTATCAATGCGAATGGTATCTCCTATCACATAGTAATTATCTAGAATAATATTTATTCCACTCATGAGGTCTTCTACAGTATCTTGCAAAGCTAAACCTAAAACAACACCGGCAATTCCTAAAGAAGCAAGTATTCCTTTAGTATCTACTCCATAAACTTCAAGAATCATCATTATAGCAATGGCATAAACAAAGAACTTTAATACATTTGTAATTAACTCCATAATTGTTGTTCTTTTTTTACCAATAAAATTCTTTTGGTTTTTTGCAAATAATTTTTTTACAATTAGCTTCATTATTCTTACAACTAAAACTGTTGCAATTATGATGATAATTGGCGCGATGATTTTTTCTTGAAAGATAAAGTTACGAATGTTTTCCATTAAACACCTTCTATTCTAATTCCTAATATCTCTAGTATCCTTTCTAAGTCTTTTTCTGAATCATAAGGAATTTCAATTTTCTTTTGATTTATTTTCACTTTTGTTCCCACTTTTTCACGCATTAAACGTTCATAAATCGTTGTTCTAATTGATTTAGATTCACGAAAACGATCTTGTTGTTGTTTTTTTGGAAGGTTGCTTTCTTGAATTTCTTGCTCTAACTCACGAACACTCATGTTTTCTTTAACTACTTTATCAGCTAGTTCTTTTATTTTTTCAGCACTTTCGATTTTACTTAATGCTCTAGCATGTCCCATACTAATTTCTTTTTTCTCTACTAATTCTTTAACTGTTGTTGGTAAAGATAATAATCCAAGCATATTCGTTACATGACTACGACTTTTTCCAAATTTTTTTGCGAATTCTTCTTGAGTCATATGTCCTAGTTCAATGATTTTTTGATAAGCTGATGCTTCATCGATAGGATTTAAATCCTCTCTTTGAATATTTTCAAGTAAAGCGATTTCCATCATTTCTTGATCATTGAAATCTTTGACAATAGCTGGAATTTTTTCTAAACCAGCAAGCTTAGCTGCCTTGGTTCTTCGCTCACCAGCTACTAGTTCATATCCTTTAATGGCTTTTTTAACAATTATTGGTTCAATTATTCCATGTTCTTTAATAGAATCTGCTAATTCTTGAAGTGTAGTTTCATTAAATGTTTTTCTTGGCTGATAAGGATTACTACGAATATCTTTAAGATTAATTTCTAAAATATCACTTTTTGAAGAATTTTGAACTATATCTTTTTCAAAATTTTCAAAGTTAATAACTTCATTAGAAAATAATTGTTCTAAGCCCCTTCCTAGTGCTTTTCTCTTAGTCTCCATTTCTACTTATCACTTCCTTTGCTAAATTCTGATAAGCAAGTGTAGCTCGTGAAGTCGGATCATAATCACTAATTGGTTTTCCATGTGAAGGCGCTTCTACCAAACGTACTAATCTTGGAATAATCGTGTTAAAAACTTTAGACTTAAAGTATTTACGAACTTCTTCAATAATATCTAATCCAATATTTGTTCTTCCATCGAGCATAGTTAGTAAAACTCCTTCAATACGAAGATTTGGATTTAAATTTGATTGAACCAAAATAATAGAATTTAATAATTGAGTAATTCCTTCAAGAGCATAGTACTCGCATTGAACGGGAATAATTACTGAATCGCTTGCTACTAGTGCATTCATTGTTGAAATTCCTAAAGAAGGTTGACAGTCTATAATAATGTAATCATATTTTTCTCTTATTGTTTCTAAAGAATTTTTTAATTGTTCATTTTGCTTAAATGTTTCATCTTCTAACATTTTTTTAACAAACTCTACATCAACTCCCGCTAAATTAATTGTTGCTGGGATAATAGAAAGATTTTTAAATTTTGTTTTAATAATTGCATCTTTAATTTCACAAACGCCAGTTATCACATCATAAATATCATTTTCAAAATCATTATTATTTAATCCTAGTCCTGTCGAAGCATTTCCTTGGGGGTCAAGATCCACCAAAAGAGTTTTTTTGCCTTCTTTTCCTAAAGCAGCAGCCAAGTTTATACTTGTTGTTGTCTTGCCAACTCCACCTTTTTGATTTACTAATGAAATAATTTTTGCCATAATACCACCTTTTAATTTCCAGTCTATTATCATTTTAACATAAACTATTTCTTTTGTCTTTAGAAATTCATGCCCTTTTGTATTTTTTCTTTTTTAATTTAGAGTACAAACGTTTCTTTTCAAATTCACATTCGATTTTTAAAAGTTCTTCTTTTGTATAAAAATTTGCTTCAGTTATGTAGGTTATTAGTTCATCTGACGTAGAGGCTAGAAGAGCTTTTATAAAGTTTAACAAATGAATTTCTAGGTCATCATATACATCATACAAATTATTTTTAATAATTTTCATGGCTGGTTCTAGTAAGATTTCATAATATATAACGTTATTAACAACCAATTTTTTAATACATTCTTTGTTTAAATTCGTGCTTAAATAATTCACGATGATTTTCTTTTGAGATTCTGTGTTCGTTGAAGCAAAAATAACTTCTCCGTCCATGCAATATGTTATGTTATATTTTTTCATGTTTCTCCTTTCTGATTTCATTAAAGCAAATATTTTAAGGAGATGCAAATGAAGGATTTACTATTTTTGTATTATATTTTATGCACTTTTTTCTTTTTGGCTAGTACTTTTTTAATATTGGATATTTTTTCTTATTCATTTTTCAAAATGAGTATAATAGTTAGAAAATTTAAATTTTTTTATTTTTGTATCACTTACTAGATGAGTCCTGTGCTTTTGTCGCAACTTTTTTTATTATAATATTTCTTTTTTTAAGCAAAAAAAGAAGAAGACTTTTTATTCTTCTTCAATATTTTCTTTTTCAGCTTCTTCAATTGCTTTTTCTAATTCTTCTTTATTCATTTTTGAAGCACCTTTAATTTTCAAACTTTTTGCTTCTTCTCTTAGTTTAGTAAGAGTTGGTTCATCTCCAATTTCAAATTCGTTATCTTCGATTTTACCTGTTCTTACTAACTCATCGATTTGTTCTTTTGTAATTGTTTCTCTTTCTAGTAATGTGTGACTTAGAAGCATAACTAAATCTTTGTTTTCTTTTAAGATTTTTTTAGCATTTTCATAACATTCTATGATAATTTTACGAGCTTCTTGGTCAATTTCTAAAGCCACTTTATCTGAATAATTACGAGTCTTGTTATAATCTCTTCCCAAGAAAACGTTGTCTCCTGAATTTGATTCATAACGAATCGGCCCTAAATCACTCATACCATATTCGGTAACCATGCTTCTCGCAAGCTCAGTTGAACGTCTGAAGTCATCGCTAGCTCCTGTAGTGATATCATCTAGGAATAGTTCTTCTGCTGCACGTCCACCAAGTGTGCTTGTAATAATTGCAATCATTTCATTTCTTGTGTATCTAGTAATGTTGTCCTCTTTTGGAGTGTAAGCTGTATATCCTCCTGCCATTCCTCTTGGAACAATGGTGATTTTTTGAACTTCCATTGCATCTTTTAATTTTAATCCTAAAACGGCATGACCAGATTCATGAACTGCTGTTAACCATTTTACTTCATCACTAACTTTTCTTGATGTTTTAGCTGGTCCCATTAATACACGGTCTGTTGCTTCATCTATATCTTGTAAAGTTATTGCACCTTC
This sequence comes from uncultured Mycoplasmatota bacterium, assembly GCA_946490195.1. Classification (GTDB taxonomy): domain Bacteria; phylum Bacillota_I; class Bacilli_A; order RF39; family UBA660; genus Ventrenecus. The sequence continues at coordinate 8,946 of CAMLWN010000020.1, forward strand.
ATTTTTTCTTACTGCTAGTAAAGCTGCTTCATTCATTAAGTTTTCCAAGTCTGCACCTGAGAAACCAGAAGTTCTTTGACTAATGCTCTTTAAATTTACATTAGGAGCAAGAATTTTGTTTTTTGCATGAACTTTTAATATTGCTTCACGTTCTTCCGTATCTGGAAGATTAACAGTTACTTGTCTATCAAATCTTCCTGGACGTAGTAAAGCTGGATCTAATACATCTGGACGGTTTGTCGCGGCAATGATAATGATTCCTTCATTTGCACCAAATCCATCCATTTCTGTTAGTAATTGGTTTAGTGTTTGTTCTCTTTCGTCATGTCCTCCACCAATACCTGAACCTCTTTGACGTCCAACAGCATCGATTTCATCAATGAAGATTAAACATGGAGCATTTCTTTTTGCTTCTTTAAACATATCACGAACACGGCTTGCTCCGACTCCGACAAATAATTCTACGAAATCAGAACCACTTATATAATAAAATGGTACGTTTGCTTCTCCAGCAACTGCTTTAGCAAGTAAAGTTTTTCCTGTTCCTGGAGGACCTACTAATAAAACACCTTTTGGAATACGAGCCCCTAAACGTTGAAATTTCTTTGGATTTTTTAAGAAGTCAATTAATTCTGATACTTCTTCTTTTTCTTCTTTTAAGCCTGCTACATCACTAAAGCGAACTTTACCTCCGTCACTTGATAATTTTGCACGGCTTTTTCCAAAGTCCATAGATCCTTTATTGCTGTTAGCCATTTTTACAAAAATGAAGTAAGTTGCACCAACTAGTATTACTAATGGAACTACATTAATTAATATGTACACCCATGATACTGAACCAGGATCTGGATTGGTTTCATAAACTTCTAGGTTTGCTGATTCGGCATATTTAATGACATTAGATAGTTCTGCTTCAACTACAGTAGCTCTAAATTTTTCATTTTCATCATAGCCATTAAGCTTACCTTCAATATAGTACACGCTTTCTTCTCCACTAGGCGTGATTGTTATTTCTGTTACATTTTTGTTTGCTATTTCACTCATTAATTCACCAGTTGTTAATTCATTGGTGATGGTTCTTCCTAAGTTCAGAACACTTAAAACAATAAATATGACAACTACCAAAATTAAATAAGGAAATAAGTTTTTCATTGCATTTTGATTCGTTCTTCTCATATCATTTTTCCTTTCTTTTGATATACTTGTATATTATATCATAGTTTTCATCTTTTTCTAAATCATATTTTGACTTCTTTATGCCTAAAACCCATAAAATTACACCATTACTGTCAATTAAAATCGGAATTTCGTCTTTTTTTGAACCTCGTATCTTACAATTTGTTAAGATATCGCTTACTTTTTGATGGCCATTTAAATTCTTAACAGCCATTTTCATTCCAACTTGTCTTGTTGTTAGGTATAAAGGTAATTTAATTTCTTTAGAATTTAGATGAATTTCATCATTACTTTTTGATTCATAAGTTGTGATTTTTTTGACTATATCTTGATTTGGTAATATTACTTCATTTTCACATTTTATCTTATATGATTTTTTGGATATTTTCTTTTCTAACCAAATCCAACCATCTTCTTTATACAATAGATACTCTTTAGGAAAATTTATTGTATAATTTTCTTTTTTCTTTTTGATATTTTTTAAGAATATTTCAATATGTTTGTTTGAAATACTTGTTAATTCCTGTTGATAAATCTTTTTTACATATTCTTCTATATAAGCCTCTTGCATTAATGGAGAAAATTTTAGTAATTCTTGGCAGTTTATTTTTTTTTCTTTTTCAACTTGTTCTTTTACTTGATTTATTATTTCCTTAATTAATGCATCTTTCTTTTGAAGTGTTTCACTGAATTGAAGTATTTTTGCTGGGTAGTTTTCATTTTCTTTTTCTATCAAAGGCAAGATATGATGGCGAATACGATTTCTTATGTACTCATCGTTTTTATTCGTTTCATCCTCTATATATGGTATTTGATTTTCCTTTAAATATGCATATATTTCTTTCTTTTTTTTAGATAATAATGGTCTTAATATAGTAATCCCATCCCAGGTTGATTCTTTCTTAATACCTGCATACCCTTCTAAAGAGCTTCCTCTTAATAAACGCATGAAAATTGTTTCTGTTAAATCATCTGCATGATGAGCTGTAAAAAGATATTTTGCCTGGTATTTTTTTGCTACCTTTTTAAACTCTTCGTAACGAATTTTTCTTGCTTCTCCTTCAGTAAATCTGCCTTTTTCATATTTATCAATTTTAAAGTATTCTAAAGGAATATTGTTTTCTTCCGTATACTTTTTAATAAATTGATATTCATATTCGCAAGACGGTCTAGTATTATGATTGATATGAACACAGATTACTTTTGCCGAGATGCTTGTAAGTAAATTTAATAAACACATCGAATCAGGACCACCCGATAAGGCCAGAACGTAAGTATCCTTTTCGTTTATTTTTCTTTTTAAATATTCTTTTATTTCTTTCATAATCACTCCTAAAGAAATCAATCCTATTGTACTAAATTCAAACGCTTTTTTCAACTATTTTTTAGCACTTAAGACTCTTGAGTGTTAATTTCTTTCATGTGTGCCTTTAAACTTTTGTTACCATTTTGAGTTTCATAAGTCGTCACTACTGTGATAAAAGCATTTTTATCTATTAAAAGTATGCTTTCTTTAATCATATAATAGTCTTTTTTTGAGATAGCACAAAAAAGAGTTTTTCTTTTTTCTTTAGAATATCCACCCGTTGTATTTAACAAGGTTACATCATATGTAAATTCTTTTGTTAAAAGCGTTTTTATTTCTTCGATTTTTTTTGATTGAATAAATAATATTTGATTATGATTTATTTTTAGCATAGTACGATTTGAAAGTTCACTAATCAAAAAAAGAACAATCATTGAATATAACATCGTCGTAAAACCAAAGGTGATAAATCCTAAAAGGACTACCATTCCATCTACATAAATAATTGATTTTCCCATAGGGACTTTACAATATTTTTCCATCAATTGATTTAAAATATCTGTTCCACCTGTTGTGTAATCATTTTGATAAACTAAACCATACCCTACGCCGCTTATTACACCTCCTAATAAGGAAATGATTAATAAATCCATGTTTTCAATGACTATGAAATTCGTAATTGGCGAGGTTATTGATACGAAAATTGGAAATAAAATTGACCCAATAATGCTATGTTTTGTTTTTTCCCAACCAAGAAAGTTATAACTTATCCCAATCAAAATAATATTTGACGCTAGTATAAATGTACCTTCAGAAATTCCCGTAAATCTTTTAACGATGATAGATAATCCACTGACTCCGTTAGATGCAAGATTGTAAGGAGCTAAAAAAAGATTAAAAGCTATGGCTACTAAAAAAATACCTAATGTAACTGTACAATATTTTTTAATTCTTTTTTTCATTATTCATCCCTCTTTTTTAAAAGAGATTCAATTATTTCTTTAATGTCTCCATTTAAAACTTTATCCACATTACTTGTTTCATAGTTACTTCGCAAATCTTTAACTAATTTATAAGGTTCTAAAATGTAGTTTCTTATTTGACTTCCAAAATTAATGGCAACATTTTCTCCTTTTAATTTATTTAGTTCTAATTCTTTTTTTTCTACTTCAGCTTGATAAATTTTATTTTTCAAAATTTTCATAGCTTGTTCTTTGTTTTTGAGTTGGCTTCGCTCATTTTGACAAGTAACGACCGTTTTTGTTGGTAAGTGTGTAATTCGTACAGCAGAATTGGACGTATTTACGGATTGTCCGCCTGCTCCACTTGAGTGGTAAACATCAATTTTCAAATCACTCTCTTTAATATCTACCGTTACTTCAGTATTATACTCAGGTGTGATGGATACTGAAGCAAAAGAAGTATGGCGTCTAGCACCTGAATCAAATGGAGATATTCTTACTAACCGATGAACTCCTTTTTCATTTTTTAAAAATCCATAGGCATATTCACCTTTAATATACATGGTTACACTTTTTATTCCTGCTTCTTCACCAGCTTGTTCTTCAACTATATCGTAGGTAAAGTCGTTTTTTTCGCAGAACATTTTGTACATCCTAAAAAGCATGCTTGCCCAATCACAAGATTCGGTTCCGCCAGCTCCAGGATGAATTTCTAAATAACAATTTAAATTGTCATATGGTCCATTTAAAAGCGTATCTAATTCTAGTTCGTCTACCTCTTTAGAAATTGTGGATAACTCCTTATCAATTGTGGATAGTTCTGTTTCGTTTAATAATGGAATCAATTCTAAGTTGTCTAGTATTTCTGTTTCAATTCTTGAAATTTTTTCAACAATTTTTTTTAGTGTAGATAACTCTTTATTTATCCTGTTTGCTTTTTCTACATCTTGCCAAAAATCTTCTTTAAGTGTCTCTTCTTCTAACTTTTTTATTTCTTCTTTCTTCTTAGAAATGTCAAAGTGACCTCCCTAATTCTTGAATTCGTGTTTGATAGTTTTTTAAAATGTTGATAAGCTCGTTTTGTGTCATAAATACACCCTTTCTCTAAAATATTTTATCATATATTAAAAAAAGCCGCTAGGGCTTTGAAATTTATTTTTTTCTCGATGCAAGGTCTATGATTTTGGTTTGAGTTTTTTGTTCTAAATAAGTTTCAACAAATTCTTTTACTACTTCTGGTGTTGTATCTACGTTTTTTACTAAACCATTTTCATCAATAACTAGTCCTCCTATGTAAGATTGCTCTTTCAATCCTTTTTTTGAATTTTCAATCCATTCGTTTGTTAGTATTTCTCCAAGAGTAAAATTCAAGTTGTTATATTTTTCTTCCATAAAGTACTCTATTAAATTTTTTCTTTCGGTCCATAAAACTACATTAGGAAATACATATGGATTCATAATTTGAATAACTTTACTTTCTTTTTGACTAGTTGCTTCTCCCAGTTGGACAGTACCAATATAAACATATTTATCCTCTATTTTCTGTGAATAAAAGGGTTTATATTGGTAATATAAGGCATCTTTATTAATTCCATTAAAGGAAAAGCCGTTTTTCTCTTGATTCATCCAGCAATCTTCTATCGCTTGAACCATGCCTCCACCAAAATCCCGATTAACAAAGTCTTTGTTTGTTAGCATTTCTTTACGATGAGCTTCTTCTCTTTCTTTTTTTAACATTTCTTCAGTTTGGTTAGAAATTTCATTTTTAAATGTATAATGTCCATCTTCTAATTTCAAAAATGTGCCTAAAGCAAAAGTTGGCTTTGTAAAATAGGTATAATGATTTTCTGGCAATTCTAAACTTTCTCCAATTTTTTTATAATATGTATCTCGAGCCATAGAAGCATACTCTTCTGATAACATTTCTTGAAATTTAAGGTTTCCTTCTAAATTTGATACCATTTCATCTAGGGGAATATTCGACTCAAGTATTCCAATCGCATTGTTAGCCCCCAAAACTACACCTTGGTAGATAAAAATATGCTTTTCATAGTCTTCTTTTATTTTTACAACACTTGTAAATTTTGCTTTACTTTCCGATTTATAATCGCTGATATAGTAATCTCTTAATTCTCCATTAACATCTTTATGAGCTTGAATTGTTTTTGTATCATCTTTGCTTAAAGTTTTGTTTTTATTTTTTAGTTTTAAAATTTTTTGTTTTAATTCTTCTAATTTTCCCATTTTGTCCTCACTTCTTATATTTTTTTAATTATATCATTGTTTTTGTTTTTTCATCTTATCTATTTCTTGCTTATATCTTTGGAATTCTTTATCTTCTTTATTAATCATTAAAACATATGCAATTTTTCCAGACAAACTTTGAAGATATTTTTGAGGTTTTGTTTGAGAGTGAATTTTTTCAAGGTGGCTTTTTATTCCATATCTTTTTATATAATACATCTCTTTTCTGATTTCTTTACGATAAGATTTTGAAACTTGAATTTTTTTGTTGACAACTACTCCTGTTACTCGTTGTTGTGAATGATTCTTTATCACATGAATTTTTTTCTTATTTATTTTGAAATGCTTTTTGAAAAGCTCTTCTTTGACTTTTTTTATGACTTCATTTGGTTCAAAATCTCCTGAAAAGGTTAAATCATCTGAATATCTAGTGTAAGAAATTTTCTTTTGTAAACACCACTTTCCTATTTTTTCGTCAAAGTCCCTCATAATAATATTGGAAATATATGGTGAAGTGGGTGCTCCTTGAGGTAAATAGTTATCATACAAACATAGGTTAGTGAGTAAAACTCGAATATTTTCAGGATAAATATAAAACACTTCCTCATAAACATGAGAAAAAGTAATGTTTTCAAAAAAATTTTCGATATCTAGTTTTAAAAGTACTACTTTATTTTTATGAACAAGAGCATTTTCTTTTAAAGTTGTCCCTCCGCTTTTTTTAGGTATTTTAAACACAAAATAATTCTCTTTTATTTGTTTACTTATAGCATATAATTTTCTTATGTATTCTTTGGCATCTAAATTTTCATTAAACAAAGAAAGAGATAATAAAAATGCTTCGTTTGCTTCTTTCGTTTCATACTTCTGCATTTCTACTACCTCCTTGTTTAAGCAACACTTAAATATATTAGAATTGGAAACGGACTGAAAGCGTAAGCGCTTCTACACGCAGTGTAGTGTGGTCCTTTGACAAATCTAATTCCTTGATGTAGGAAATTCCCTCCTTTAACGATTCGTTAAAGTAGTTTTAAAAACTATCGCTGTTACTTATGTATAGATTAGCATTTTTCTTGTCGAGAAACAAGTTTTGATTTATTTGAAGTATTATTCATTTTTTATATATAAACCAATTGGACAATGGTCACTTCCAAGAACATCTTTATATATCAAGCTATCTTCTACTTGATTTATAAAATTTTTCGAAACAATAAAATAATCAATGCGCCAGCCAATATTTCGTTCACGAACACTTTTCATATAACTCCACCAAGTGTAGGCATCCCTTTTGTCAGGATAAAAATATCTGAACGTATCTATAAAGCCATTACTTAATAACTCACTCATTTTATTTCTTTCTTCGTAAGTAAATCCAGCATTTCCGATATTTGCTTTAGCATTTTTAATATCTATTTCCTCATGAGCAACATTTAAGTCACCACAGAAAACTACTGGTTTACTCTTTTCTAATTTTTTTATATATTGTAAGAAAATTTCTTCATAATGCATTCTTGAATCCATTCTCTCTAAAGTTCTTTTGACATTTGGTACATAACAATTTACTAAATAAAAATTTTCAAATTCTAAAGTAATGTTTCTTCCTTCTTCATCATATTCTTTTTCCCCAATTCCATAGGTTACTGATATCGGTTTTATTTTTGTATAAATAAGTGTCCCTGAGTAACCTTTACGAACAGCTGGATATGTATATAATTCATATCCATCAGGTAGAAATTCTATTTGTTCTTTTAAGGCTTTTACTTCTTGAACACAAAAAATGTCCGCATTTATTTCATTAAAAAAATCAATAAACCCCTTTTTTATACAAGCACGAATTCCGGCTACATTCCATGAAATTATTTTCATTTTGTCACCTCTTTCTTTGATAACTTTTCTTTCGAATTTCTTTTAAAAGAGTACTGTATTCTTCTTTTGCTCTAAAATCGTAATCCAAACAAGCACTTTCTGTTGTTCCATCTTCAAATACTATTATATACCAATCTTTATTACAAAAAATTTCTTTCTCATTATGGTTTAACTGGGCTATAATTCGTCTTAATTGCACTTCTGTTTCAAAACTTATTACAGCTAATCGTTTCTGAATTCTATTATAAAGATAATTTTGACTGCTTTCAATCTGCCAATGCAAAATTTCTTCTCTTTTGTCAAAATACTCATTTAAAGGTGCATAAAGTTTTATATCACGTAAAGATGCTTGATTGTTCATAACTAGAACTGATTGTGGAAAATGGAATCCATCATAATAAAATTCTAAATCTTCTTCCATTGATTTTATTGGACTTATACGAAACAAAAGGGACTCTGTACTAAAATCTAATACATTTTTATTGCTATTTCCAATTAATATAGCAATAATTTTATCTTCTTCTCTATTCATAGTATTCATGAGTTCTTGCATTGCTTCTTTTACTCCTTCATAAATTTTTGCGCGCATTTCTTTATTTTGATAAGATTTACTTATTTCTATTCCCTGAACAACAATTAAGTTTCCATTACGAGCAAGTAAACACATAGCTATATCTTTCTCTTTATTTGTAGAAATTGAAAGAACTCTGTAATGTTTGCTTATCATAGCTTTTGAAAATAAAATCGATGCATCTCCATTAATTCTGAAACAACTATTGTTCTGTATCCTATCACTAAATTTCTCGGACTATTTTTAGGGAGAATTTCACATATCAATCCATTCTTGTTTTTGTAAATAATTTGGGGAATAGAAGAAATATATTGCTTTTTGATATTTTTTTCATAAAATTCATAATTTAGTTTAGCTATTTCTCTTTCAGAAAACATGTTAAATTGATATTTATTTTGAAAAGAAGGTTTAAAATCAGATATGATATCTCCTGAAATTTCTCGATAAAGCGAACATTTAAATCTTTCTTCTAATAAACTTTCTACTTTATTTCTTGGCATTTTGGCCCCTAATTTTTCTTGTAACAATTCAAAATTTTGATAAAAATATGAAAAATTTAAATATATATTTTTATAATAGCCATCTAAAAACAAACGCATTGTATTTTCTCTTGAATTTTTATTTTGGAAGAAAAAATTCACAAATTCTTCTTTAAAAATTGGATTCCCTTTTTGGACTTTTATATTTTTTATTTCTATGCTGTCAAATAAAAAATATAATGTTTTAAAACTTATTTCTCCATATTTTTGTTCTAAAAGTTCTTTGGAATTCTCAAAACCAATGGTTAAAAACATTTTATAAGCTAAAGCATAGCATTCATTTTCTGTAAAGTATGCATGTTTGGCAAGTAAATATATCGGTTCATTCTCAAACATTTTATCTAAGTTATTTTTTTTACATTCTCTTAATACTTTTTCTAATAGAATTTTTAATTGAAAAACTTTTTGTTTTGAAATTTCAAAATATTGAAAAGGAGTAAGTTGTGTTTTTAAATATTCGTCAATTTCAGGTATATCTTTTATCTCAGAAATAATTTGATAAATATCATTTTTTCTTATTAAAATACTGTTATCTTTTTCTGCTTTTATTAAAAGTGATTTATAGAACTGATCTGCTAAAAGTTCCGTTAATTCATATTTTTTTTGGCAATACTCTTTAAGATATAGTAGTTGTTCTTCTTTTGAAAGTTTTAAAAAGAAACATTTAAATTCTAAAATTTGAAATTTTCTAATTAATTGTTCTAGCATTTGCATATATCAGATATCTTTTCTTGTACGATATAAAACTTTTGGAATTGGTCCTAGTTCTTTATTTGTTTCCATGGTACAAATATTAACCATAGTTTTTGTTTGCTCTAATAAAGTCATATTTATAGCTTCAAATTGATTTAATTTGTTTTTTGAATCTAGAGTAATCAAAAAAGTTGATTCTTTATCTTTATCCTCTGAAGAAAATAAAATTGGACTTCCTTTACCTAATATTTCTAAATAATCACGACAAATAAACTGTACAGATTGCAAAAAGCTCTCTTGATAAGAATTTTCTGTTATCATATCTAAAATCATCTGTAATAACTCAAAAGCATCGTTAGGAATAACTTCAATTGGAGTATTTGATAAGCTTATATATTCAACACATGTTTCCCATATTGCTTTTTTCATCATGCTAACTTTTTCTTCTAAAGTCGTATGATAAAACATTTGAAATTGAATTTCAAAATAATCTAAATCTTTATTCGTATTGTTTTGTAATTTACTTTGCATATTTTCGAATAAAATCAGTCTATATTTTTTTTGACAGGAAAAATAAAAATAATTAAACGGTATTTTATTTTGATTCATACCTTTTCACTTCTTTCATAATGAAGTTTATTGTACTATATTTTTCGCTTTTTGCAATATTTTTTTACCTTTTCATCATTGATTATATAATAAGTTTAAAAGTTATGCTATTATTTATTTTTTCGCAAAGAAAAATAGTTAAGTTTTTTCCTTAACTATTTTGCCATAAATTTACATACTAATGAAGCAATTTCTGTTGGATTTTCTACTGGTAAGCCTTCTATCATTCTAGCTTCTGCATATAAAACTTTTGCATAATCTTGTAATTCTTCTTTATTTTTCTTACCTAGCTTTTTTAGAGTTTTTGCAATTTCATGATTTTGATTAATCTCTAAGACTTTAGAAGCTTTAAGTCCATTATTAAGTGGCATATTGCTTAATGTTTTTTCCATTTCTACAGAAATTTCGCCTTTACTACTTAAACATACTGGATGTTCTTTTAATTTGTTTGTAAAACGTATTTCAGTTACTTCTGGAATAGATTCTTTCATAATATCAAACATTTCTTTTGCTTCTTCATTTGCTTTTTTCAACTCTTCTTTTTCTTCTTCTGTATCAAAATCTGTGTTCTCACCACATACATTAACAAAATTTTTCTCTAAGTAATTTCTTAAAGTCATGAAAACAAATTCGTCGACTTGATCTGTACAATAAAGTACCTCATATCCTTTTTCCTTAGCAGACTCTACTTGTGGAAGCATTTTGATTTTATCTATTGTTTCTCCACAGGCATAATATATATTTTTTTGGTCTTCTTTCATACGATTTACGTATTCTTTTAAAGTTGTTGTTTTTTCATCAATTGAAGAAGTGTAAATCAATAAATCTTGTAATTTGTCTTTATGCATTCCAAAATCGTTATAAATTCCATATTTTAACTGAAGTCCAATATCCTTGAAGAATTTTTCATAATCTTCTTTCTTTTCTTCTAGCATTGTTTCTAATTCTTTTTTGATTTTATTTTCAATGGAATTCGCGATTGTTTTTAAAACACGATTTTGTTGTAGTGTTTCTCTTGAAATATTTAATGTTAAATCTGGACTATCAACGACACCTTTTACAAAGCTAAAGTAGTCTGGTAGTAAATCAGCACATTTTTCCATGATAAGAACACCATTTGAATAAAGTTGTAATCCTTTTTCATATTCTTTTGAATAATAATCATATGGTGCATGACTTGGAATATATAGTAAAGCAGTATATTCAAATGTTCCTTCAGCTTTAATATGCATATGTCTTAAAGGCGTTTCATAGTCATTAAATTTATCTTTATAAAATGTATTGTAATCTTCATCACTTACATTTTTCTTTTCTCTTCGCCAAATTGGTGTGAGTGAGTTAATCACTTCAATTTCTGTAACGGTTTCGTATTCGTCTTCATCTGATTCATTTTTCTTATCTTTTAAATGAGTATGACTTACTTCCATTTTTATAGGATAAGTTATATAATCGCTGTATTTACGAACTAAAGACTCTATTTCATAGGTCTCTAAATATTTAGAATAGTTTTCTTCTTCACTATCTGGTTTAATTGTTAAAATAACCTCTGTTCCAAAAGAATCTTTGTCAGCAGAAGAAATAGTATATCCGTCAATACCACTTGATTCCCATTTATTTGCTTCATCACTTCCGTATTTTTTACTGATAACTTCTACTTTTTCAGCAACCATAAATGCAGAATAAAAACCAACACCAAATTGACCTATAATGTCAATGTTTTTCTTATGTTCATTTTCTGTTTTAAATTCTTCAGAACCTGATTTAGCAATAGTACCAAGATTTGTTTCTAATTCCTCTTTACTCATTCCGATACCATTGTCTTTAATGGTTAATGTTCTTTTATCTTTATCAACACTCAAGAAAATCTCAAAATCTTTTTTATTTACTTTGATTTTCTTATCTGTTAAAGACATATAATGCAGCTTATCAATCGCATCACTTGCATTAGAAATAATTTCTCTTAAAAAGATTTCTTTATTTGTATAGATAGAATTAATCATTAAATCCATTAATTTTTTAGATTCTGTTTTAAATTCTTTTTTCTTCAATTTTCCATCACCTTCTTTTTAAGTTTAGCACTTTAT
>CAMLWN010000021.1 GCA_946490195.1 uncultured Mycoplasmatota bacterium
GATATAAAATCTTATCTACCTATTGTACTAAATACTTAAACTTGCGGAAGAGCCCAAAAAGGAGCAGATATTACAAAATTATCTGATGAAGATATCATTGATATTATTAATCGTTTAAATAACTATCCTAGAGCTAAGTTTAATTACAAAACACCTTTACAATTATTTGAAGAATATTTTGGACCGGAAATTTTAGAAAAATTAAATTTAAAACACATTCCTTTAGAAGAGCTTGATATGAACTTTATTCTCACTAAAAAATAGGCATATTCGTTTGCCTATTTTTCAAAATTCGAATATCCATTTCGAATATCCGAACTTAAATTAACCACTAAAAAAGAAAACAAATGTAGCTTTGCAAATACATTTAATAAACTTTAACCAAATTTTATTGCTTTCATATATTACTATAGGTGATCTTATGAAAAGAAACTGTCATAATAGCTTTTTTTCAATTCTAATCATATTCGGTTTAGGAATATTAATTTTTTATCAATTAATTATTACTTTTATCCTACCAATTCGTTTTAATATTTTTATTCTTCTAGTAGAAATCCTTTTACTTTTGTTCTTCTTGTACAGAATAGTATGGCCGTATTAAATTTTCAGTTTTAAAAACATAATCTAATACTTCACGAATTTTTTTCACTCGTTCAAATTCTGTACCTTTTTCTTCAAATTTCAAAGGCAAAGAAATTACTAAAAAGAAAAGTTGTCTTTCTTCTTCACTCCAAGGGCAAATACGAAAATACTCTTGTAGTAAGACTTCAAAATTTAAATCAAAATAAGAACAATGATAAAAATTAAGCAAATCCAAAACAGGCGTATCTTGACGACTTTTTTCCCAACTAAGCAAACAATCTTTACTACATTTGTGATAATGTTCTAAACTTAAATGATTATGAATTTGACAAACACGATACTTACTTAAATTTTGTACATTACGATACCAAGTTTCTAATTCATGAGACGCAAAATCTAATGAAGAAAAAATTTTAGAAATATTTCTTAATAACAAATACTCACTCGGAGAAGGATAAACACTTTTAAAATAACGTTCATACAAATCCGTATAAAAATAACGTAAATATTCAATTTGTTCTAAAATATTTTCATAAATCTGTTTAAAATTATCTTCATTTACTTCTCGATAATATGTAGTCTTTTGATGAAGAAGCGCAACAACTTTCATAAAATCCATAGCTTTCTGTTCCTTGGGCATTTTCGTATCAGGAACGTATTCAAAAACATTAATTCCTTCTCTTGTATCATCAAGAAGTTCTGGATAATTTAAAAATCCACGACTTTCTAAATATTGATATAAAGAACGAAGATCTTTTTCTTTTTCCTTAACAACAACATTTCCACTAGTAGATTCTAAAATATGCGCACGCCCAAAAATAGTATAACGATAAGGTTTATAAATATCTTTAATAACATGTAAACTACGATTATTCATTTTCAGATGGAATAAGTATTTTTTCTCCAGGTGTCAAATTACTTAAATCATTATAATCCATTAATAAATTGATATTAGAATTATACATGGTACAAATGGTTTCAACGGTCTCGCCTTCTTTTACCATATGTATATGATAAGTTGTATATTCACTATCTTTGTCAATATTTTGCATAAGAACATCCTCACTTTCTTTAACAATTTCTATTTCTTGAACTTTATCTCGTTCTTCATCATTCTCTGTTGGATTTTCTTTCAAATCTTCTTCTATAAACTCTTCCTGAATTTCTTCATCCTCTTCAGCTTGCTTTTTCTCTGCCTCTTCCTCTTTTCTTTCTTCCATCATTTTCAAAATTTCTTCTGAATCAACCTCAACCGGAACATCTACAAGTTCGTCTTCCTCTACTTCTTGAACGATTTCATTTCCCTCAAGTTCCAATTCAATATGTACAGTAATTTTGCTATCATCTACCATATCATAAGCAAAATCACTAATTTCAATAGTAATAGAATCTTTATCTAAATTATCTGGAATTTCAATGGTAAAGGGAATCTTGAAAGAAAAAGGAGTAACATTTACACTTATTTCATGACTTTTATAATCTCCAGTCACAAACAAATTTCCCACAACACTTCCATCTTCAACCGAAAATTCTCGTTCTAAAGAAATACTCGTAATTTCTTGAACCTTAGCATTAAAATCTAATTCTTTAGTAAAAGGTATTACACTTTTCATTTTAACCATTCCTTTCTAAAAAAGAATATGTAGAAAAGCAAAAAAAAATCACTAAATTTGTGATTCTTTTAAAAGTTCCGGATGTTTTTTAAAAAATAAAGAAAAAGCCAACTGTAATTCTTCAAAATTTGAAAGTTCTTCTAAAAAGACATCTTGATCAGAAACAACTCTTTTTCGTACTAAAATATTTTCTTCATCTTCTTTTGACGCTAAAAAAACAAATGTATCTTGATTATGAGAAATTTTATCTAAAATAAGATATTCTTTTTGATCATCTAAAGTAACAACATTTATCGTTATATTATCATTCATCTTTTTAACTCACTTTCTGCATTTGCATATTTTTGAATAACAGCATCCCTTTGACTTTCTGTATATATAGCGTCTTTCATAGCATTTAAATACTCTTCTTGAGTCTCATATCCCAAACTGTGAATATATTCTTGAGCAGTTTGAGCATCTGTAAATTCATCAGATAAAGCTCTTACAATTCGATCATCATTTTGATATGCATTGTCCATAGAAATATCCAAAACAGCAGCTAAAAGAGCATCACCTCGCAACTCTCCAAATAAGGAAGCATAGTTTTCAACATCCTTAGCCATTCTAAAATGATCATACTGTGGTTCCATTTCAAAAGTACGAGAATCTTTAACCCAATTAGTATTTTCTGAAACAATTTCTTGAGCAACATTCTGAATAGGTTCAAAAGAAGCTTCTACTTGTTTATCATGCTGAATATTATCAACAAGATTTTTAGCATTAAGAGATATACTAGCGCCCATTGCTATAGTAAACACACCAGCAGTCACATAACGCTTCACACTTCTTCTAACTTTTTCTTTAGCAATTTTCTCTTGTCTTTCCCGTAAGATTTTATTACGATGAATTTCCTCTTTTTTTTGTTGTTGCCAAGCTTTAAATGGCATAATTTCAAGCTCTTTATCCATACTATCACCTAATATAAGGGTAGAATATTTTAAAAAAACTGTCAACATCAAAGCAAAAATTTGACATTTCTTTTCCGTTTCTAGACATAAGAGTAAAATTTTGATAAAATGAATATACTATAAAGAGGTTGATAAAATGAACGAATTAGTTTTTAAAGCTTATGATATACGTGGAAAATATCCTGAAGAAATTAATGAAAATGTAGCGTATACAATAGGCAAAAGCTACGGAAGTTATTTAAAAAAATATCTAGACAAAAATAAATGTGTAATTGGTATGGATAATCGATTATCTTCAAAAAGTTTAAAAGCAGCTTTAAAAGAAGGATTACTAGATTCTGGAATGAATGTCATTGATTACGGTGAAATTACTACACCTATGCATTACTATACAAGATTCATCGAAGACACATATGGCATTATGATTACAGCAAGTCACAACCCAAAAGACGATAACGGATTTAAATTTTCTTTTGATCCAGTAGCCAATGCCAGAGGAAAAATGATAGAAGAATTCAAAGATTTCACATTTCAAGGAAACTTTTTAGAAGGCAAAGGAATGTATGAAACAAGAAATATTAAAGACAAATATTTAAATTATTTAAAAGAAAATATTGATATGGGATCAAAAAAAATAAAAGTTGTCTTTGATTCAGGAAATGGTGTTACATCAACTATCATTAAAGAAGCAATCGATCTTTTTCCAAACATTACCCCAATTTATATATGTGATATCAGTGATGGAACGTTTCCGAACCATCACCCAGATCCAGCAATCGAAGAAAATATGCAAATGCTAAAAGAAAAAGTCTTAGAAACAAAAGCAGATTTAGGAATAGCATTTGACGGTGACGGAGACCGTCTAGGAATTATCGATGAAAATGGAAAATTTGTCATGGCAGACCAATACCTAATTGTTGCAGTTAGAGATTTAATATCTAAAGTAAAAAATAAAACTTTTTTATGCGATGTCAAATGTTCAAAAAGTCTAATCGATGAAATTGAACGCTTAGGTGGAAAAGTTTATATGAGCCGAACAGGAACAAGCTTTACAGAAGCAAATACAAAAGAAAACAATATTCCTCTCGGTGGAGAATTATCAGGACATATATTTTTCAATGATCGCGGTCCAGAAATCTGCAGTGCTATATACGCTGGTCTAAGATTCATCGAAATGCTATCAAAAACAGAAAAAACATTTAGTCAACTATTAGAAGGAACAATTCCTTACATTTCTACCCCTGAAATTAAAATTCCATGTTCTAATGAAACAAAATTTCAAATCGTAGAAAAAGTTGCTGAATATGTAAAAGAAAAACAATATTCATATATAGATATCGATGGTGTAAGAATAAACTTTCCTAATTCATGGGTCTTAGTAAGAGCAAGCAATACTGGACCAAATCTAACTCTAAGATTTGAAGCAACAACTGAACAAGAATTAGAAGAAAAACAAAAAGAATTTGCCGAATTAGTTGAATCACTAATTAAGTAAATTCTTTTTTTATATATTACTGATAAATATCGTTAATCACATTTTTCTTCTAATCTTTCATTGGAGTTAAAACAACGCGGAAAGATTGATTCATTAACCCTCCACCCATTCTAGACGTGTGGATTGCTAAATTGTTTTCGTGAAGTACATTTAATGTTGGTCCACATCGAATAAAAAATGGATCCGTATTATTTACAAAATAAGAGTAACTTTGATACCAACTTGACCCTTGTCGATCAGTAATTGCTATTGTCCCAAATGGACCCATTTCACCAGTGGCATCTCCTAGTATTCTTTTTGAAAAGCTTTGCAAACTTTCTCCATAATATAAATCGTAATATTTTGTAAAATTTGAATTTTCATAAAAATCAGGATATACATCTTCTATATTGTAAATTTCCCTAAGATCTTCTCGACTCTCAAGACCACTTCGATCATAATTTATTCCCATAACAAATTCTGCAACTCCACCACTTAAATCATACACACCTGTAATATTTCCAGAACTACTTGAAGTATAACCAATTTCTGTATTATAAGGACTAGATTCTTCACTAGGTATAATACCATCATCAGAATTTGCAGCATATCCTGTTCTTTTCTCTGTATTTGTATTCAACTGAATTATTTGATTTATTCCAAATTTAGAATTTGTTAAATAAGTTATCGCACCCCATTCAGTATTTTTTGTTAAATGACTGTCTAAACGTCTTTGATATTCATAGCTTTGTTTAAAAGCATTCCCCAATGTCATTCCAGTCCACATAACCTCGTTTGGTTTAAACTGAATATTTTCTTCTTGTATTGATGCTTTAAATTTGCCTACCCAAAATCCTGTTGACGGGATACTTAAAAATGCCGGATGGGTCATGTAATCTCCAACAGCACAATTTCCTGAGGATCCACTCTCCATTGGGGTAGTGCATTCTCCTTCTACATCATCACTAGTATTATAATCTCCAAAAATAATTGGGATTTCATGAACTTTACTTTCATCGATTGCTGTTAAGCTATCATATAATCCTAAATCCCATAATTGATATCGATATTTTGGTATCCACACAAAATAACTTTCTATTTCACTTTCTGGTATAACTTCTCCTGCCAAATAATCTTTGCTTTCATCAAATAAGATAACTGCATTCGCCCAGTTCTTTTTCTCATAACTATACCATTCACTTCCGATATCTGCTTTTTTTACCGTCCCATCTGTTTCTCTGACCTACGGACAGTTTTAGATGAAGCAAGGTAAATAAAGAAAAAAAGATGAAAAATTACTCGTCCAGAGAGTAATGAATTTATCTTTTTTCTTAAAAGTAGAAGAAAGTACAATTTTTTTGAAAATTAAGACATGACGAAAAGAATTTGAATGAATCAAATTTAAAAAAATAGAAATAGATTTAATTTGTTATATATCATATAAAATAAATTTAAAGGGAATTCGAATATATTTTATAGAATTAAAGGCTCGATGAAATAAAGTTAATCCTGTATTAAACAGAGACATTATTCGCTTTTTAATTCTTTTCCCATTAATGATATATGTTTTATGAGTGATAATTTTTTCATTTTTATAACAAACCGTATTTTTAGAATATTCTGCTCCTAAAATAGTAAGAAAAGTAACACATACACACAATAAAGAATACATGGTAGTAAATGCTTGTAAGTTTGCATTAGAAATATTTTCTAAACGAAATCCGTTGGATTTTTGATTTTTAAATAAAGATTCTATTCCTCCAAAACGATAAATATAATCTTTAATAGCTCTACTTGGATCTCCATTCGTAGCAATAATCCAAGGTTCTTCTACCTCTGACCAATCACTAAAAACAATATTTGTAAGGTAACGTTCATCAGTAAGAGGGATATCTCTGTAAGTAGTTGATTTATATTTAAAATAAGAGAGTTCACCGATGTCTTTTTGAATAACGTGACCTTCTTTTTTAACAAAAGGATAGACATGCATATTTTTTTTTAAACGAACACAATAGGTATGGCCTAAAGAATCAATGTGTTTTAACAAATCAATAGAATTAAACCAACGATCAGCTAAAAAAATTAATTCTAGGTTTCTCTTTTGGAATAAATGACTTACTTGGGTAATGGCATTTTTGAGTGTACCTATTTCAAAAGCTTCATTATCAGAAATTCCTTTAAAACATTGAAACCAAATAGGGATACCTTGTTTACCAATTCTCATAGAGAGCATAAAGACTGTATAATTTTCGTGAGAAAACATATGATCAAAAATAATATGAACTCTTTTATCCTGATGTTTCTTTTTATAATTATCAAGAATATAAGAAATAAAATCTTTATAAAAGAGATAAGGATCGAATAAAGTATTGTTAAAGAATCTACGAATTCTTTTAACGACAGAGTCATATTGAACGAGAGAAAATTCCTCTTTTAAAACTTTAGCAATGTCAGGAGCAGAAACCGATTCACTTTGAATTATTCCGAAAAGAATAGCAGGTAAAATATTTAATTGAGTCTTTCTTAAATGAAATTTTTTCAAGAAAAGTTCAAAATTTGTTGTAATCTGGTTTTGAGTATTATATAATTTGGACATAAGCAACCTCTATTCTATTTATATCTAAAATAAGAGTATCAAAAAAGGTTGCTTATTTCAATTTTAAGAAGAGAAATGGCTTAGACATGTTCTAGGTCATTTTTTTTAGTTTTCAAAAACTGTCCGTAGGTAAGCTGTTTCTATTATAACTGGTATCAATGGTTCTTTTAAAACTGGGTCTGTTTCATTTAACAGTTCTTCATTGTATCGACTTTCAAAATATAAAGTGCATTTTGTATTTCTTTCTGTCATATTTAACACTTTAACTGACCAATCTGTTTCATTAAATTCTACACTTTCTCCTTTGGTACAATTTGTTTTTTCTTTATCAAGTACATATCCTTCACCTTTCTGAGGCATTTTACTACTTATTTCATTATCTACATAAAATGCAAAGTAAAGGTCTCCATTACTTCCTACAGTACCTTCAATAATATTAAATTCATCATGTGTTTCAAAAGATGCAAATGAGGTATAGAAAAATACTCCTGCCACTAATAAAACACATACTACAGTAAATATGATTATTCCAGCTTTCTTAGGATCTTTTGGTTTAAATTTTTCTAATTTCATGCTGCACCTCCTGTTGGAGTTAAAACTATACGATAAGAACCATCATTATGTTCCCCACAAGTAGAATAAGTAAAATCAAAAATACCAGCGCAATCTCCACCTGTATAATGCGCACTACGAGCAAAACAAGGGTAATTCAGCATCACAAACCACGCTTCATCTTGATACCAACTGCCAATGCTTCTATTAGTAATATTCAAATTATTTTTATTAGCAAATGGCCCAAATTCACCAGTAGCATCTCCCAATTTTCTATTCTGAAATGTTGTATAATCTTCAGTATATAGATAAGAATCATAATATTTTTTTTCTGGCCAATCATATCCGTCTATCAATTCTGTTAGTCCTGAGGTGTCTCCATCACACGTCGGACACCCAAATTTCCCATTAAATCCTGAATTATATAGACTATTTGTTCCACTCATAGGATTTCCTTCTTGATCTATCATAACTCCCATCAAATTTTCCCATGATCCTCCACTCATATCGTAAATACCGGTTATGTTTCCTGTGGTACTTGCCAAACTGCTGTTTGGATATGCTGTATTACATGTTCCATCATTACAAAAGCGATTACATTCTTCATTTGAATTAGCTGTCCAGCCACAAGTTGGTTCATTATTTGCTTGATATCCTGTTATATAATCTGAATTGTTATTGATTCTTACACTGGCAGCACTTCCATAAGCACTGTGTTGTAAGTAGGCTACTGCTCCCCATTCTGTATTCTTCATCATATGACTTTCTAAATCTCGTTGATAATTATAGGAATTGTAAAAAGCATTTGCCACTTGTATGCCTCGCCAACTATATGTGTTTGGTTTTATAATTATTTTGCTTGAATCATTTACATTTTGCTGGGCTTCTGCTGTACTTGTTGCTCCTCTATATCCTATTTCAAATTTACCTACCCAAAATCCCGTACTCGGAATACTTAAAAATGCAGGATGAGTCATATAATCTCCAATAGTACAATTTCCTGTAGCTCCTGATTCCATTGGAGTTGTACATTCTCCTTCATTATCATCACTGGTATCATAGTCTCCAAAAAGAATAGGTATTTCATGAACTTTGCTCTCATCGATTGCTGTTAAATCATCATACTGTCCTAAGTCCCATAATTGATATCGGTATTTTGGGATCCATACAAAATAACTTTCTATTTTCTCTTCTGGTATGACTTCTCCTGCTAGATAATCTTCACTTTTATCAAATAAAACGACTGCATTCGCCCAGTTCTTTTTTTCATAACTATACCATTCACTACCTATATCTGCTTTTTTTACTGTGCCATCACTTTCTATCGTTACAGGTATTAATGATCCTTCTAATACCGGATCCATTCCATTTAAAATATCTTCTTTATATCCTGTTTTAAAATAAAGTTCACATTTTGTTTTATGTTCACTCATATTTTTAACCACTGGACTCCACGACTCATAATCCCAAATAATATAAGCTCCATTCGTACAACTACTTCTCGTTTCATCATAAATATTTCCTTCTTTTGAAGGAATTGCATTTGTTTCTTCATCATCTAAATAAATAGCCAATTCTATGTTTTCATTTTGAATATTTAAAGATATAAAATCACTTTCTGTTTTAACAAGTACCATAATAAAAATAAAAGTAAAAAAGAGCATTGAAAGTAAAAACAAACTTTTTTTATGAAACATGAAGAACCCTCCTCTACTTTTAATATGTTATAAACTAAAGATTTTTAAACATTTTACAATTCTTATATTGTTAACGTGATTATACAACACAAGTGTTCATCTTTCAACTTTTCTATTGTAAAACATAGTATAAACTATTTAGGAGGATAGCCATGTATTATACTGAACGTTTACAATGGATACGAGATTGTAAAAATATTACTCAAAAAGAAATCGCAAATCATTTAGGTATCAAACAGCAACAATATGCACGTTACGAAAAAGGAGTAAATGTAATGCCTGTGATATATCTAGCGCCTATTTGCAAATATTTAGATATTTCAGCCGACTATTTATTAGGATTAATAAACGAACCCACTTCTTTAAGCAAAAAAGAAAAGCTTACCAACTTCAATTGATAAGCTTTTTTATATTATATTTCACTATTTACTTTACAATATAAATTATTCTTTTATTTAAACTTTCGTTTTGGATTTGATTTCTATTTTTTACATTCTTTTTTGGTTATTTAAGACTTTTTTAAAAATAGTACACAAAACAACGCGGAAACTAACATTGCCATTCACATGACCGTTTGTATTATTGAAAGCAAACACACCAGCATTCACTCCGTCATTATGAGCTGCTCCACGTATAAACCACGGTTCACTAGACAAAACAAAATTTGCTTGGTCGGCGTTTTTAAATCAAACCCAATTTAAATACTGTCGAGTGCAAGTTTAATCATCGTATTTAATGATTTTTCACGATCTTCAATACTTAAAAATGTTTTTTCATATTTACTATCTACTACAGTTAAAATCGCAGCAGCTTCTTTTTCGAAACTATTAGCTATATGAAATAAAGCAAACGTTTCCATTTCTTCTCCATACAAATCAATGTTATCAGGAACGCGTCTTAAAACATTTTCATTATCTGAATAAAATCCAAATTGTTCTGTACACATAACAGCACCTTCATGTACAGAAATACCTTGCTCTTTTGCTGTCATTCGAATCTGATCAGTTAACTTTTTACTTGGATAAGCTATGTGAGTAGGATCACCATTATAGCTATATGCAAAATTCGATTCGGTATAACTTTGAGTAGCTAAAATGATATCTGGAACCTTTAATTCTTCTTTTAAACCACCACATGTTCCAATACGTATAATTTTTTGAACTCCAAAAAAATAATAAAGTTCAAAAGCATAAATACTTACACTAGGCATTCCCATTCCATGACCCATTACAGTAACTCTTTTGCCATTATAATAGCCAGTATATCCAAACATATTACGAGCGCGATTAATAAGTTTCGCATCTGTTAAAAAATTCTCAGCAATATATTTTGCTCTTAACGGATCACCCGGCATAATACAAACCTCGGCAATATCTTCTTTAGTACATTCAATATGAGCAGGCTTAATATGCTCCATTACTTTTGGTGCTTTCACAATAATCATCTCTTTCTATTCTAAAAATACTATATCAATTTTTTCTTCATAAAAAAAGAAAAAAGAAATTTGTTCTGTAAACTTTTGACAAATTTCTTTTATAAAACATAAAGACAAATTATCTACGATTTCTTTTTTCTTCAAGCAAACTATTTTCAAACTTTGTTTTCCAATAAATTTCCTCATCGCGCTCTGCTTGTTTCACCCATCTAAGAACTGCATTTTTTTCAAAGCCAATTAATTTATGATATTCATTCCATAGTTTTTCTTCTTCTGTCTTTAAATCTTTTAAAATTTGTTGTTTTTTCAAAGAACAAATTCCTTTTTGAGACTTTACCCGTGTTTTTTGTATAGCAATCAACGATATCTTATTTTCCAATAACTTTTTTCGTTGTTCTTTATAATCCATATGTAAACTCAAATTCATTCACTCCTTGCATAAATTTCATTTCTTAATTATCATATATTTTTAAAATAGCTTAAAGCTCTCGTAAATAAAATATATCAAAATTTTATCATTTTTTAAAATTTTTATCTATTGTATTTTCTTAATTTACTGTATATAAAACCTCGCTTCTTGAACATAAAAGCGAGGCACATAACTTTTTTCCGTAAAAATTTATTACTCTTCTTGATCTTTTACTTTAACTAAAACTTCTCTTGGCTTTGAACCATTTTGAGGCCCTATAATTCCTCGTTCTTCTAATAAGTCAATGACTCTAGCTGCACGATTATACCCAAATCTGAATCTTCTTTGAATTAATGAAGCACTGATCTTACCGGTTTGAACAGCAAAATCAACGATTTCATTATACATTGGGTCATCATATTCTTCTTTTTCACCAGAACTACTACTAGTAGATGAAGCACTTTCTGATAAAGTTGTTGTAAGCGTTTCATCATAAACAGCTTGTTGTTCTTTACAAACTGCATCAATAAGTCTTCTTATTTCATCATCAGAAATAAAACATCCTTGAATTCTTATTGGAGTGTTTTCTCCCATTGGTAAGAAAAGCATATCCCCTTTACCAAGTAACTTTTCAGCACCAGGAGTATCTAAAATTGTTCTTGAATCAACGTTACTTGCTACGGCAAAAGCAATACGAGATGGAATATTTGTTTTAATAACACCTGTAATAACATCCGTACTAGGTCTTTGAGTAGCAACGATCAAATGAATTCCTGCAGCTCTTGCAAGTTGAGTAATTCGCATAATGGAGTCTTCTACTTCTTTTCTCGCCACAATCATCAAATCAGCCATTTCATCAACAATAACAACAATATAAGGCATTCTTGGTGTTTTAGACTCTGGATGACTTTCATTTTCTTTTTCAATCATTCGATTATAATCATCAATTTTTTTAGCTCCTTTATCAGCAAAGATATGATAACGTTTATCCATTTCATCAACAACTTTTTGTAAAACCAAAGAAGCCTTTTTAGGATTCGTTACAACAGGACAAAGTAAATGAGGAACGCCATTGTAATTAGAAAGTTCAACTTGCTTTGGATCAACCAATACAAGCTTTACTTCATCAGGTCGATAACGCATTAAAATAGAACCAATAATTCCATTAATACAAACAGATTTACCTGAACCAGTAGAACCAGCAACAAGTAAGTGAGGCATTTTAGTTAAATCCGTACTTCTAGGAATACCCATAATATCCTTTCCTAAAGCAACTTGAATTCCACCTTTTGCATTAATCATTTCCTTACTTGCCAAAACTTCTTTAATTTTAACCATGGAAATTGCCTGATTAGGTATTTCAATACCAATCGTATTTTTTCCAGGAATTGGAGCTTCAATTCGAACATCTTTAGCTGCCAATGCCAAAGCAATTTCTTTATTAATGGAAATTATTCGACTAACCTTTGTTCCACTAGGTACAACTACTTCAAATTGAGTAACAGCAGGTCCCATATGAATATCTACCACATGTCCATCAATTTGAAAATCATGCAAAACTCTTTCTAGATTTTGTTTATTATTAATCAAAAACTGATTAGAATTTGTCTTTTTACTTTTAGGCGGATCATCTAGTAAGCTCATTGGCGGTAACTGATAATTTGGATTAGGCATCACAGAAGCTGGATTTGCAACTGGAGGCGCAACAAAAGCTTCCTCTTTAGGTTCACTATGATGTTTTAATTCTTCAACACTATTCACAATGATCGATTTAGGATTTTCATATTCCTCATCAGCTTCCCTTAATCTTTTATCAAGTAATGCTTCTCTACTTTCCACATCATCCTCATGATCTTCTTGACTCTTTTTCTTAACCCATTTGAATTTAGAAATAAAATTATTTAGAGCATTAGAAAGATTGACATTGAAAAATAAAATAACTCCAAATAAAGCAATAAAAGCTACAACAATATAAGTACCATTAAGTCCGAACAAAGCATCACAGGAGAACGCAAATGCTGCACCTAAAATTCCTCCACCAATAACAATAGAAGTTTGCCCAGAACTTGTCAAAGCATTATTATTTCCAATGGAAGCTACTCGACTCATATAATTATTAATTGTATTTTCAAAAATACTAGCCGGATCTGTTGCATCCTCAATAAATGTCAAATGACTTAACACTAAAATAACAATTAAAAACAAATACAGCCCTATATAACGTGCACTAAAAAAATTCGGAAGTTTTCTTTTAATAAGCATATAAAAACCAATAACCAAAACAAAAAGTAAAATAAGTGGCCACCATTCTCCTAAAAGAAACATGGCAAACTTTTTTAATAAAGCACCTACAGGTCCAAAACCAAAACCAATAACTCCACATAAAATCAAAACAAGTCCAACGAGTTCAACACTATATCCTGGACTTTTAGAACTTTCTGAACCAGATTTTTTCTTTTTTGCCATACTCTATTCACCATATTCATTATACATAATAAAAAAAAAGATTGCAAATTTCTTTACTTTGTTTTACAATTCTTCTTTTTTTCTCTTCTTTCAAATTCTTCTATTTTTTTATGAATTCTTTTCATAGTTTCCTTTTTCGTTTTCTGATAATCCTTCCTACGAAAAATTTTATATAAAGCAACCGGATGCAAAATAAAATCAATAGAATCAGCTTTATCCACTAATGTAAGTAACCACGCTTCTTTATTTCTAGGAATTCTACGATTAACAGGAAACATGTGAGTAATCATAATACTCTCAATCTTAGGAGTAACAATTTCTTTTCCAAAAATTTTTTTAGAATTTTCTACAGCTTCCTTGGCATGAGTAAATGCATGTTTTTGTAAAAAAGGCTTTTTTTCATGCTCATATTGCCAAGGTCTTTCATAAAAATCATGAAGTAAACCGGCAATAGCTAAACTTTTATAATCCATATGTAAAAACTTACCAATTCGATAACAATCATAAGAAACTCTGATAACATGAGCATACACAGATTCATTAATATGATGGGGATATTCTTTTCTTTTTTGCATCTCAGCTTCTAACAAAATCGGACGAATAATTTTATAATATTCTAAGGAGCTTTCTTCAAAGTTTTTTTTTTGACTTGGTGTCTTAATTAAGTACATCAAGTAACAAATAATCGTAACAACTTGTAAAATTGCTGTCAAATAAACCAAGACAGTAACATAGGAAGAAATTCCCGGAATAACAAGTCCCACAAAACCTAAAATAATAGTAATAAAAATAATCCATGTTTTAAACTTCCCAACAAGTAAAGAAGCAGCAATTCCCTTACGGAAATAAAAATAGATATTTAAAACGCTAATCACACACTCTAATATTAAAACATAAAAGAATGCATGATTTTTAATAATTAAAATGAGTAAAAGCCCAATCGCAAGCATTTTATCGCCAATAACATCTAGTCTTGCTCCAAGCTCACTTACAACTCCCCACTTGCGGGCTAAATAACCATCTAAAAAATCCGTAAAAGCAATAATTATCGCCACAGCAATTAATATTTTATAATGATTAGTTAATCCTAAAAAAATAACAATAGGAGTAAAAACAAGACGACTTGCTGTCAAAATATTTGGAATATATTTTTTTGAATTTTCCATATTATCACACTCTTTTTCATAGAATATATACTTACCATAACTCTTATATCAAAATCATTTTATCACACTTAAGATAAAAAACAAACAAAATTAAAATTACAATGTTGTAACAAAAATCTTACAAGTGTAAATTTTCTAAATTCAAAAAAAGAAATCATTTTAATTCTTTGATTTCTTCTTCACTTAAACCTGTTGCTTTAACAATCTTATCAATTGAAAGATCAAGTTCTTTTAATTTCTTAGCAATTTCAAGTTTTTCTTGTTTGCTTCCTTCTTTGATGCCTTGTTCCATACCACGTTCTACACCTAACTCATATGAACTTTGTTTTTCATGTTTATGTTTTTCTTCTAAATCATAATACATTAAGAAATCTTCATCTTGAGTTAATTCTTCTACTTTTTTTACCATACCTTTGAACTTCTCCTTCCCCTTATACTTTTCTTTTAATTCTTCGATGCTTTCGTATTTTTGAAAAAAGTCCATGAATTCTTGTACTTCTTTAGGTATATTATATTTATTTTTTTTGGTATTTTCAAGAATTAAATGAAAAGACAAGTAAAGTTCAGATTCAATGTGTCCATATTTATCTTGAAGTTGAAAAATTAAAATAGGTTCATCCGTTTTAAAGCGATTAAACCCATCAAAGTTTATTAAAATTACTCTTTTTCTTTCTTCATTCATATGGGTACTTGTTTTAGCTAGAGCAAAGGCATAGCTCACATTTTTATCAAAGATATCCTTTGTATCTGTCTGATTCATTTCTAGAATAATTCTACAATTTTCTACTTTAATAATGACATCAGATATTTTGCCTTTTTCTTTGATATGACTTTTGGTGATTTCTCCACTCATAAAAGTTGCTTTTTCTAATTTTTCCTTTTCAATAAAAGTTAAAGAATGAAGAAAGTCATTTACTAAAGGTCTAGCTTCCTTGCTTCTAGTCACACTTTTAAACATGGCATCATTTAACATATTGATTTCTTTTACTTTTGTATTCAATAAATTATTCACCTTTCGTTCCATTTATATCAAAAGGAAAAAAGGAGGTCAAACTGCAGATTTCAAAGATTTTATCCTAAAAAAAAAACAATTTTCAAATTTGTTTCTTCAAATTCTCAAATTGATTCTTTATATATTACAGATTTTTAAAATGGGTAGAAATTTACTTTTTTTAAAATTTTATAGATAAAATCGTTTACCAACAATTACCATTTGTCAAAAATAGAAAAAAGCGTTACAATTATACAAACAATTGTTCTAAAGGAGGGAAACATGGAAAGACATATTTTATGTATTGATTTAAAAAGTTTTTTTGCTTCTGTAGAATGCATCGAAAGAAGATTAGATCCTTTCACCACTCCTTTAGTAGTAGCTAACAAAAGACAAGGAAATGGGGCAATCACTCTAGCAGTAAGTCCCTATTTAAGACAAAAAGGAATTAAAGGAAGAACAAGACTTTATGAAATTCCTAAAAATATTTCTTATACAATAGTTCCACCTAGAATGAAACTCTATATTGAAAAATCCAAAGAAGTAGTCAAAATATATTCAGATTTTGTAAGTTTTGAAGATTTGCACATTTACTCGATTGATGAATGTTTCCTAGACGTAACAAATTATTTGCATTACTATCAAAAAAGTGATTATGAATTAGCAGAAGAAATTCTAAAAACAATTGAAGAGAAAACAGGACTCACAGCAACATGTGGTATCGGTCCAAATCTTCTTTTAGCTAAACTTTCCATGGACATTGAAGCAAAACGATACAAAAACGGTATTGCTAAATGGGAAATGAAAGATATTCCAACCAAACTCTGGCCAATCTCTCCCCTTTCTAAAGTCTGGGGAATTGGAGCACGTTTAGAAAAAAGACTAAACAATCTAGGTATTTTTACTGTCTATGACTTAGCCCATCAAGATCCAACTTTTTTAAAAAAGAAATTTGGGATAATGGGTAAAGAACTATGGGAACATGCGAATGGAATTGACAACTCTTGCATTAAAGATTTTGAGACTAACCCAAAAGAAAAATCTTTTAGTCATAGTCAAGTTCTTTTTAAAAATTATTATAATGAAGAAATTCATTTAATTATCAAAGAAATGTTAGAAGTATTAACCAAAAGATTAAGAGAGCAAAAAAAAGAAACCGGTTTATTAGGTCTTGGAATAACTTACTCTAAAGAAATAGGAAATGGTTTTTA
Organism: uncultured Mycoplasmatota bacterium; assembly: GCA_946490195.1. Classification (GTDB taxonomy): domain Bacteria; phylum Bacillota_I; class Bacilli_A; order RF39; family UBA660; genus Ventrenecus. The sequence goes on from CAMLWN010000021.1 coordinate 17,143, forward strand.
TCATTCAGAAAAATTAGAACAACCAACAGACAAAGAAGAAACACTCTACTCTCTTTGTCTTACTCTTTTCGATAAATTTTATGAAGAAAATATACCTATTCGAAAAGTTAGCATTTCTTTAGGAAAATTAAAAGAAAAACAAGGAACACAATTAAATCTATTTGAAACTTTTGAAACAACCAAACAACAAGAAAAACTCTCGCTCACATTAGATGAAGTACATATGCGTTTTGGAAAAAATAGTGTTTTAAAAGCTTCAAGTCTATTATCCAATTCAACAATTAAAGATCGAAATCAAAAAATAGGAGGTCATCATGAATAAAAAAAGAGACAATATCAAATGGGCTCCTTTTGAATCCTTATTTCATTCAAAAGATTTAGAGCAAGAAATAACTAAAGAAAAATTAAAATGTTCAAAACCTACATTAAGTGAAGATACCCTAATAGAAAATGAAAAAAAGCTTCTAGCCGCTTACCATACACAATCCGAAATAAAAATTACCTATTATTATAATGGATACATTTATGAAAAAAAATCTTCCATTTCTTTTTTAAATTATAGAAATACTGAGATTTTTTTAAATGATCACACAACTCTATATTTTGAACAAATTTTAGCTATTCAAATCTTATAGCTTTTTTCTCGAAAGTTGATTTAAATAAAATTCTATTTTATCTAAAGACAACTCATGACGCAAAAAACTTCGAATCATCTCTGAATCAAGTTGATTTTTACTTGCATAAGAAATATTTTCAATCATAATATTTTCTAATTCATTAGGTGAAAATAATCCGGATATATCCATATTATTTAAATAAGTTTCCAAATTCATTCGAGTTAAAATCTCCATCACAAGCAAAACAAAACTCTCTTCTGTTCTCTTTAAAGCTTTATCCGAAAAAAATTCTGTATAGATAGCCGAATGTCCATCTAAATCAATAATTTGAGGAGTATTAGGAAATTGAAAAAGAACATTGGTATTAGGAAATTCAATAGATGGTCGCTGAGCCAAATCTACATGATAAATATTATGTTCAATAAGTTCACGTTCTCTACTTAAAAGTTCTTTTAAAATACATAATCGATATCTTAAAGGAAAGGATTCAATTTTATAAATTTTTAAAGCATGAGAATGTTCATGCAAAACACAACCTTTTACTCTTCCATTCACATAAATAACATTTTTAGGAAGAAAAGTTTTATGAATATCTTTTTGTCTTTCGATTGCTTTATATAAAGCTTCTTCACGAGTTAACCGTATACCATCTTGATCAACATAACGTAATATATTATCTTTACGAACAATCTGTTTTCTTATTTTATAATTAGCAATATTAACTCCATTTTCATCATAAATAGGAGAAATTTTAAGAAGAAGCTCATCAGAATAACTATGATAAATTTTATATAAAACACCTTTTTGAATTCGATAAATTGTTCCTTCACTTCCAGCTGCAATTCTCAAAGGTTCCAAAGCCTTCACATCATTTTTTGTTAAATAAATAGAATCTTTTTTCATTCAAAGCTCCTTTCTTTTAACGTTGATTTTACCATAAAAGACATAAAAAAAACATCCTAGGATGCTTTTTTATTTGTAATTTCTTTCATTTTATCTTTATTTTCTTTAGTAAAACCATCTAAAATTTCAGGATTTTTTTGTAAAATAGTTTCATAAATTTCTTGATAAACCTCTTTATTTGCTTTAGTTAAAACATTCATATAACAAATTGTATGTTTTTTTTGGTCTTTGGTAACTACCATAATACTTTGATAAGTTTTAACACCATAGTATCTTAAAGTATAAGGGTACATCCACACAATTTCTTTATAAGCGATAGCTTCAAAACGATTAGCTAAATTCACTATATAATTCTCTGTTAAATAAACAGAAGCATTTTTATAATAAAAAGCCTTTTTTTCATCATTGATTTCTTTTTTAATTTTTTCTTTTTCTTCAAAAGACATCTTCTTTAAGCTACTACGATAACGAACTTTTGAAACGAAAAAGGCAAGTAAAACAACTAAAGCTATAACTCCCAAAACTAAGCCGATAATTAATATCCAATCGTTCATAAATAATGGTGTAACATCTAAATCCAAAGTAAGTGGACCAAAAATATCATCATACTCGCTAACAAGCAATTGATTTTCTTCATCCAAACTTTCATTTAAAGTTTCAATAGCAATTTCTTTTAAATCATCATCTGCCCAAACAGTACTTCCTTCTACTCGTACAGGATAATCTTGAGCAACAATTTCATTGTATTTTTGATCCCCCATCTCCACTACATATAAGTATTCTTCATCTTCAACAAAATAAGCTTTTTTCTCTCCTTCACCATATTCAGCAAACAAAACAGGTTCAGAAATAATATCAATATACCCATAAGCATCTTCTACAGGATTATTTACAAGGATATCATCTAATAAGGTAGGTTTTACCTCTTCATCTTTAAATATACTATACCCAAACAAAACAATACCTAAAACCAATAAAAATAAACCAACATAAAGAATATTTAAGGTTTTCTGATATACCTTATCTATATTCTTATTTTCAAAATATTTCATAAACTCAAATCTCCTCTATCTATATTTTATAAGATTTTTTTTAAAATAGCAACGTCTCATGAAAAAAACACAAAAAATCACAAAAAAACTCGAACCATAAGCTCGAGTAAATAACATTCTTGGTGGAGGATGTGGGATTCGAACCCGCGACCCTCTGCGTGCAGGGCAGATGCTCTAGCCAGCTGAGCTAATCCCCCAAGAACGTATTAATCTTACCATAGAAATAGTGTCTATGCAAGTGTTTTTTTAATTTTTTCTAAAAAAAAGGTTACAATTCACAGCTAATGAAAGTGCATAAGTAGTCAAGTTGTTCACAAAATGC
>CAMLWN010000022.1 GCA_946490195.1 uncultured Mycoplasmatota bacterium
GTTTATTGTTTTATATCATTATAACGAAGACTGTCTTTTTTTAATAGATAAAAAATAGAGGGTAAAAGAAAAATAGATAGAATTTGTTATAAATAAAGAAAAAAATAAGTGGTAGTGAATAAAACTTTTCACATTACCCTTTTTATAAAAGGAGAAATTTATGAAAAAAATATTTTGGTTTTTACTTTTAGTAATTCTCCCAGTTACTGTATCAGCAAGAGTGAATTATGACGTAACCGACTTCTTGGTTGATGCAACAATTTTAGACAATGGAGATTTACGAGTAAAAGAATTAATTGTATTAGATGGAAACTTTAATGGATATTGGATAAATATTCCTTATCGTAATCCAATTTTAGAGTATCATGAACCTATCGACTTTAGTGCTGATGCAATATACAATGGCTCAGGAATAAGTGATATATCACTTTCTGCCAAAAAAGTAGAAGAAAAAGAAATTACCTTTGATAGTTTTGAGGAAAACTTTACAACTCTTACAAAGGCCTATTATGAAGAAGATGCAGAAAATGGAAATTATGTAGAATCAAGTATTCAAAACGGAAAATCTTTTAAAATGTACTATCGAGCAGAAAATGAAAGTGTTGCTTTTTTAATCGAATATACTTTAGAAGATATGGTTGTTTTACATGAGGATGTTGCTGAACTTTATTTTGCAATTTTAAGTGAAGATTTTGAAGACCCTATTGAAAATTTACAAATTCGTGTTCATCTTCCAGGTGCAGATTACAGCGAAAATTTTCGAATTTGGACCCATGGAGATTTAACCGCGAACATTGAATTTTTAGATGAGTCAACCTTTCTAACAACCGTAAAAAAAGTATATGCCAATACGGCTATAGACGTAAGAACCACATTTGATAAAGCATTGATGAATGAAAGTGCTATCACTAAAAAAACGAATGAAGTCGCATTAGACCAAATTATAGCAGTAGAAGAAGAAAGAGCAGAATCTGCAAATCAACAACGTGAAACAGCCAGAAAAAATCTGCTTTTAGCCAATATTTTATGTGGTATTTACATTGGAGTTCTAATAATTTGGTGGATATATGTATATTTAAGATTTGATAGAGAATATAAAAGTACTTTTGTATCAAAATATAATCGAGAATTTATTGAAGACTATAATGTAGAAGTGGTTGATTATTTAATGAATCATAACATTACTCCAAATGCGATGTCTGCTTCTATCTTAAATTTGATTTATAAAAAAAATATAAAAGTAGAAGAAATCCCAAATGAAAAAAAGAAAAAAGAAAAAAATTATCGATTCACTTTATTAAATCGAGATAACGTAAATGATACAGAAGATGTATTAATAGACTTTTTATTTGAAACAGTAGGCAAAGAAAACACTTTTACAACGGAAGAACTAAAGAAATATGCTTCAGGCACAACGACATTTGTAAATTTTCAAAAATCCTATACAAATTGGCAAAACTGTGTTCGTAAAGATGGAGAAAGACAAAATTTCTTTGAAAAAAATGGATTACCCGTCGTAAGCAGTATTTTTCTTTTATTAATCGCTGTTGTCATAGTATTCTTTTTAAGCTATTTAAATGTGGATACCTTTTTAATGCTCATTGTAATAACGTTAAGTATAGTTTACTTAATATATGCTTTATTAATTAGAAAAAGAACAAAAAAAGGCAACGAAGATTACGTAAGATGGAAAGCTTTTAAAACTTTCTTAGAAGATTTTGGACGCTTTGATATCAAAGAATTACCAGAAATTGCTTTATGGGAAAAGTATCTGGTTTACGCAACAGTTTTTGGACTTGCTGATCAAGTAGAAAAGGCTATGAATGTAAAAATTAGTGAATTGCCAGAAGGAACAATGGGAATGTATTATCCATCTTGGGTAGATTTTCATATTGCTCACATGGTAAGTCACAGTATATCAAATTCCTTTGCTTCGAATCAAACTGCTATTACAAACTCACGGATTGCAAATAGCAGCTCAAGTAGTGGAGCTGGTTTTGGAGGAGGCGGCTCAATGGGCGGCGGCTTCGGTGGAGGCGGCGGCGTAAGCGGAGGAGGCTTTTAAAAGTCTAATCTAAAAAAATAGAGAGTTTATAAAAACTTTCTTTTTTTGACAAAACAAGACAAAACCTATCAAATTCTCCTCTTGAAAAGAAAGAAAAAATAGAAGTAAAATAAATCCTCAAGAAACGGAGGATTTTAATGGGGACAAAGCTTTTAGAAAAAGAAACGGAAAAATTTTATACAGCTCGTTATGACCGAGCATTTAAAGAAATCTTTTTAAAAGAAAAAAATCAAAGATTATTAAAAAAGTTATTAGAACAATCCTTAAAAACAAAAATACTATCGATTGCTCAAGAAACAATAGAAAGAAACCAAGGAAATGTTTATGTAAGAAGGAAAAACTTAGATGCGTTAATCAAAACAGAACAAGGACTTATTGGAATAGAAATGAATTCAAAAATGAGAAACTATTTACATACCATAAATGCAGCCTTTCAATGTGATAACTATGCACATTATACATACAAAGGAAAAGAGTATGATGAAGAATTCATTATTGCCCAGATAAACTATACCTTGGATTAGGTAAAGATGAAGAAATATATAGGATTTATAAAATACAAGATAAAAGTGGAAAAGAATTTGTCCAAAACTTTCTAATCATTGAATTTAATATGGACAAGATTATGGAATTCTGGTATTCTAAAGATGAAAAAAAGATTGAAGAATATAAGTATTTAATCATGTTAGACTTACAAAAAGAAGAATTAGAGAAGTTAGCAAGAGAAGATAAGGAGATCAGATTATTTATGGAAGAATTAGAAAGAGTCAATAAAGATCCAGAATTTCGTATTTACATAACAGAAGAAGAAGATAAAGAATTTATTAGAAACACAGAACTCAAACAAGTTAAAAAGGAAGGTATTTCTCAAGGTATTTTGCAAGGAGAAAAACAAACTTCTATCGAAATTGCTAAAAAATTAATAGCTTTAAACATGCCTATAGAACAAATAATGGATGTTACAAAATTATCTGAGGAAGAAATCGAAAAGTTAACATGATTTCTTTTTTTGATCATTTGAATTTCTAAAAGTTTCCTTGCTTTTTTTAAACATTTTTATTATAATTTTATCAGATACTAGAGAGGAAAATGTGTATGGATACGAAACACTATTTAGCTATTGGAATACTAGCAAGTTGTGCATTGATTATAAGTTTGACAGTATCATTTGCTTATTTTTCAGCAAATATTACTCATGATAATACAAATGAAACAGGAATAAATTCAGGGAGTATAGGAAGTATTGCTTATAATGGAGAAAAAACATTTGAAGGAGTAGATATCTATCCTGGAATGAAAGCAGTTCAAACATTTACTATAGAAAAAGGAAGTCAAGAAGGAACAGGAATCTATGAAATTGATTTAGCAGGAGTAGTACCAGAAGTATTTGGAAGTGATATAGAAATTACTCTATATAAAACAACAGACCCAGTAGCAAATAATGTGGTAAGAGAAGAAGGAGAGTTAACTCAAACGAGTGAAGGATTTGTAAAAGAAGATACGATAACGATTACTGGAACACCAGAAGTAGTTTATGGACCAACAACATTAACAAATAATTCTGAAATCATATTAGAACAAGCGGATTTTGATACGTCAACATTACAAAAAACAACGTATTATTTAGTATATGAATATAAAAATAATGGAAATCAAAATGTCCAACAAGGACAAACATTCAGTGGAAAAGTTACTGTAAAACTTATTGCTAGAAAACAAACTTTTAGCGATGCCATACAAGCATGTAACGACACTGCAGCAAATTGCTTGAATGATAATGCAAATCTAAATACAGTAGAGCTTGCTTATGATGAAACCGTAGATAACAACTTAAGATATATAGGAGCGGATCCAAACAATTATGTATCATTTAATAATGAATTATGGAGAATCATTGGGGTATTTAATAATATCGATGATGGCACAGGAAATAAAGAGACTAGATTAAAAATCATAAGAAATGAACCAATAGGAGAATATAGTTGGGATAATAAAGCAAGTGGAACAGGATCATCTACTTCATCACTTGGAAGTAATGATTGGAGTGATAGTGCTCTTCAAATCGTATTAAATGAGGGAGCGTATTGGAATCGAACAAGTGGAGAATGTCCAAGTGGAAGCAATGGAGCAACAACAAGTTGTGATTTCAGTACTAATGGCTTAACAGAAGAAGCAAAATCTATGATAAGTAATGCCAAATGGAACTTAGGAGGAAGTAGTACAACTAATGATGTAACAGCAAGTATGTTTTATGAAAGAGAAAGAGGCGCAACAGTATATAGTGGAAGACCAACAGAGTGGATAGGGAGTATTGGATTAATGTATCCAAGTGACTATGGATATGCAACAAATGGAGGAAGTACAACAAATAGACAAACATGTCTAAATACTGAGTTATACAATTGGTATAGTTATGATGATTGTTTCATTAACGACTGGTTATACACAGGATCATATCAATGGACCTTAACTCCCGTTTCCAGTAGTTCGCACTACGTGTTCCGTGTGTACAGTTTTGGCGACGTGGCCGCCTACTATGCGAACTCCAGTTATGCCGTTTCCCCCGCCATATATCTATCCTCTAATGTTAAAATAAGTGGAGGAGAAGGAACGGAAAGTTCACCATTCATTTTGAGTTTATAAAAAGGTTAATTGCACTTTTAAAGTGCTTTTTTTTGTGATATCCTATATATAGGGTGGTTTACATGCAAGTATGTTTAAATAATAAAACTTTTGATGTTGAAATAATTAGAAAACCAAATAAAAATATTTATATGCGATTTAAAGATAGCCACACAATAACCGTAAGCTGTAGTCGTTTAGTAAGTGAAAGAGAAATCGAAAAAATTCTTTATAAAAATGAAGATTCTTTATTAAAAATGGTTGAAAAAAAAGAAAATGAAGAAAAAAAAGAGGCTTTCTTTTGGTATTTAGGAAACCCTTATACAAAAGTATTTGATGGAATAAGTAAAAATGTTTTTTTTGAAAGTGATTGTATTATAGCAAAAGATGAAAAAACGTTAGAAAAATTTTTTCAAAAAGAATGTATTCGTGTTTTTAAAAGTGAAGTAGAAAGAATTACTCCTTATTTTAAAAATATTCCAAAGTTTTCTTTAAAAATTCGAAAAATGAAAACCAGGTGGGGAGTAAATAATCGAGGAAACAATACGATTACTTTGAATAGTGAATTATTAAAAAAAGATTTAGATTTATTAGATTATGTAATTATTCATGAGTTGTGTCATTTTTATGAAGCAAATCATAGTAGTAGATTTTGGGATCATGTAAGTGAATACTATCCAAAATATAAAGAAGCAAGAAGGAGGCTTAGAGGATGAAAATTGAGTCTTTAAAAAACGACCGAGTAAAAAAATGGGTCAGATTAAAAGATAAAAAAGAAAGAGACAAAACGGGAACTTTTTTAGTCGAAGGCGACCATTTAGTAACTGAAGCAAAGAAAAAAGGTTTAGTTTTAGAAATTATCACTACTGAAGATAAGCAAGATAGTAGAATTCCAACTTTTACAGTAACGAAAGAAATTATGAAAAAAATCAGTGACCAAGTTAGTCCTTCTTCAGTTGTTGCAGTATGTAAAAAACAAGAAGAAGTTTTTACTCCGGGACCTGTACTTTGTTTGGATGATATTCAAGACCCAGGAAACCTAGGAACGATTATTCGAAGTGCTGTAGCTTTTGGATTTAAAGAAATTGTATTAAGTGAGCACACAGTCGACGTATATAATCCAAAAGTAATAAGAAGTACAGAAGGAATGCTTTTTCATGTGAAAATTTTCAGAAAAAATTTAGAAGAATTTTTAAAAAGCATTCAAGATGAATATGTGATTTTTGGTACAGATGTTAAAGATGGAATTTTAGTAGAAGAAAGTGTATTTCCACCTCAGTATGCTTTAATTATTGGCAGTGAAGGAACAGGTATGAATAAAAATATACGAGCTCTTTGTGATAAATTCTTCTATATACCTATGGATAGTAATTGTGAATCCTTAAATGCTGGAGTAAGTGCTTCCATATTAATGTATGAAATAAATAAGAGGAGTACGTATGAGTAAAATATATTTTGGTTACACGACTTCTACCTTTGGATTAAAAGGAGAACTTAAGTGTTTTACGGATTTTGAACGAAAGGATTTAGTTTTAAAAAAAAATCATCCCATTTACATTAAAGACCAAAAACATATCCTTTCAAGTATCAGGGCTCATAAAGGATGTTTCTTGATTCGCATAGATAATCATGAAGATATCAATGAAGTTGAAGAATTTCGTCATCAAAAAATTTTTATTGAAAGAGAAGAACTTGAGTTAAAAAATGGCGAATTTCTTTTTCAAGATATAATAGGATTTTCTATCTGTGAAGAAGGAAAAATACTAGGAATAATTAAAAATATTCGATATAATAAAAGCGGTATTTTATTAAGTGTTGTAGGAGAAAAAACATTTTTAATTCCATACAACGACTTTTATATTAAAGAAATTATCTGGCCAGAAAAAAAAGTAATAGGCCAAAATATCAAAGGATTGATGTTATGAAAATTGACATTTTAACACTTTTTCCAAAAATGTTTGAAGGAATATTAGAAGAATCAATTATTAAAAGAGCAATAGAAAAAGGACTTGTTGAGATTAATATTATTGATTTCCGTGAGTTTTCTCATTTGTCAAATCACCAAGTAGATGATACACCTTACGGAGGAGGCTCAGGGATGGTTCTTCGTTGTGAACCCCTAGTAGAAGCTATTGAATCTGTGAAAACAATGGATTCAAAAGTTTTACTTATGTGTCCTCAAGGAGTTCCTTACAAAGAAAAAAAAGCTATAGAACTTTCTAAAGAAAAACATTTGATTTTTGTCTGTGGACATTACGAAGGATATGATGAACGTATCAGAAATTTTGTAGATGAAGAAATTAGCATCGGAGATTATGTTTTGACTGGAGGAGAGATTCCAGCCATGGCGATTATGGATTCCGTAATCCGTCTTTTACCTGGAGTAATTAAAGAGGATTCTTATTTAGAAGATTCATTCATGAATAATCGCCTAGATTATCCAACTTACACAAAACCTGCTACATTTCGTGGCTTAACAGTTCCAGAAGTATTATTATCTGGAGACCACGCAAAAATAAAACAATGGCGTGAAGAACAAGCTTTAGAAAACACAAAAAAAAGAAGAAAAGACTTATTAGAAAAGTAGGTGAGTAGGATGTCTTATCAAATACGAAAAGAAAAGAATAAAAAAAATTTAGGGAAAAGAAAGCCAGTATGTCAAGGGGTTAAAATGAATCCTAAATTACGTAATCATAGAGATTTAATTGAAGTAAAAGAAATTATCATTATCAATCCTTCTTTAAAAGAAAAAGTTTTAAAATTACAATTTCAAGTGGCTTTTCGTCGTCTTTTCAAAATCGTAATGGATAGCATTGAAGATGATGGGACAATAGGAGATACAAATATAGTTTTAGATGAAATTTTAAAAGCAAAAAAAATATTACAAAAAAAATATAAAAATCAAATAAAAAATGAAGAATATCGAATGATGTGGAATAAAATGTCTTTGTTAGAAAAAGAAATAACAAATAAAATCATTCTTCAAAAACAAAGACAAGAAATGTTTCAAATGTATATGGAGGAAACAAAAGAAGAAAAAAAGGGAAGAGGCAGATAAATGCAAGTTTTTGACTTTGATAATACAATTTATCATGGAGAGAGTACTTTTGATTTTGCTATGTTTATTATCAAAAGAAAGAAAAGTTTATTAAAATATGCACCAGGAATAATGAGATTATTAATAAAGTATAAAAGATGTAAAATGAATGCAGTAGAATTTCAAAATGAATTAGAAAAATTTACTGGACCTTTTTTACAAAATAAAGAATTTATAAAAAAATCTGTTCAAGATTTTTGGCAAAAAAATCGAAAAAAATTAAATCCAAACATGCTAGCTAAAATAAAAAAAGAAGATGTAATTTTAACATGTAGTCCATCGTTTTTGATAAAAGAAATAGAGCCTGATTTAAATACGCAAAATATTGTAGCTACGGAAATTGATATAGAAAAAGGTAAAATTTATTTTTTGAATTTTGGAAAAAATAAAGTAAAAGTTTTTCAAGAAAAATTTCCTAAAAAAAAGATTCAAACAGTCTATACAGATTCATATAATGACAAAGCTTTAATGGATGTAGCTAAAAATGTTTATCTCATAAAAAAAGGAAAATGTACAAAAATTAAATAAAAGAAAGAAAACAATTATAATCCTAAGAGTTACGAGAAGCCTGCAACTCATCCCACCGTGTTTTGTAGTACACACTCCTTCAGGACTGATATTATATAGAAAAATAAATTTAGTTCAAGGTTTTCGTTCCTATGTGTGCCTTGAACAAAATGAAAGGAATGAAATTTAGTATGGAAACTGAAGAAGAGAAAAAGAAAACTTTGAATGATTATATGGCTTCTTCACTTGAAACATTAAAACACTTAAAAAAGAAAAGAAAAAAAAGAATATTTTTAATAAGTATATGTATTATATTTCTAATATTTTTCTTTTTTTATGGACCTTTTAGTTGGATGTTTGTTGCGAAAAAGCACCTACGATTCTATGAAGTTAAAATAAACAATCATGAATTAAGTGTTAGTGAAAAAATTAATAATACAACGATTATACCAATTTTTTTGGTAATACCAAATGGAAATTCGGAATTTTTTTATTCTAAAAATAATGAAAAAGATAATGTAATAACAGATGAATCATATTTATTAAGCATAAAATCATATACTTGTTTTCTTAAAAGTGATAAAGATAAAGTTCCAATATCTTGTAATAGTAACACAGAATCTAAATATGAAAATTATGATACATCATACGAAAGAATGCAGATTTTACAATATAATTATGATGATAAATACACTTATTCATTAGGAAATGATGATCTTTCACGCTCGTATTACATTGGTGAAAATAGTATGATAACAAGAGCATATAAAGAATACTCCACAATATATGAAGGAAAATTCATAGAGGATTTAACTCCATATATTTCAAAAGAAAATGTTTACCTGATAAAAGTTGATTTCAAATATAATGGAACTGAAGGAACTATTTCTTTTGGAGTAGTCAATGATGGAGAAAATATCATAGCTTTATAAAAATGAATAATTAAATAGAATTCAATAGCTTCTTGTAATTTATAAATTTTATTAATAACAGATTTATCATTAAAGCTAATGTGGAAAATTAAAATATATGAGAATTTTGAAAAAAATTATAGTGAAAAACACTTAAAAACTAAATAGTGCCAAATTGACACTATTTTTTTTCTTGATTTCATGATAAAGTATAATCAACAGAAAAGAAAATTAGTAACCAATATACTATTGGAAAGGAATAGGTAATAGCAAAATAAAAAAGAAAGAGAGGAAAAAAATGAAAAAAAAATTACTGTTAATACCAATATTTTTACTTTTTTTAACGGGATGTAAGAAACAAACGATTTTATCTTTTGAAGGTCAGGAATTAAATAGTTCATTTATTGAAATTTTTGAACTAAGCGATGGAAGAAAAGTTTATTCAACATTTGCTGAAAATTATTATTTAGATGGTGATACTAAAGTAGAGTTGTCGGAAGCTTTAAAAAATGAATATATTACAGTAGACGATATCATTGCAAAAATGGAATATCATGATGCTTTAAATGATGGTGGTTCAATAATATATAAATATTCGAAAGATGACAATAATTTAGCTAATAGAGATTTCTATTTAGCTTCTTGCAATAGTTATGAAGGAAATGGTGGAATAACTGATATTTTTATAGGAAATGATATGAGTATAAGTGAAAATTGTACTAAGAAGGAAGGGTAAAAAATATACAATATGATTATAATACAGAAAAACTAGAATATGTGTTAGAAGTAACTGGAAAAGCTATGAACAATTATGCTATGAGTGAAAAAAATTGGAGATTTAAAAGGAGAAAAATGTTGTTATGAGTAAAAAAATTTCTTTTTTAATTTTTGGATTAATAATAGTATTTGGATGTATATATTTTTTCATAAATAAAAATGCAGAAAAATTTTTCACAGGAACGGCAAAAGTAATTGAAGTATCTGATTTTGATAATTCATTAGCTTTACTAGATAATGGTAAGAAGGTTGTTATTCATTCAAACTTGATAGAAGAACAGGAAGTAATTGAAGTAGAAGGTTATCAGAAAAACGAAAATTATACGGTAACTAAAATTTATAAGAATTTTGAAAATGAAGAGAAAAAGAAAGAATTTATAAAAGAAAAAATATATGATAATATGTCTATGAAAAATTATATCAATTATTTGGCCATGGATAAAGGAACTATAATAGGAGTTATTCCATTACAAATCCAAAATCAGACTTATGAAAATATGATAAGTCCTATTGAATATGTAAAGGTATATAAAACACTAATAGCGTTACCAGTTCCTAATCAATTTGAAACATATATATTAAAAAAGAAAAGGGATATGCGTGTACTTTCAGTCTATGATTTTTCAGGAACAGAAAAAGAAAAAATGGATTTTCAAGAAACAGATAGTACAATTGAGTTTATTAATTCTAATTATAATACTCTTATAAATCTCAATCCGCACTATTACAGTGTTACTGTTGAGATTGAAGATGATATAATTGGATTTTTGATTATCTAAATTTTAAAAAGATAGAACTTTTATTATCAGACAAATTATGATATTTAGAAGGTAATTATATAGCAACTGAAAAAGAAGATAAATCATTTAAACTGTATTTAGATATTTGAGTTTTAGACTTAAATGTCTTTTTTTAATTCATAAATTATATGTTTTTTTAGAAAAGAAAAAATAAAAGAGTATAATGGATTTGTTCTTAATGCAACTTTTTTCAATTTGTAGTATACTACCCTTAGTGATGAAAATGTATGCAGATGTGTTAGTTGAAATTCGTAGTAAACATATTGATAAAACTTTTACTTATCATATTCCAGATTCTTTAAAAGATGATGTTTGTGTTGGGAAAAGAGTTTTGGTTTTATTTGGTCGTCAAGAAGTCGAGGGCTATGTTTTATCTTTAAAAGATAAAGCAGATATAGAAACCAAGGATTTGCTTGCCATATTAGATGATGAACCTGTTTTAAATGAAGAAATGCTGGAATTAGGAAAGTTCTTACAAGAAAAAACACTTAGCAGTTTAAGCTCGTGTTATAGCACCATTCTTCCAAAAGCACTAAAGGCTAGTAAAAAATCTCACATAAATAAAAAAGAACAAATTTATATAAAATTAACTGGAGAAATAGACGAACTTTTGAGCCAAGTAACCACGGCTTCTCAAAAAGATGTTCTTCTTTTGTTTAAAGAAAATATGGAAGTTTTAAAATCCAAAGCCAATCAAGTAAGTGCATCAGCTGTGAAAACACTTCTAAAAAAAGGGATACTTGTCGAAGAAGCAAGAGAAGTTTATCGCTATAATCTTTCTTATAAGGAAAAAGAACACGCGAAAACGTTGAATGAAGAACAACAAAATGCTTATGAAAAGATTGTGCATAGTTTAGGAAAAAATGAAATATTTTTATTACATGGAGTAACTGGCTCTGGAAAAACAGAAATTTATTTACAAGTAATTGAAGAAGTTTTAAAAATAGGAAAAGAAGCCCTTGTGTTAGTTCCAGAAATCAGTTTAACTCCCCAGTTAGTTGAACGCTTTGCCAAAAGATTTCCAGATGATTTAGCTGTTTTACATAGTGGATTATCTGATGGAGAAAAATATGATGAATGGCGTAAAATATTAAGGGGAGAGGTACATATATGTATAGGAGCGCGTAGTGCTTCTTTTGCCCCTTTTAAAAATTTAGGCATTCTCATTATGGATGAAGAGCACTCAGAATCGTATAAACAAGAAAATCAGCCAAGATATCATGCATTAGATGTTTTAAAAAAACGAAGTGAAACCTATCATTGTCCTTTAATACTTGGAAGTGCCACTCCTACACTAGATTCAATGGCCCGAGCAGGTAAAAAAATCTATACCTATTTACCTTTGAAAAAAAGAGCAAACGAAGCGATTTTACCAGATTGTATCTTAGTAGATATGGCAGAAGAAGTAAAAGCAAGACATCCTATAATAAGTAGAGAACTAGAATGCGCAATTATTGAAAAAATAAATAAAAAAGAACAAATTATGTTGTTATTAAATCGAAGAGGACACTCAACAACAATTACTTGCTCTAATTGTGGCTTTACCTATCGATGTCCTCATTGTGAAATTTCTCTAACTTATCATAAAAGTAGCAAAAACTTACGTTGCCATTACTGTGGATACACAAAATATATAGATGATTTCTGTCCAAATTGTCATGAAAAATCTTTAAACTACTATGGTTTAGGAACAGAAAAATTAGAAGAGTATTTAGAAAATGTTTTTCCAACAGCAAGAATTGTTCGGATGGATAGAGATAGTACGGCAAATAAAGGAATGCATGAGAAAATTACAACGGATTTTCAAAATCATAAATATGACATTTTGCTTGGAACACAAATGATTAGTAAAGGACTTGATTTTCCAGACGTAACCTTAGTTGGGATATTAGACGCTGATGCATCTTTACAAATTCCTGATTACAAAAGCAATGAAAATACATATGCTCTTCTTTCACAAGCTAGTGGAAGAGCAGGAAGAGGAAGTAAAAAAGGTTTAGTGATTATTCAAACCTTTCAACCAGAAAATTATATCTTGCAATGTGTAAAAAATCATACATATGCAAAATTTTATCAATACGAAATGAATATTCGAAAAACATTAAAATATCCACCATTTTACTATCTTATTTTACTCACATTTAAAGGTAGAGATTACTCAGCTGTGAGCACTGAGTCAAATAAAGCAAAAGATTTCTTAGAGAAAAACAAAGCGAAAGAAACAATTATTTTAGGACCGACAACAGCAAATATGTTCTTGGTAAACGGAGTGTATCATTTTGAAATCTTGATAAAATATCGTTTTGATGATAAACTAATAAATACAATAAAAGAGTTAGATGAACTAGTTCTTTTAAATAAAAAAGTAACGATGGATATTGATTTTCATTATTAGAAAGAGGGATGATTAATGAAAAAATTTCATGTAATGCGAGGAGTTCTTTTAGGAGTGGCGATTGCTGCCTCTTCACCAACTGTTGTAAAAGCTGAAGAAACAGGCTTAACTACGAAAGTATCTGAATGGTGGGATGAACTTACAACAGATGAAAACAAAGAGAAAGCTAAAGAAAAAGCATCAGAGATTTGGAATGGGTTAGTAGACTTCAGTCGAGAAGCTGATGAAAAAATAAACGAAAATGTTATTGACCCAATAAAAGAGCAAATCTCATCAACAAATATGTTTAAAAAAGATTCTTTATGGTTGATTGAAAAAAAAGGTGAATTAGAAACAGAAGAAAGTAGATACTTTTTTGTTAACAAAAATATTCCAACCATTCATAAAATTTATTATTATGATAAATACGGAAATGAAGTTGACGAAAGTAGCTTAGAAGCTGTAACAAAATTAGATAAAGAAATGTTTATTTCAGTTACAAATGTTTCAGATGATGCTTTTTTAAAAATGATTTATAAAGACGTAAAAACAGAAAGTATTTATGTGAATTTCCAAGACTATGTTGACGGCAATTTAGAATATAGCATAGAGAATGCAAGCTTAGGAGAGTTTGACAAACAATATATAAGATATCAAGACTGGACAGAACTCTTTAATTTAGACCCTACTCAAGAAAAGATTAGTGTTGATGAATTGAAAGATTGTTTAAATGAACTTGAAAAAAAAGAAAATACATTATCAAGAAGGAGATAACATGAAAGATTTAAAAGTTATTTTTATGGGAACCCCGGAGTTTTCTGTTCCTGTTCTAGAAAAATTACTGGAAAATACTCAAGTGGTTTTAGTAGTGACTCAGCCTGATAAGCCAGTTGGAAGAAAGCATGTGTTAACTCCAAGTCCTGTAAAAAAAATAGCTATGGAAAATAACATCCCTGTTTTTCAACCAGAAAAAATCCGAAAAGATTTTGAACGAGTATTACAAACGCCTTGTGATATTTTAATTACTTGTGCCTATGGTCAAATTATTCCTAAAGAAATATTAGAATATCCGCGTATGGGATGCATCAATGTTCACGCATCTTTACTTCCAAAATACCGTGGAGGCGCGCCAATCCACTGGTGCCTTATTAATGGAGAAGAAAAAACGGGTGTTAGCATTATGTACATGGCTGAAAAAATGGATGCTGGAGATATTATTGCTCAAGAAGAGTATTTGATTTTACCAGAAGATAATGTTGGAACTTTACATGAAAAATTATCCCGTATTGGAGCCGATTTACTTATAAAGACATTACCAAGCATTATAGCGGGTACAAATAATCGAATAGTTCAAGAAGAAAGCAAAGTGACTTTTGGTTACAATATCAAAAGAGAAGAAGAACATGTAGACTTTAATGATTTAGGAAAAAATATCTTGAATAAAATTCGAGGTCTTAATCCCTGGCCAATGGCAAACATTTTAGTAAACGATGAAGAATATAAAATTTTAGAAGCGGATTTTTTAAAAAAAGAAAATACCGTTCCCTATAAAATAAACGAAATAACTAAAGATGCAATAGGAATAGAGTGCCAAGATGGAATAATTTATATAAAAGTTATAAAACCTTTTGGCAAGAAAATAATGAATGTTAAAGATTTTCTAAATGGTACAAAAAAAGAAGAAATAAGAAAATGGCAAGTTAAGTAAAGCAATAATTTGCTCTTTTTCTTTACATAAAATTTTTGGATTTAGCAACAATCTTACAAGTGGAGGCATTTTAATGGAAAATTATCAAAAAGTTGAAAAAATATGCGATAGAATGCAAAAAAAATATTCAGAAAATAGTAATGAATATTTTCAAGTAAAAGAACAATATGAAAAAAAGTATTCTCTTAGTTTTAAAGGGGTAATACATAGAATGAATTTTCGAATGTATTATCAAGAAAATAAAACGTTAAGAAGATATTATAATATGTATGTAAATTATGCTTCTTTATATAAACACCTTTCAGAAATTTGTGGATTAGTAGATAGGAATTTCTACTATTTTTACAATTGTGGAAATCAAATATTAAATCAAGAAACATATGAGCAATATTGGAAAAGTTATCAATATATAAAGGAACAATTGGAGCAAGTTCTTTTATGGCAAAAGAAAATGTTTATAGATGAGAATGTGTTAGATGGAAAAATAAATAACATAATCTCCTATATAAAGGATAATCTGGATTATTACGGATATAAAAAGAATCGTATGAAGAATCAAAAAATTTTTATAACCGAATATACTTCTAACGAACAAGAGCAACAAAATATTCTCTTTAATCATTCTTTGTATGAAAGTATAAAAGAATATCACAATTTAGATGAAATTTTAGTAGGAAGTTTAAAAAGAGAATATTCTTATGATATATATCTTCTATTAGCAAAAGCATTTTTAATTTATCAAAGTGAAAGAAAAAAATATCAAGAAAACGAAGACGAGAAACTTCAACATAATGATTTTGATGTGATTAAAAGAAAAGCATGGGATAGCGAGGTTCAAAAAAAGAATCAAAAAGAAAATGACCAAGTGTTAGATTTGTACAGCAAAGAGCAACTTTTTGCAGTATGTGAAACTCTAGCAAGTACACTACAAAAAAATTCAGTCCAAGAAGATATAGAAAATACTTTTTATGGGCTTTCTGATTATTTGAAACGTCGTAGAAAAAAATAAGTAGAATAAAAGATTGATGTTAACAAAAGATTGTTTCTTTTGTTTTTTCGTGTTTTAATAGAAGAAAGGGAAGTGAATGAAATGAATCTTTACGGACAGACCTTAGAAAATTTAGAAAAATATTTTGAAAGCATTGGTGAAAAAAAATTTAAAGCTACTCAAGTTTTTGAATGGCTTTATCAAAAAAGAGAAGAAAAGATTGAAAATTTTTCAAACATAAAAAAAGAAATGAGAACCCAACTAGAACAAGATTTTAAAATGGATATTCCAAAAATTATAAAAAGAGAAACAGATGTTGATGTTGAAAAATTTTTATTTAACCTTTCTGATGACGAGAAAATTGAAGCAGTTTTAATGCGTCACAATTATGGGTTAAGTGTCTGTGTATCCTCTCAAGTAGGATGTAATATGGGATGTAAATTTTGTGAATCCGGAAGATTAAAAAAAGTACGAAATTTAGAAACTTATGAAATGGTCGGACAAATTTTAGCAATTGAAAAAGAGGTTAAGGAAAGAATTAGCTCTGTTGTAATCATGGGGATAGGAGAGCCTTTAGATAACTATGAAAATGTTATCAATTTTATAAAAATTATCAATCATCCAAAAGGAATCGCTATTGGTTCAAGACATATTACGTTATCTACTTGTGGAATTATTCCAAAAATTAAACTTTTAAGTGATTTTCCTTTACAAATCAATCTGGCCATTAGTTTGCATGCTCCAAATGATGAATTAAGAAGTAAAATTATGCCCATAAATAAGGCGTATCCTTTAAAAGAAGTTATTGAGTCTGTTAAAGAATATAGTAAGAAAACAAATCGTCGAGTAACTATAGAGTACATCTTACTAAAAAATGTAAATGATAGTATAGCTTGCGCTCATGAACTTGCTAATTTACTTAGAGGAATGAATGTCTATGTAAATTTAATTCCTTATAACGAAACAAATCATATTGAATTTAAAAAAAGTGAGAAAAAAAGCATTGATGCCTTTTATCAAACTTTACAAAAAGAAAAAATCAACGTAACAGTACGAAGAGAATTTGGAAGTAACATTTCCGCGGCCTGTGGTCAACTAAGAAGTAAGGAAGTTTAAAGTTTCTTTTCCCGTACAACATCTTTACAGTACATTTGATTTTCATCATCCTCATAAACACATTGAAAACCACATTTTAAAGCGAGTTGCCTACTTGAAAGGTTCTCTTTTTTTATGTTTAAAATAAATTTATCTAAAGAATACATAGCAGCAAACGTTTCCATAAAAAGATTAAGCATAGCAGTTCCATATCCTAAATGCCGATACTTTGGTGAGATAGCGTAGTAGACAGATACCGTTTTCCCAACCCTTGTATCGATTATTTTAGAATGAGTAATAAGACCAATATAATCCGTTTCATTTTTTAATAAAAAGCAATCTTTTAAATAAGTTTGAGAATCAAGATTCCCTAAAAACTCCTGAATAGAATCATCTTTCATAATTTCTTTAATAAAATTTTGATGCAAAAAATTATCGGAAGAATACATTTCTAAAGACATAATAAACACTCCTTTTACTCATTATAATTTTTGTCTAATATACTGTCAAATCTTTTTTTGAACTTGTATTTTTATTAGAAGCATCTTACTATAATAATAAGAAGGAGTGGTTTTTATATGAAACCAAAATTTTCATGGAAAGGTTTTTTTGGGTGTTTACTGTTAATTGGAGTGATTATTACTGGTTGTACGATGACCTATGTAAATTATCAAAAAGAGCAAGAGTTAGAAAAACAAGAAGTTCCATCCCTAGAGGAAGATGAAAAAGAAATAATCGAGTTTGTAAAAGCAAACGCTTGTTTACTAGGAACACTTTTTAAGACATATAGTCCATATGATGTTTCTTTAGATTTTCAAGATGTTTCAACTAGATTAGCTTTTATTCGAGATTATTTTTTAATTAAAGACTTTAATGAAGAGTTATATCATTCACAAGACGATATAGGTATGAAACCTATGCTAGACACGTATTTAGAAGAAAATTATATAAAAGAAAAGAGTAAAGAATTTTTCGATGTAGAACTTACCGTAAGTGATCTTTCATCAGTAAATAAAATCGACGAAGCTTTTTATAACACAGAAATGATGCCAGATGGTGGATTGCCTATGTTTTATCCAGTTTTAAATAAAATTGAATATGATGAAACAACAAAAACAACAATGATTTATATAGTAGATTACCGTAGTATTTCAGAAAATTTAGAAAACTATGCAAATACAACCGAAATATCTGATGAAGAACTTCAAAATTTAGGATTACTAGATAAAACAAATCTACTAATAATTGAAGTAAAAGAAGAAAATGGCGAATCCTATTTAACAAAAAGTGAATTTATCTATCGTGAAGATTTAAACAGTTTAGAATATCAAGACGTTGGCTTTACTAATGATGGAACAAATTTTATGGAAAGCTTAAAAAACAAGGAAAGTCTTATCGAATTCTTAAAAAAGAACGGTTCTTTACTTGCATCTATTTTTAAAACATACTATAAAGAAACTCATACCCTAGATTTTCAAGATTTAAATACAAGACTCGCATTTATTAGGGATTTCGTGGTAATTACTAAAGAAGATGAAAGTAAGATTCGATATGTGGAAAGAGAAAACCAACCTTCCTCAGATGTCTTTGTTCAAAAAGGATACTTAGAAGAAAAATCCAAAACATTCTTTAATCAAGAAATAACTGAAGAAGACTTTGCATCTTTAGAAAAAATAGGCAACGTATATTATGATACAGGCATGGCTGCAGATGGAGGGTGTCCTACTTATTATCCAGTTTTAAATGAAATAGAATATGATGAAGAAAACGATTTATATAGTTTATATTTAATTGATTATCGAAGTTTTTCAAATGATATGGCTTCATACGAGAATACTTATAAGATAACCGATGAAGAACTAGAAGAAAAAGGTTTACTTAATCAAATTGATATTCTACAAATCGATTATCAAATAAAAGAAGGAAAAAAGATACTACTTCATTCAAATTTTATCAACAAACAAGAGCTTGAAACTTTAGGAAAATAATCCTAAAGTTTTTTTGATAGTTTCCATTTTTTAGGTTATAATAGAAATAGAATGGAGAGAGTTATGAAAAAATTAGAAAATAAAGTAGCTGTTGTTACAGGTGGAGCTATGGGCAACGGCTTAGGCATTGTTAAAGTTTTTTTGAAATATGGTGCAAAAGTAGTAATATTAGATGCTGCTAAAGAGCTAGCTACAACTTTAGGAGCCTTGGAAAAAGAATTTCCAGAAAGCACCATACTAGGTTATGAAGTGGATATTCGTGACAAAAAAATGTTGGAAGCAATTTGTCATGATGTATATACCAAACATGGAAATATTGATGTTTTAGTCAATAATGCCGGAGTGTGTATTCTAGAGCCTTTTAAAGACATGAGTGATGAAATTCGCGATAAACAATTTGATATTAATATTAAAGGTACATGGAATGTTACCAAAGCAGTTCTTCCATATATGAAAAAGGGAAGTATTGTAAATCTATCTAGTGTAACAGGACCTAAAGTTGCTGACCCAGGGGAATGTGCGTATGCAACAACTAAAGCAGCCTTAATTGGCTTTACAAAAGGACTTGCAGCCGATTTAGTAAGCGCTGGAATCCGTGTCAATGCGATTCTTCCAGGGTATATAAGAACACCAATGGTTGAAAACATGGCTAAGCAAACGAATCCAATCGACCCAGAGACAGTAATTAAAGGCATTGCAGATGCAATTCCGATGAAAAGAATGGGGACGATTTATGAACTAGGCGAATTGGCAGCTTTCCTAGCTAGTGAAGAATCAAGTTACATCACAGCCGAGACAATTGTTTTTGATGGAGGAAGTACACTACCAGAAACAAATAGTATGGGTGTTTCCGAGTCTGTAAAAAACTTTGTGTAAAGTAGAAATCCTTTCTATGGTAATATAGAA
>CAMLWN010000023.1 GCA_946490195.1 uncultured Mycoplasmatota bacterium
AGGATCATCGGATAGTGAATATGGAAGTAATGATTGGAGTGATAGTGCCTTACAACTTGTATTAAATTCAGGCACATATTGGAATCGAACAAGTGGAGAATGTCCATATGGACAAAATGGAGCAACAACAAGTTGTGATTTTAGTTTTAATGGCTTAACAGAAGAAGCAAAATCTATGATAAGTAATGCCAAATGGAATCTAGGAGGAAGTAGTACATATGATGATGTAACAGCAAGTATGTTTTATGAAAGAGAAAGAGGCACAACAGTATCTAGTGGAAGACCAACGGAGTGGATAGGGAGTATTGGATTAATGTATGCAAGTGATTATGGATATGCAACCAGTGGAGGAAGTACAACAAATAGAGAAGCGTGTTTAAATGAAGAATTATACAGGTGGAATAGTTCAAGTGTAAAAGATTGTAAAAATAATGACTGGTTATATAATAGTTCAGATTATCAATGGACCTTAACTCCCGATTCCAGTTCTTCGAGCAGCGTGTTCTATTTGCACCGTAATGGGTATGTTTACGACAGTTTTGTGTACTACACGACCAGTGTCGTTTCCCCCGCCTTATATCTATCTTCTAATGTTAAAATAAGTGAAGGAGAAGGAACGAAAAGTTCACCATATAAATTAAGTCTATAGGATACCTAAAAAGGGGCCCAGTCACGTGAAAAAGTGGCAGGGGGAATGATATAGTTATCTACATTTAAAATTGAAATTCAGTTATAAACTATATAAATTTAATTTATTAAAGGAGTTAAAAGTTTTTTTTCAATGTTTTGTAAAGTGGTGCATCTGCCACTTTTTTCATTTGCTTTTTCATGATATATTTAATAGGCGGAGGTATGATATGAAGGAAGAATGGAAAAATTTTAAAGAAGGAGTTTGGATGAATGAAATTAATGTTTCAGATTTCATTTTGAAAAACTATACAAAATATGATGAAGACGAATCTTTTTTATCTGGAACTACAGATAAGACTGGAAGAGTTTTAAAAAAAGTAAATGAGTTATTAAAAGAAGAATTAAAGAAACATGTGTTAGATATTGATGTAGATCACATGTCAGGAATTAATGCTTTTGAGCCAGGGTATATTAGTGAGGACGATGATGTCATTGTTGGTCTTCAGACTGATGCCCCTTTAAAACGTATTGTTAATCCTTATGGTGGTATTAGAATGGTTTATCAAGAGTTAGATGCTTATGGATATAAGTTAAATGAAACGGTTGATAAATATTTTAATGAATTTCGTAAAACCCATAATCAAGGAGTTTTTGATGCGTATCCTGCAAGTGTAAGAAAAGCTAGACACGTTGGACTTTTAACTGGATTACCTGATGCCTATGGCCGAGGAAGAATTATTGGAGATTATCGAAGAATTGCTTTATATGGTATTGATTATTTGATGGAACAAAAGAAGAAGGACTGGGATGAAGTTTTAGTTGGTCCAATGACTGCTGAACTTATTCAGTTACGTGAAGATGTTTCTATGCAATATCGTGCTTTAGAAGAAATTAAGAAGATGGCTCTTTCTTATGGTTTTGATATTTCTAAACCAGCTAAAAATAGCCGTGAAGCTGTTCAATGGACGTATTTTGGATATTTAGCTTCTGTTAAAGAAAACAATGGGGCTGCAATGAGTTTAGGAAGAGTAGATGCTTTCTTTGATATTTATTTTGAAAGAGATTTAAAAGAAGGAACTATTACTGAAAGTGAAATTCAAGAAATCATTGATCAATTTGTTATTAAACTTCGTTTAGTTCGTCATTTAAGAACGCCTGAGTATGATGAATTATTCTCAGGAGATCCAACTTGGGTAACTTGTTCGATTGGCGGAATTACGGAGAAGGGTGAGTCTATGGTTACAAAGACTTCTTACCGTATTTTACATACATTAACGAATCTTGATCCAGCACCAGAACCAAATATGACGGTTTTATGGAGTGAACATTTACCTGAAAATTTCAAAAAGTATTGTGCAAAAATTTCTATTGAAACTGATTCTATTCAATATGAAAATGATGATGTAATGCGCCCAATTTATGGGGATGATTACGCTATTGCTTGTTGTGTTTCAGCAATGCGTGAAGGTAAAGATATGCAATTTTTTGGAGCGCGTTGTAATTTAGCTAAAGCCCTACTTTATTCTATTAATGGTGGAGTTGATGAAGTAAAAGGTGATTTGGTTATTGACGGTTTTTCAAAAATGACGGATGAAGTACTAGATTATGAAAAAGTGCATGATGCATATTTTAAAATGTTAGAACAAATTGCGGCTGTTTATAGTGATGCAATGAATGTTATTCATTATATGCATGATAAATATGCTTATGAAGCTGGTCAAATGGCTTTACATGATACATATGTAAGACGTTTAATGGCTTATGGTCTAGCAGGGTTATCTGTTGTAGCGGATTCTTTATCAGCTATTAAATATGCTAAGGTAAAACCGATTCGTAATGAAGAGGGTATTGCTGTTGATTTTGAAATCGAAGGAGACTATCCTAAATATGGAAATGATGATGACCGAGTAGATGATTTAGCTAAAGAAGTTTTGGAAAAATTTTATGCTGAACTTTCTAAACATAAATGTTATCGTGATGCTGTACCTACTTTATCTGTTTTAACTATTACTTCAAATGTTGTTTATGGAAGCAAAACAGGTTCAACACCTGATGGTCGTAAAAAGGGAGTTGCTTTTGCTCCTGGTGCAAATCCAATGCATGGAAGAGATGAAAGTGGTGCTATTGCTTCTTTAAATTCCGTTGCAAAACTTGATTATGCAAATTGTTGTCGTGATGGTATATCTAATACCTTTAGTATTGTTCCATCTTCTTTGGGACATTCAAAAGAAGAACAAATTGACAACTTAGTTTCTTTGTTAGATGGATATTTTATTCAAGGTGCACATCACTTAAATGTCAACGTATTAAGTCGTGAAACTTTGATTGATGCCATGGAGCATCCAGATAAATATCCATTACTTACTATTCGTGTTTCTGGTTATGCGGTTCGTTTTAATCGTTTAACTCGTAAACAACAAGAGGAAGTTATTGCAAGAACTTTCCACGAAAAATTATGATGGGTAGTATAGATTCTATTGAAACATTTGGGCTTGTTGATGGACCTGGGATAAGGACAGTTGTCTTTTTCTCAGGCTGTCGCTTGCGTTGTCTTTTTTGCCATAACCCGGAAATGTTTCAGAGAAAAGAAAATAATATGGACGCGGATACTCTTGTTAAAAAGATTTTACGCAGTAAACCATATTTTAAAAGAAATCATGGTGGAGTTACATTCTCTGGTGGAGAGCCTTTATTACAAGTAGATTTTTTGCTTGAAGTTTGTCAAAAATTAAAAGCCGAAGAAATTCATATTGCTTTAGATACAGCTGGTGTGGGAATAGGAAAATATGATGAAATTTTATCCTTGGTGGATTTAGTTATTTTAGATATTAAACATACAAATCCTTTAGGATATGAAAAAATGACTGGTCAAAAAATGGATGAGGTGGAAAAATTTATTGAACACTTAAATAAAAGTGGCAAGGATGTTTGGCTAAGACAAGTTGTTGTACCTGGTATAACTGATCAAGAAGATTATTTAGATTCTTTAGTTTCATATGTAAAAAAAATTAAAAATGTAAAAAGAATTGAATTTTTGCCTTTTCATCATTTAGGCTTTGAAAAGTATGAAAAATTAGGTTTGAAAAATCCTTTAAAAGATACACCAGAAATGGATAAAAATATTTGTGATGATTTATATAAGAAGTTTTTAAAAAAGTTGACATAGTTTTTATGTCCTTTTTTTATCAATTCGTTGTCCCTTTTTTTTATCAAATTAATTGCTTTAAAGAAATAAATATGGTATAAGTATATGTAGTTTACATATGTATTGTACGCTAAATTTTTAAGATAAATGGAGATTAAATATGAATATTTTATATGATTTACTCAGTCCAACTAGAGAAAACATAAAAACACTTGAATGCTTACGAGAGAATGCTTATCAGCAAGCAAGTTTTTTAGAAGAGGAAAAATATTATACAGAAAGAATATTAAGTGGCGAATTTTTAGCTTATAGAGCATCATACGATAAAGAACCCGTTGCAGGTATTTATGTATCAAATCGTTTTGGCTCTTTATATATTGATCAGCTTTTTGTGAAATATGAATTTCAGGAAAAAGGATATTATTTTGGAAAAAAACTTTTATTTGAAACTTTACAAAGAAAAAAAGAAATAGAAGAATATTTTAATGAAAGGTTTGCAGTTTCAAAAATATATCCATTAAATCAAAAAGCTAAACAAATTTATGAAAGTGTTGGATATGAGTATTTAGATAGTAAATGGCTCTTAACTAAAGTGTTAAAAAGGGAGGAATAAAAATGTTTATAGATGAAGTGAAAATGAAACTTGTGGCTGGAAAAGGTGGAGATGGTTGTACTTCTTTTCGTCGTGAAAAATATGTCCCAATGGGTGGACCTGATGGTGGAAGCGGCGGCAAAGGTGGTGACATTGTCTTTTTAGTTGACGATAGCCTTACTACACTTATTGATTTGAAGTTTCATAAAATTATGAAAGCTGATAAAGGTGAAAATGGAAAAGGCAAGAATATGCGTGGAAAAAATGCTTTAGATGTTGTGATAAAAGTTCCGGCTGGTACGACTATTTATGATGAGGATACGGGGCTTGTTATTGCTGATTTAACGAAGAATGGGGAAAGCGTTGTCGTTGCTCATGGTGGACGTGGAGGACGTGGTAATACTGCTTTTGCTACTCATGAGAAACCTGCTCCATCTTTTTCCGAGCTTGGCGAGCCAGGAGAGGTACGTTATATTAAATGTGAGTTAAAAGTTATTGCAGATGTAGGATTGGTTGGAATGCCTAGTGTTGGAAAAAGTACACTTCTTGCTTCTGTTTCGTCTGCAAATCCTAAAATTGCAGCTTATCATTTTACTACATTAAGTCCAAATCTTGGAGTAGTTACTTTAAAGGATCGTCGAACTTTTATTCTAGCTGATTTACCTGGAATGATTGAAGGAGCAAGTGAAGGCGTTGGACTTGGTACAAAGTTTTTAAAACATGCTTCAAGAACTAGAATTTTAGCTCATGTTATTGATATGGCTGGTACAGAAGGTAGAGATCCAATTAAAGATTATGAAATTATTCGTAAAGAAATTGTAAGTTATAGTGATGCTTTAGCTAAGAAAAAAGAAATTGTTGTTGCGAATAAGATGGATATGCCTGATTTTGAACAAAATTTAAAGAGATTTCGAGAAAAATATCCAGATAAAGAAATTTTTTCTATAAGTGCGATGAATCATGAGGGATTAGAACCACTTCTTGTTCATTTGCGAGATGTTTTAGAAGAGATTGGCGAGGAAAAAATCTATCAAGACGATGAATATGAAAGTACAATTGTTTATAAATTTCAAAATGAAAAACCTTATACAATCACTAAAGAAGATGGAATTTGGGTTTTAAAAGGAGAAGAAATTGAAAAATTGTTTAAAATGACTCGTTTTACTGAAGATGAAGCTGTTATGCGTTTTGGACGTAGATTAAAGGGTATGGGAATTGATGATGAGTTAGAACGTTTAGGAGCTAAACCAGGTGATGAAGTTCAAATCTTGGATTATATTTTTGAATGGAAAGAATAAATGCTAGATAAAGAGATTGTTTTTGAAATTATTCGCATAAAAAAAGAGTTATTCATCAAATATCATAAAAATGACGAATATCTTCTTTTTTTATCTAGCGCTAAAGATTTTATATTAGAAATGAACCATTATCGTAATATGTATATTGAAATTGATAAAATAATTGATCAATATGAAGAGATGATTTGGGATGCTTTAATTCTTCGAGCAGAAGAAATTTGTTCGAGAAAAAGATAATCATTCTGTTTCTTTAAAGTTGATTATAGAACCTATTACTAAGTTTTTACTAGTGTTTTTAGGTAACTCTAAAATACTAGTTTTTTTCTCTGGGGTACTGATTTTTATGATTTTGTTTTTAGGAACGTTACGATAAATGTAAATGACTTGGTTTTCTTCATTTAATCCAATTACATCAATTTCTTCTTTCATAAAGAAAGTATGAATAGCTTTACATTTGGGAAATAAAATTCCTTCTTGAATGTCTTTTTGACCCATTAGTCCAAATAAACGTGTTTTAAAATCGGTAGCTTTTTTAATATTTATTGTTTGATTGTGTGTTTTTAATTTCATTTTTTAGTCTCCTTTATATAATATATCATATCATTATTTTACATAAAGTATGCTAAAAAAATATAAAAATAGATTGATATATTTAAATGTTCGTGTAAAATTTTCTTCTATAACATTTTTTCGTTTTTAAAAAAATTGCTATAATAGTCAGCATTATTTTCCTTGTCAATTCACTTAGTTATTGGTATAATGTTTTAGAGTAGGAGAGTGACTAAAGATGAATGATAAAGAGTTTACAGATACGATAAATGATCAAGATGTGGAAACTCTTGAAACCACGAAAGAAGTACAAACGTTAAAGGACTTATCTATAACTGCAATACATAATATTGAAAGTGAGTATCAAGCAGATTATGATGAAGAAATGGACGATGCAGATTTGATTTTTAAAACTGTTGTTGATACGAAAGAAGAAATAAAAAAAGAGACTGAAAATGAAAGTGAAAACGATTCTTTAGAAAAACCTCAAAAAGAAAGTTGGATAAAAAAACTTCAAAAAAAATGGAATGATTTGGATAAAAAGAAAAAAATCCTTTTTATTCTTTTGTTTGTTCTTATTTTAGTATTGATAGGGGGTGGATTATTTTTCCTTTTCCGTAAAGATGAAAAACCTTTAGAAGAAAAGCCTAACGTAATTTTAGAGATGGGTAGTTATCGATATGAAAACGGAAGCTTGGTTTTTTTAGATGATGAGGAAGAAATTGGTCGTTACGAATGTGAAAATAAGGATGAAAACTTATGTATGATGGCTAATTTGACTCAGGATGATGATTTTTCAGAGCCTAAGCAGGTAGATCAAGATGGCAATCTACTTTCTCTTGTTAGTAATATTTATTTTGATCGTTTTGTTTTTATTGTTGATCATAAAGATGAGAATGATAAGAGTATTAAAGTATATGATTTGCAAGATGAGAAAGTTTTAAAAACTGTTTTTGCGGTTAAGGCTTATGAAGATTATGATAATCTTGTTGTTTTGAAAAATGAAGAAAGCTTATATGGATTGGAACAAATTACGGAGACAGGGTTAGAAACAGTAATTCCTTATAGCTATGATGCATTAGGAATTTTGCCAGATCAGGAGGAAGCAAATTTGTTGGCTGTTCGAAAAGATAATAATTCTTATTTGGCTGATATGGGCAATAAGATTTTGACAAAAGCTTTTAATACTTCAGTTGTTTATGCAACTGAAACACATATTGTCACTAAAGATGAAGATGATAAATATTATGTTTATGATTATAATTCAACTTTGTTAAATGAAGAAGGATATGATTATATTGTTCCATTAGACAATGTATATTTGTACGTTTTGAATAACCAATTGTATGTTAGTGATTATACTGGAAATAAGATGATTCCTGCTCCTTATGATTTGAAAAATGACGCATATAATCCAGTTGAGACTTATGAAAATTATCAACTTGTTAGTACGGAGAAAGCTTTTGATTTTGCACTTGAAGGTGACCGTTTAAATATTAATATTTACAACGAAGATGATTATGAAAATTTTTCGGTTAATTTATTAGAAGGTACATTATCTAGCAAACTTGCTTTTATGAATTATTTTAATAAAACTTTGTATTTTTATTCTGATGAAGAAAAAGAATCTTTACTTGGAACGTATTCTTGTAAAAATGAAAATTCTGTAGATGGAAATACTACAACTTTGAGTTCGTGTGGACTTGCAACTGATTCTTTTTATCGCGAGATTATCGGGAATACTCTTGAAATTGATCATAGTGAAGAAGTTGGTGCAATTCCTTTAATTAATAAACAATATGTTTTTATTAAAGATAGTGACACGATTTATTTGTATGATTTAGTTAATAAAAAAGAACTTGCAACTTATGAAAGTGTAGATACTTCTTCTTATACTAATATGAATAGTTTGACATTTGCTAATATTAGTGAGCTTTATTTTATTGCTAAGTCTAAGACTAGTGGAAAATTTGGAGTTGCGAGAATCACTTCTGATGCTGTAAGTCCTGTTCTTCCATTTGAGTATTCGAGTATAAAGCAATTAGGTGAATATTATGTTGTTCAAAGCGATGTTGGATATGCTTTGTATGATATTGAAGGCAATAAGCTTACTCAAGATAAAAATAGCCCAATTGTGGATTATTTAGAAGTAGATGATACACATAAATATTTAAAAACTTATAAAGATAATATGTATTTTGTTCATACGTTTGACGATGAAGTTTCAAGTAATTCTTATAATTATATTGAATTATATAATGAATATTATGCTGCTGTTTTAAATAATCGCGTTCATGTATACAATTATGAAAACAATGAAATTACCGTTACAGAAGATGGAGAAAGTGGTTTAGAGCTTCACATTGATAATTATTATGGTGAAGGAACTAAGGCTTTTCGGGTAACTTTTGATAATACTCATGTTTATGTGGAAATTGGAAATACGAATAATACCTATACAGATAGAGTTGGATTTTTAAAAGAAAAGGATAGTGATGGAGATGAATCCTAAAGTTCAAAAAGGAGCACTTTTTCTCATTATCTTTTTGCTTGTTATTTTTGTTCCTTTAGCTGGTTACGGTTTGTTTTTAAAATTAACAGGTCCTGGAGAAACTTCTGGGTTAGATAATGTGAATCATGAATTTTATTTTGATAATAAATTGTGGTTTTATCAGGACGATGGAACTTTACTTGGGACATATGAATGCAAAACTTCTCACTGTGGTTATGCGGTGAATACCATCAACGATGATGAATATGGTGTGAATTCGGCTACTGTAGCTGAAGATGAACCTATTAAAATTATTAATAATCGATTTGCTGTTTTGACAGATACTTCAGATACCTCTATTACGGAGGCCTTTATCTATGATATTGTAAGTGGTGTTTCTTATCAGCAAGCATCTTATCTTTCAGCTAAAGATTACGGCGCAGGAATTAACGGGAATTTGTTGATTGTCGAGAATGCATCTCACCAATATGGTGTGATTCGTTTAAATGATATTATCGCTCCGGTTGTTCCTATTCAGTATACTTTTATTGGTTTAACCGATCAAAAAGATGAAACAGGAAAAATATTGGCAGATTATTTTATTGTTGCTAATGAAAATAGTTGGCGAATAATTGACCAAAATGGAGCAATGCTTACTAGTGAAATTTTTGAAGCAATAGTTGATTATACTGGAACTTATCTCATTACGAGAAGTGAAGAAGGATACTATCATCTTTTAGATTATAATAGTAATTCGATATTATCAGAAGATTTTTCTTATTTGTCTTTTACCGATAAGTATTTAAATTGTTTTACTACAACCAATCAATTTTATGTTTATGATATTGCCAATCAAGAAATTGTTAGTCAAACATATACTATTGAAGAAGATGATGAGATTTTAACAACTGTCGATCCAAATAATAATGTGGTCATATCAATTAATAATGAAGTGGTTGAAACTATAGAAAGTGATTAAAAGGGTTGAAAATTTTAGAAAAATCATTTATCATATTTTTATGAACGTTGAAATTGAGGAGTAAAAAGATTTCTTTTTATAGAGAGCTTGGGTTTGGTGAAACTAAGTAAAAGAGACTTTTGAAGGTTGCGATGGAGTTTATTTCGCAGGGAACTGCGTTATCAAAAAAAGTGAAAAATAAGGATGGTACCGTCTATTTAAGTAGACTCCTTTGGTATCATCTTTTTTTATTGGAAAGAGGGATTAGATATGGATTATTTAAAAGAAGTTTTAGTTGTAGAACCTAGTGGTGAAGTATTAACAAATGCGACAGAGGATAAAACGATAAGACACGATATTTTAGTCGGTCAAATTATTCAAAAATATTATGATGAAAATTATCAAATAAAAGATTCAATGTTGGATAATTCCAAATATGCTTGTGAGAATTATCAAGATTTAATCATTATGCCAGATGTTACGGATTTAGTAGCTTTATTTCCAGAAGGCACTACTAAACAACAAGCAAAATATTATCTGGAAAATTTTCTTGATGAGCCCGTCCGTATTCATGCGATAGAATACAAAAATGGAAAATATCATGATATAGGAAATGTAAAGAACTTTTTAAATAATATTTTAAATAATTTAACGTTATAAGAGGAGGAAACAAAATGCTAGATAAAAAATACAATCCAAAAGAAGTAGAAGAAAATGCTTATGAAACATGGAAGGAAAAGGGATATTTTGCATCAGGAAGGAATAATGGAAAGCCTTTTTGCATCGTTATACCTCCACCTAATGTAACTGGTAAACTTCATTTAGGACATGCTTGGAATACTTCTATTCAAGATATTATGATTCGTTATAAAAGGATGCAGGGATTTGATGCTTTATGGGTTCCTGGTATGGATCATGCGGGAATTGCTACTCAAGCAAAGGTTGATAAAAAGCTTCGTGAAGAAGGAATTGACCCAAGAAGTATGAAGCGAGAAGAATGGCTAAAAGTTGCTTGGGAATGGAAAGAAGAGTATGCTTTAAATATTCATAATCAATGGGCTAAATTAGGACTTAGCCTAGATTACAATAAAGAGCGATTTACTTTGGATGAGGGCTTAAGCAAAGCTGTACGAACTGTTTTTGTTCACCTTTACGAAGAAGGACTAATCTATCGTGGTGAGAGAATGATTAACTGGGATCCAATGGCTAAAACGGCTTTATCTAATGAAGAGGTCATTTATAAGGATGTTGAAGGAGCATTTTATCATATTAAGTATCCTTTAGTAGACAGTGATGAGTACTTAGATATTGCAACGACTCGTCCAGAAACAATGTTTGGGGATACTGCTGTTGCTGTAAATCCTGAGGATGAAAGATATAAAAAATATATTGGAAAAAAGGTAATTTTACCGTTAGTTAATCGAGAAATCCCTGTTATTGGAGATGAGCATGCTGATCCAGAAAAAGGAACAGGTGTTGTTAAAATTACACCATGTCATGATCCGAATGATTATGAGGTGGGGTTAAGACATAATTTAGAAAAAATTGTAGTTATTAATCCAGATGGTACTATGAACGAAAATGCTCTTCATTATCAAGGGTTAGATCGTTTTGAAGCTCGTGAAAAACTTGTTAAGGAATTGGATGAAAAAGGCTATTTACTTAAGGTCGAAAAAATTATTCATTCCGTAGGACATTCTGAAAGAACAGATGTAATGGTAGAGCCTTATTTGTCTAAACAATGGTTTGTTAAAATGCGTCCTTTAGCGGATAAGGTTTTGAATAATCAAAAAAATAAGGATACAAAAGTTAAATTTTTGCCAGCTCGTTATGAAAAAATTATGAATCATTGGATGGAAATTACTTATGATTGGTGTATTTCAAGACAGCTTTGGTGGGGACATCAAATTCCGGCTTGGTATAAAGGAGATCAAATTTATGTTGGAATGGAAGCTCCTAAAGAAGAAGGTTGGGTTCAAGATGAAGATGTTTTAGATACTTGGTTTTCAAGTGCTTTATGGCCTTTTAGTACATTGGGGTGGCCAGATGAAACAGCTGATTATCAAAAGTATTATCCTACAAGTGTTTTAGTTACTGGATATGATATTATTCCTTTCTGGGTAAATCGAATGACTTTTCAAGGGCTTCATTTTACTCATCAAAGACCTTTTGAATATTGTTATATTCACGGGCTTATTCGAGATAAAATGGGAAGAAAAATGAGTAAATCTTTAGGTAATGGAGTCGATCCAATGGATGTCATTGAAGAATACGGAGCAGATGCTTTACGTTATTATTTAACGACATCAACTGCACCTGGTACTGATTTACGTTATGATGAAGAAAAGGTTAGAGCTGCATGGAATTTTATTAATAAAATTTGGAATGCTTCTCGTTTTGTTTTAATGAATATTGAAGATTTACAAGAAGAAAAATTTGAAGATTTGTCTATAAGTGATCAATGGATTTTAACACGGTTAGAGGAAACGATTAAAGTTGTTACTCGATATATGGATAAATATGAATTTCAAAATGTTGGCAGTATTCTTTATAAGTTTATTTGGGAAGATTTCTGCGACCAATATATTGAAATGGCAAAATTTTCTTTGGAATCGGTTACAACGAAGAGTGTTTTGAAAAAAGTTTTAGGGGATATTTTAAAAATGCTTCATCCATTCATGCCTTTTGTTACTGAAGAGATATTTAAAAATATTTCAGAAACTCCTTTGATTATTAGCGAATATCCTAAATACGAGAAAAATTTTCTTTTCCCTGATGGCGAAAAAGAATGTAATGCACTTATTGAATTTGTTCGGATTTTCCGAAATAGAAAAGCTGAATTACAAATTGGTAAAGAGTATAAAATTTATATAAGTAAACCAAATGATTATCGTTTAATCAGCAAGTTATTAAAATGGGAAGGTAAAGAAATAGAAGAACAACTTTCTGATAATTACACAATTGTAGAATATCAAGATTATCAGGTATATCTATATAATGAGCATAAAGAAACTTTAGAAGAAAAGGAAAAGAAGCAAAAAAATATGGAAGCTTTAAAGAAAAGTATTGAGAAAAGAGAGAATTTGTTGCGTAATCAAAATTTTGTTCAAAAAGCTCCAGAGAATTTAGTAAATGAAGAAAAAAGAAAACTTTTAGAAGAGAAAGAAATGCTTAAAAAATATCAAGCAGAATAAGATATTTTTTGATATGATTTAATGAATCAGAAAATTTTAAAAATTCTTTATTTTAATAAAGTTCTTACATTTTTGTAAGAATTTTTTTCATATTTTGACATGGAATTCTATAGAAGAGTGTGTTACAATGATTAAGGTTGGTGAGTTATGAAAAATATTAAAAAATATGTATTTTCGGCAGTTTTATTTGTTTTACTAATTTTAGGAACATATTATTTTATATTAAGAGATTATTCTATTCAGGAGTTTGTAACTTCTTTAAAAAACTGTAATCCCTTTATCTTGATATGGGCATTTGTATTACTCATCAGTTATGCTTTTTTTCATTGCTTATATTTAAAACGAATGTTTTATCATTTAGGTTATAAGATTAGTTGGTATCAAGCTTTAGGATATATTATGACCGAAGTTTATTTCTCGGCGATTACACCAAGTAGTATGGGCGGTCAACCTGTTGAAATGATTGAAATGAGTAAAGATAAAATTCCGTATCGTGTGAATAGTGTAGTTATTCTTTTAAATACATTAATTTATAAAGTCGCTTTAGTTTTTTTAGCCATAATAGGATTTCTATTTTTTTCTCAAAAATTGTTTACTTTTAATACTTTATTTAATTGGTTAGTATTACTTGGATTTGTTACCACGCTTCTCGTTATGCTTTTGTTTTTTTTGCTGATTTATTCAGAAAAATTAATGTATAGGATTATTCAATTTGTTTTAAAAATCTTAAAGAAATTGAAAGTGAAAAATATTGCAGAAAGAGAGGAAAAACTCAAAGAATCTTTGAAGGAATATCAAGAGTGTGCAAAGTTTACTAAAAAACACCCTAAAATATTGTTGGAGGCTTTTGTTATTTTATTGTTACAAAGAATTTCTATTCTTTCTGTAAGTTATGTTATTTATTTGTCTTTTGGACTAAATGACATGTCTATTTTTGAAGTGATTGCTTTTCAAGTATGCATTACTTTAGGTTCAGATTTTGTGCCTTTTCCAGGTGGAGTCGTGGTAAGCGAAGGACTTCTTTTACAAGCCAATCAAGTTATTTATGGTACTGCATTAGCAACTTCTGGAATGATGCTTTTAAGAGGTATAAGTTTTTATTTATTGGTTATATTTAGTTTTATTTTTTACTTATTCTTTCATTTTGTCAAACGAAGAAAGGCGATCAAAATTTAATTGCTTTTTTTCTTTTTTTCTTTTACAATGAATATAGGATAGGGGACTAAAAATGAAAAAAGGATTTACTTTAATTGAAATAATTATTACGATTGGACTTATTGCTATTATTGGAACTGTTATTGTGAGTAATTTGTCTGTTAGTTATACAAAGCAACAGGAAGAGCAATACGAGAATTTTAAAAATACTTTGGAAAAAGCAGCGTGCACATATATTGATTTAAATATGAACGCAAATCTTAAGAGAACTTGTCAAAATAATGGTTCTTGTACAATTGCTGTTCAAGATTTGTTAAAAGAAGGCCTTATTGAAGATGAAGATTTAACTAATCCAAAAACTCAATCAAGAATTGCTGGAACTACCAATATACAAGTCCGTTATGAAAATGGCATAAAAACTTGTAGTTATCCAGAGTAAGTATGATTATTTATGTAGATAATTATGGTTCAACTCTCTAATTTTATCATGAGTTTTATATTTCAACTTTTTTAAAAACTTAAATTGACACTTTTTTGATAAAGTGTCTTTTTTTCTTTTAAAATCCTTGATATAATTTATATGGGAGTGAATTTTTATGAAAGTAAAAAAAGCACCTATGCCTTTGTTTCAAAAAGTCATTTATATTGCAAGTGCTATCTTTATGATTGCGGCATTTATTTATTTAGGAACGAAGGATTATAATGCTCCAGTTAAAGATTTTAATGATCAAGAAACTTTTACCAAGGAGTTCGGAATAACCAATGAAAATATTTATGATTATAAAACCGCGGCTGAGATTCTCGAAATCATGAATACTGGTACAGGAGTTATTTTCTTTGCTTTTCCAGAGAATGCTTGGAGTCATACTTATGCTGCTTTATTAAATGATGTAGCTAAGTACTATGGAATGAATGAAATTTATTATTATAATTTTTTAAATGATCGTAGTATGAACAATTCTTATTATGAAAATATTGTTAAAAAATTAAATGCTTACTTGCCAGTTTTAGACAACGGGACTCGTAATATTTATGCTCCGACTATGATTATGGTAAAAGACGGAGAAATTATAGCTTATGATAATGAAACGAGCATTCTTCATGGAGATGTCTCTGTAGATGATTATTGGACTCATGATAAACAAGAAAACAAGCGAGTTGAATTAGGCGTTTACTTCGAAAAGTTTTTGGAGGATGAAAATGAAGCTTGATAAGAAAAAAATTAAAGAATTTACAACCATAGATGATAAAAAAAGACAGATTATTTATTGTATTTGTGTGGTTGTGGCTTTAGTAGTTTTAGCTTTTGGAGATAGAATTGTTTTACATTTTATACTACATGTTCCTAATAATAATAATCGAGTGTTTGGAGAAGATGGTGAAATAACTGTTGGAGATTATAAAATTGATTTTTTGGAGGAATTATCTGTTACTGATATTTTGACTAAAATTCAAAATCAAGAATCTTTTACTTTATTATCTTCTAGAGATTCATGTCATACTTGCGTTCAATATGTTCCTTTGTTAAAGGAAGTGTTTGATAAATATGAAGTAGATGCATATTATATGAATCGTAGTTTGTATGATCGAGATAATGAGGAGTATGTTGCTTTATTAAATCAAGATGAGAGATTAAAAAAGAATTTACAGTATACTCCATATATTATGGTGTTTAAAAACGGAAAACTTGTAGATGAATTAGTTGGTAGTAAAAATAAAGAAGAAGTAGAAGAATTTGTGCTAAGAAATAATTTAGCAACGAATAATATATAGAAAGAGGAGAATATGGATACAGAAAAGAAAATGCAAAAAGTAGTAGAAAATTTAGAGGAAAGGCTTTTGACTATTCGAGCTGGAAGAGCAAATCCTGGAATGTTAAAGGGAATTATGGTTCCTTATTATGGAGTTCCTACGGATATCCAAAGTTTAGCAAATATTACAGTTCCTGAAGCTAGAGAGCTCTTTATTAAACCTTTTGATCGCAGCGTTTTAAAAGATATGGAAAGAGCAATTAACGAGGCAAATTTAGGAATTACTCCTGTAAATAATGGAGAGATGATTATTCTAACAATACCAGAGCTTACAGAAGATCGAAGAAGAGAATATGTTAAGCAAGCAAAGGCTATTTGCGAAGAAGCAAAAATTGCTTTACGAAATGTTCGACAAGATGCGAATAACGAGATTAAAAAGCAAGAACTTCCTGAAGATGAGGAAAAGCAAGCGTTAGAAGAAATTCAAGAAATTATTCAAAAATACAATAAAATTGTTGATGAAAAAGGAAAAGAAAAAGAAGAAGAATTAATGGCTATGTAATTTAGCCTTTTTTCGTCTTTTTGTGCGTTTTTTCTTGCACTTATAGCTTTTGTGGTGTTATAATCAGATGTAGAAAAGACGAAGGGAGGGAAATTGGAAGATGAATTCTAACAAAGTTGTAGTTAAAGACGGCGATATTGACAAAGCGTTAAGAAGATTCAAAGTGGTAGTAGCCAAAAGCGGTGTCCCTTCAGAATTAAAGAAAAGAAAACATTATGAAAAACCTGGCGTGAAAAGAAGAGAAGAGAAAAAGAAAAATATTCGTAATTCAAGAAAACATCGTAATAATTAAGAATGCTAAAAAAGTATTCTTTTTTTTGATATTGAGAAAGTTTTACAAAAATAGTTGGAAAAAATCTTTAAATCTACTATAATAAACATAGGAGATGATATTATGTATGAGAAAATAAATACTGATTTAAAAGAAGCTATGAAAAATCAGGATAAGTTTACTTTGTCTGTATTAAGAATGCTAAAAAGTGCTTTACAATTAGAAGGAATATCTTTAAAACGTGAGTTGAATGATCAAGATGTTTTAATGGTAATTAAGAAAAATGTAAAACAAAGAAAAGATTCTATTAGTGAATTTGAAAAATATAATAAGAAAGAAGAAATTGAAAATTTAGAAAAAGAAATTCAAATTTTACAAAAGTATTTACCAGAGGAACTTACGGAAGAACAAATTGATCAGGAGATAGAAAACGCTTTTGCAACGGAAAAACCAACAAGTATGAAAGATATGGGTAAAATTATGAAAAATTTAACTGAAAAAATTGGAACTGTTGCTGATATGTCTTTAGTAAGTAAAAAGGTAAAAGAAAAATTAATGAATATATAATATGTTTGGCATCAAGAAAATTCTTGATGCTTTTTTTGTGGTAACATGTTCAGCATCTAAACCTTATCAAATGTCTTAAATTCCTCCTCGTATAATGTAGTTAAGATATTTTTTAACTACATTATCTTATAT
>CAMLWN010000024.1 GCA_946490195.1 uncultured Mycoplasmatota bacterium
TCAATTTTCTATTGACACATTATAGTTGGTCTCTACTTCTATTATGGTTTATTAAGAGTTATTATAATCATGACTTATTATGTCATATATATTATATCATTTTTTCTTTTAGAGACACAAAAAATTATCCTAGTTTCCTAAGATAATTTTATCAAACACCCCCCTATCTCCCATATCAACAGAAATTACTAAATACAAATTCAAAATTTACTTATTTAGAATTACTGAAAACATAGAGTTTTAACGACAACAACGATTGCCGTAAACGTTTTCTACTTCATCGACTTCAGAATAGCTATAAACTGGAGTATAAGTATGATTATAAACATGATGATTAACAACAGTAGTATGATATGGCATAATATGTGGAACATTATAATTGATTACTCGATGACACACTTGACTTTGAGGACACTCACAAATTGGCGGACAACTACATTCACATGGTGGAGGACATGGTGGCATACAATTACAACTTCCCATATTCATATTCATATCACAACTTCCTGCAGCAGTTTGATAGTTCATTTGAAAACTATCTCTTTCACATTCCTTATTCTTTAACATAAATTGTCATTCCTTTCTATAGTAGCATATGAAAAAAAAAAGCCTTGATTTAGGCTATTTTCACATTATAAACGATAAATTTTCTTGCTATTTCTTACTACTATAAAAATCAAAATAGTTAAGATTCCACCTAATAGAAAAAGAAATAAAGAAATTCCTTTTCCACCAGTTTGAGGATTATCAATTCCAATCCCACAAGAAATTTCGTATTCTTCAGCACTTACAATATTTCCATTCGCGTCAAAATAAGTGCCATCACTTAAAATTTCACATACATGAGTTTCACATTCTTTTTGATATTGTAAATAAGAAACACTATTTCCGTTTTTCCCGTAATACACATCATCTACTATTTCACAAATATATTTAGAGACATTCCCGCACTCTTGATTATAAATTTCTTCAGTAACGATTGTACCATCTTTTCCATAATAAGTCCCATCACTTAAGATTTCACAATAATGAACTAAACATTGCTTTTCATATTCTATTTTACTAACCAAATTTCCATTTTTATCAGAGTAAGTTCCATCTCCATAATCTTTGCAAACTGGTTTCAGGCATTGTTTTTCATACTCTAATTCAGTAAGAATATCCCCATTAGGCCCATAATAAACACCATCGATAATCTGACAACTATAGCTAGGTGTTGTGTCACATTGTTCACGAAAGACGTCTTCAGTGACAACTGTACCATCTTTCCCATAATAAATTCCATCGATTATTTCACAATAATGAGGTAAACATTGTTTTTCATATTCTATCTTACTAACCAAATTTCCATTTTTATCAGAATAAGTTCCGTCTCCATAATCTTTACAAACGGGTTTTAAACATTGCTTCTCATATTCTAATTCGGTAATAATATCTCCATTTGGTCCATAATAATTTCCTTCAAAAATAGAACAACTTCGATCTATTTTACTCCAATCACAAGAATAATGAATTGAACACTCTTCTGCCTCATTTATCTTTCGAAAAACAATAGTAGCCATTTCAACATGTCCTGTCAAAGTCGGATTAGAAGTTTCAAAAGTATATAAATTATCATGAACTTTTGTATAATACCAACCATTTTCTACTTGTATAGATTTTATGACAACATTAGTTAAAGTTAAGGATAACGAATTTTGATTATAAGTAACTGTTCCATCTACATCAAAAACAAAATGACAAATTTGAACTGGCTCCCCATCTGTATCTAATGCTTCTTCACAATAAGAGTTATTAACTAAACTAGAAGCATTTACTTGTACCACACCAAAAAACCCCATT
This sequence comes from uncultured Mycoplasmatota bacterium, assembly GCA_946490195.1. GTDB lineage: Bacteria > Bacillota_I > Bacilli_A > RF39 > UBA660 > Ventrenecus. The sequence continues at coordinate 1,843 of CAMLWN010000024.1, forward strand.
AAAAATATAATGACAATAAAACTCAATTTCTTCATAACAAGTTTCATTCCTTTCACTTAGTTCAAGGCGCACATAGGAACGAAAACCTTGAACTTTTTTCAGATTATTTCCCCCTAAAATTTTTTTAAAATGGCAATTTCATATTTCCATTTTGCATCATTTTCATCATTTTTTTCATTTGTTCAAATTGATTTAATAACCGATTGACTTCTTCAACACTTCTACCAGAACCCTTAGCTATTCTTTGTTTTCGAGTAGCCTTAAGAACTTCAGGATGTCTTCTTTCGTAAGGAGTCATCGACTGAATAATTGCTTCAACATGAGCCATTTGTTTTGGGTCAACTTGAATATTATTTAACCCCATTTTCCTTGCTTGTGGAAGCATCTTAATAATATTTTCTAATGGCCCTAATTTTTTTATTTGTTTTAAATTATTTAAAAAATCTTCTAAATCATATTTACCGGATTGCATTTTCTTCATTTGATCTTTTGCCTCAGCTTCAGACATAATATCTTCTACTTTTTCAGCAATTCCCATAATGTCACCCATGTCTAGAATACGTTCAGCCATTCTTTCAGGATAGAACATAGATAGTCCATCAAGTTTTTCAGAATCACCAACAAATTTAATAGGTACATGAGTTAAATGACGAACAGATAAAGCAACACCACCCTTTGTATTACCATCTAACTTTGTCAAAATACAACCAGTTAAACCAAGAGCATTATTAAATCCTTCAATAACATGAATAGCATCTTGTCCCATCATTGCATCAATAACAAGCAAAACTTCATGAGGATGAGCAAACTCCTCAATATCTTTCAATTCTTGCATCAATTGTTCATCGATATGAAGTCTTCCAGCCGTATCAATTATAATATAATCATTTTTCTCATTTTTAGCAAATTCCAAAGCATCTTTAACAATTTCTACTGGATTTTTCTTACCTTCTTCAAAAACTGAAATCTGTAAACTTTTCCCAATTTCTTTTAATTGATCAATCGCTGCTGGACGATAAACATCACACGCAACTAATAAAGGATGCTTGCTTTCTTTTTTACGCAAATAATTTGCTAATTTACCTGCAGTTGTCGTTTTACCAGAACCTTGAAGTCCAACAAGCATCAAAATAGTTGGATATTTATGAACTTCTAATAAAGCAACATCACTTCCTAATAAAGAAATAAGTTCGTCTTTAACAAGTTTAATAAAAAGTTCATCTGGCTTTAAATTCTTTCCAACATCCATTCCTAAAGCTTTTTCTTTAACATTGGCTACAAATTCTTTAACAACTTGATAATTAACATCTGCTTCAAGCAAAGCCATTCTAATCTCGCGCATCGCATCATTAATATTTTCTTCTGTGATTTTGCCCATACCACGAATATTTTTAATTGCATTGCTAAGTCGATCCCCCATATATTCGAACATAACTCTCATCCTTTCTAATCTAAAACTTTTTGTATTCTTTCACGAATTTTCTGCTCTTCAACCAAACCTAAACAGTCTTTAAGAATCTCATTTTTTTCCCAAACATGCAATAAATCCTCATAATTTTGCAATTTTTTTTCAACCGTTTTTACAGTATTACCTACTGCACTTCTAGAAATTTCTAAATTTTCTGCTATTTCACTTAACGACAAATTCTCTTCATAATACAAAGAAAAAACATTTTGTTCTTTTAAAGTCAACAAATTTCGATAAACTGAAAACAAATTATTATAATAGAAAAACTTATCCATTATTCAATCATATCCTTAAATAATCCATAAATATACGATTCAATATCGAAAACTTGCAAGTCAGTCATTTTCTCGCCTAATCCGATAAACTTAACAGGAATACCAACAGATTCTTTAATGGCTAAAACAATTCCACCTTTAGCCGTTCCATCAAGTTTCGTTAATACAATTCCTGTTATGTTAGTAATTTCTTTAAAACTTTCAGCTTGAACAATTCCATTTTGACCAGTAGTCGCATCAATAACTAAAAGGGTTTCATGAGGAGCATTTGGAACAATACGTCCAATTACTTTATTCATTTTTTCTAATTCTTTCATCAAATTCACTTTATTTTGTAAACGACCAGCTGTATCAATGAAAACAATATCAACATCTTCCTTCTTAGCCATTTCTAAGCCATCAAAAATCACACCAGAAGGATCGGTATTTTCTTTACCAAAGAATAAAGAATCTGTTTTCATCGCCCAATCTTTTAATTGAGCAACGGCTCCAGCCCGGAAAGTATCCGCAGCAATCATCATCACTTTTTTTCCTTCTTGACGATATTTATAAGCAAGTTTCGCAATAGTTGTTGTTTTTCCAACTCCATTTACCCCAACCATTAAAATTACAGTTGTTCCCTCATCAGCCATTGCAATTTTATCAGACAAAGATTCATTATTAACATAAATGATAAAAAGCTCATCGACAATAACTTCTTGTAAATATTTTGTATCTACAATATTCTCTTTTTTTACCCGTTCACGAATTTCTTCCATGAACTTAAAAACCGTATTCACACCAATGTCGGCCATAATTAAAAGATTTTCTAATTCTTCAAAGTACTCTTCACTAACCTTTGTATATTTAATTCCCAATAGACTAAGCTTAGAAACAAACTCATCCCTAGTTTTTTTTAAACCCTTATCATAGGTTTCTAAAGACTCTTCAATTTCTTTATTTTCAATTTCTTTTTCTTTCTTTGTCACCAATTTTTTTAACTTATCAAACAAACCCATTTAACATTCCTCATTTCTAAAATTAATAACTACAGGTATTTTCAGGAACATAACTTTGTAATTCCCCAATTGAATCACGATAAACAAGAATTTCCTTATTTAAATCACACAAATCACTTTTATTTTCAAAAAAACCACTTTGAACCAATTCTGCTACAGAAACTTCTGTATAACAATCACTAGAAGAAGGACTTTTTGGATCAAAACTAGAAGGACAGTTTTCTAAATACAATTTTTCAGAAATAACATAAGTAATTGCCGTATCAGCAAGACCATTTATTTGCTCTTCTAAAAGTTTATTTTGAGATTCTCCCATAACCCCAAACACAGCAACTCCAGCAACTGTCATCAATATTCCAAGAATCGCAATAACCGCAATTAACTCTGTTAAAGTAAAACCCTTTTTATTTTTCACAATCTTCACCTGCCTGTATAAAGTATACCATTAAAACTAGACAATTACAATTTTTTGAGGTATAATTTTAAAAGCGAAACAACTTTATTTTTTATTTTTTTTGAAAGGAAGATATAAATGCAAAATAAAAAAGACACCACGTCTATCGTTGCTTTAGGTGGGCTTGGTGAAGTTGGAAAAAACATGTATGTGATTCATCACGAACATGAGCTTTTGATTATCGATGCTGGAGTGATGTTTCCAGAAGACGATTTAATGGGGATTGACTACGTTATTCAAGATGTCACATATCTAAAAGAACACGAAAGTGACATTAAAGCTTTAATTATTACTCATGGTCATGAAGATCATATCGGAGGAATTAGTTTTTTATTACAGAATGTAAAAATTCCAGTCATTTATGCACCTGGAATCGCTGTAAGTTTAATTAAAAACAAACTAGAAGATGCTCATCAAGATTTTCAACATTTAGAAAAATATGATAAAGATACAGTTTTAAAATTTAAACACTTTGAAGTGGAGTTTGTAACGACAACCCATTCCATCCCGGATAGTTTCGCTGTTGTAATTCATACACCACAAGGGATAATTTTTGAAACAGGAGATTTTAAATTTGATTTAACGCCAATTGGCCCTATGGCTGACTTACACAAAATTGCTAAAATTGGAGCCGAAGGTGTAAAACTTTTATTATCTGACAGTACTAATGCTTTATCAGAAGGTTTTTCAAAATCTGAAAGCTCAGTAGATGAAACATTAAACGATATTATTTCAAGACACTATGGCAGAGTTATCATCGCGACATTTGCTTCAAATATATACCGAATCAAACATATTGTAGAGACATGCCGAAAAAACAACAGACAAATCGTAACGTTTGGTAGAAGTATGGAAACAAGTATTGAAATAGCATTAAATAATGGACTCATAAAAGACAAAAGCATTTTTATAGATGCAAATAAAGCAAAATCATTAAAAAGAAATGAAGTTTGTATTTTATGTACAGGAAGTCAAGGAGAACCACTAGCAGCTCTATCAAGAATCGCAAATGGTGTTCACAAACAAATTTCCTTATTAAATGATGATTTAGTAGTCTTTTCATCAAAACCAATACCAGGAAATGCTGCAAGTATTAATCGAGTTATAAATAAACTCTATTTAAAAGGTGTAAAAGTATTTACCTATGAAGAATTTAGTGATATCCATACTTCAGGACACGCAAAACAAGAAGAATTAAAACTCATGCTCCGTTTAGTAAAACCACAATATTTCATGCCAATGCACGGAGAATACAGAATGCTAATGTCTCATAAATCTTTAGCCGAAGATTGTGGTATTCCAAGTGAAAACATTTTCATTTGTAAAAATGGAGATGTTATTGAATTAACCAATGAAGGAGTACAAAGAGGTATTCCAATTGAAGCTGGAGATGTATATGTAGATGGCTCAAGAATCGGAGATGTTGGTTCATCAATTATTAAAGAACGAAAACTAATGAGTCGAGATGGAATTCTCTTAGCAATAATCAACGTAAATCCATTAACCAAACAATTACTAATTAAACCAAATGTAACAACCAGAGGATTTGTTACCGTAAATGAAAACGCCGATTTAATTGATAAAATCGAAAAAAAAGTAACCTCAATTGTTCGAGAATCTTTATCTCATAACAATTACAGTTACTTAGATTTAAAAAATCAAATCATTTTAGATTTATCTCCATACATCAGTGCCCTAACAGGTAGACATCCAATGATTCTACCCGTAATTATGGAAGTAAGGCAAAGCGAATAAAAAGCTTTGCTTTTTTATGTATCAATCACAAAAAAAGGGTTAATGATTTTACTCATTAACACCTATATAAACTTTAATTAACTAATTGGTCTAAATCGACATCATTACGGTCATGTTTAATTTGTTCCCAATTATTGGTTTTCTTAAATAAGCAAATAATATTAATTGGAATCCATGTAGCTAAGAATAAAGCAAAGAAGATAATTCCAGAAAAAATATTCTTTGTACTCTTTTTATTATACTTAACTACAAAAATATTCATTGCAACATTTAACAAGTAGAAAACAATAAAGAACAAAATACCAGATGCATATAAATAAGAGAAGAAATCAAATAATTCAACTCCAAGTAAATGAAAGGCAATTAAAACAACGGATAATACAAATCCTAAAACAACCATTAAAGGAGCTGCATACATCATTACCATATCAAAACAAGCAATATTTCCTGTTTTAAAGAATGTTTTTAATAACTTTCCACCATAAATTTGTAAACAACTTAAGCAACCACTCGTCCATCTTTTACGTTGTTTCCAACTTGCCCAGAAACTTTGTGGATGTTCATCATAAGTAATAGCCTCTTCAACAAAAGCAACTTGAATTCCTCTTAAAGCACATTGTCCAGTAAATTCGGAATCTTCTGTAATAGTTCTAGTTTTAAAGCCATATTTTTGAAGTACACTTTTACGAACCATAAATCCTGTTCCATTAATAGCAGCAGAACCAGAATAGTTCATTCTTGCACGATTGAAAAAGAAATTTTGAATAAAATAGAATAATGTATAAGAACCCGTTAACCAGTTATCTCCCATATTCTTAGCATCACGGAAACACTGTGCTACTTCAACACCTTCGCATAACGCATCGTTCATTCGAGCTAAAAAATCAGGATGAACTAGATTATCAGCATCAAATACAACAAAAGCATCAATATCTTCTCTTTTTACCAATTTTTTAAAAGTATCCTCTAAGGCATCGCCTTTTTGTTTAACAGGCACATCACAATGAATAATTGTAGCTCCAGCTTCCCTTGCAACACCTTCTGTATTATCTGTACAATTATTAGGTACAACAAAAATTTCATATAAATTTTCAGGATAATGTTGTTTTTGTAAACTTTTAATTAATCCCCCAATTACTTTTTCTTCATTTCGACCTGCAATAACGATACCAAAACGGTATTTAGCTTTATGACGTCCAAACATACTTTTATGATAATTTTTAAATCCAAATAACCCAGTTATAGCAAAATACATACAGTAAATAAAAGAAAAAGCAAATAATATATAATAAATTGTTACTACAATACTTTCCATTTTTTCTCAATCCCTTCTAAAATCGTCCGCAAAGAAACTCCCATATTTTTTAATTCTCGAGTTTCTAAATGAATGGCCTCAAAAGAAGCTTTCTTTCGTTTTTCTTTAATCTCATCAAGTTCATTTGTCACAAAAGTACCTCTCGTAGAAAGACTTTTAAGATAATTTTGCTCTTCTAAAACTCGATAAGCTTTTTTTATCGTATTCGGATTTACTTGCATTTTTTTAGCCAAAACACGTATACTAGGCATTTGCTCATCAGGTTTTAAATTTCCTTTCAAAATTTTTTCACGCAAAGTAAAAGCAATTTGCAAATAAATAGGAACTTTACTCCTATTATCAAAATTCATTTTAAATTCCCCCATTTTATACTTCATGTATATCTATTATTAGTATGCGCTTTTCTTTAAAAAATAGTACTACATCACGTAATACAAGTAAATTATAGTATATTTTGACGAAAAAAGCAATTACAATTTCGTCACATTCCCTTTTTGACACCTTTTCACACAGTAAAATCAATCATTTATCAAAAACTGTTCAGCATAAATAAATAGATAAAAAGAGCCAAAAATTGTTAGTATATTTCCTGTAAAAAAGCTATAAAGCAAAAAAATAAATGCTTTTGTTCTTAATTCAGAAGCCCTATAAATACTCCGAGCATAATTAAGAAGATAGAGAAAAACAAGAAAAAGAAGAAGAATTCGCAAACTCGTATCTAATGAAGACATCTCAAAAAGATTAGTAAAAAAAGATATAGCAAACATTTCTCTAAATAAAGGAATAATTCCCAAAAAAAGTAATCCTATATACAACCAAACCAATTTATGTTTATTTCCCTCTATTTCCTCTTTTTTTAAGAAAAAAGAAAGAATAAATAGCACAAGTAATAACCCCAAAACAACCACAATATCGACATTATGAAACAAATTATTCGCAGCATTACCGCCAGAAACATAAAAAGTAATAATACTTGCAATGCTTTTACATAAAAGATATAAACAAATCAAATTCAAAAAAATATGATAAAAATAGCTTTTTACCATCTTTTCCCTCACTCGAAACAAATTAACAATAGGGTTAGTTATCATCAAAAAAACAATACAAAAATTCACTCCACTAAGACGATTATCATTAAGACAAAAAGTTGAGAAATAAAAAAGAAAAAGCAAAGTTACAAGGATACCTCCTGTTGAAAGAACAAAATAAAGTTTATTTTTCATATTCTCAACTACTTTCATATATAGAATATCACAACTTAAAAAAGAAAAAAAGAGACTTAATCCTTATTAGTTAAACTAATTAGAAAAAAGCCTATAATAAATAAAAGAAAAAGAGAAAAAATATTACTAGAATCAATTAAATCAATAATTTTTAAAAGCAAAAAGAAAATCGAAGAAAGTAAAAAAGCAAAAATGACATTCCAAGTAATATTTTTATGTTTCAAAAAACAATAATTTACAAACCTAATCATTAAAAGAACTCCAAGTACCAATCCCATTCCAAATAAAATACATAAACCAATTTGTGAAAAAGGATTAGCAAATAAATTTAAAATAAAAGTATAACTCCCTAACATCATATAAGTAGCAGTTCCACTTATACCAGGCATAACCATAGTTACAGCATCTACAAAACCTAAAAAAAGAATATACAAAAAACTAAAAATAGAAGAATCGGGAACAAATTCTGGAAGTTCCAATTTTGTATAAAAAAAATACATTCCCAAAAAAATCAAAAATATAATCATCCAATCTTTAAAACTTCGTTTACAATTTTGTAAAATATTAGGAACTGTTCCAACAATAAGTCCAATAAAGAAAACAACAGTATAAATATAAAAAGTTTCAAAAAAATAAAGCAAAACCTTACTTCCTAACAAAACAGCTACTAAAACACCTATTCCTAAAGGCAATAAAAAACGAACATTTTCTTTAAAACTTTGAAAAAGATTTTGAATTCGAAATAAAATTTCTTCATACACCCCTAAACTAATTGCTAATAAGGAACCAGAAACTCCTGGAATAACTTTACCAATACCAATAATCAAACCTTTAAAAAAAAGAATAAACGTTTGCACTAGAATCACCTAATAAAGCTTATTCTTAAAACAAAAAAATTATTTTATATAAATTCTTTCAAAATTCTTATTTTTTCCAAAAGACTTTTTTTTACCATTTCATCTTCTAATGTATTTATAGAAAAAGTTTTACTTCCAGCATGATTTAATGAAGCTCCACAATGATAAAATACTTTTTTATCTAAAATGATATATCTGTCATGAAAAGAAGTATCATAAATAATATTTAAATTATTGTATTGTTCTTGATATTTTAAAATATCTTGCTCTTTTAAATTCCCACAGTTTTTAATAATTAAGATTACTTTCACTTCTGTATTTCGTATCATATCTAATACACTTTTATCTGCATAGCCATCAATAATAATGATTTCTTCTTTAGCAACACTTAATATATCTAAAATCTTTGAATACGCATCATAAATTTGCCCATTAAAATAAATTTCATTTTTCTTTGTTTCTAATTTTTCAAAACTAGTTTCTAAAAGTTTAATCTTATCTTCATGTTCAATAACTAAATGATTAATATATCTTTGTTCAAGTAAGTTATTTCCAATATATTTTCTCATAGCTATAAAAGCATCTATAATTCGTATACTTACTTCTTCTGCTACATTTGTTCTTAACACAGTTGCTAGCATTGCCACTCCTTGCTCTGTAAATGCATAAGGTAATTTTCTTACTCCACCATAAGCATTCCAGCTTGAAGTTTCAATTTGAAACTTCAAATTATCATATTCTTCTTTTGTAAGTTGAAACATAAATCTTTCTGGAAAACGATTCACATGTCTTTTAACAGCGAGATTAATAGATTTTGTTCCATTACTACACTGATAAAGTTTAGCTAAATCACTATCTAACATCACTTGTTTTCCTCTTATTTCATAAATCATCTTTTCTATTTTTAATTCTTCTACTATTTCATTCATATTCTAATTCTCCTATCTTATTCATTAAAAGTTTTTGAAACATTTCATCGATAAAACACTTTTATCTGCATATCCATCAATAATTATGATTTCTTCTTTTGCTTCACTCATTATATCTAAGAGTTTTGAATAAGCATCATAAATTTGTCCATTAAAATAAATTTCATTTTTATTCGTTTCTAATTTTTCAAAACTGGTTTCTAAAAGTTTAATCTTATCTTCATGTTCAATAACTAAATGATTAATATATCTTTGTTCAATCAAGTTATTTCCAATATATTTTCTCATCGCTACAAAGGATCTCATAATCTTAATACTAATTTCAGTAGCAATAGTAGTTTTCAAAATTGTTGCTAACATGGAAACTCCTTGTTCTGTAAATACATAAGGTAAAATTCTTATCATATTTTTTTCTTTTGTGGTCACAAATTGTGACTGCAAATCTAAATATTCTTCTTTTGTAAGTTGAAAACAAAAATCACTAGGAAATTTCATTGGATTTCTTTTAACAGCTTGATTTATTTCTTTTGTTCCATTCTTACATTGATAAAGTTTAGCTAAATCACTATCTAACATCACTTGTTTTCCTCTTATTTCATAAATCATTTTTTCTATTTTTAATTCTTCTACAATTTCATTCATAAAGTTTTCCTCCTACTTATATATTCCCAAGAAAACTTCATTTTCCTTTTTTAATAAATAAAATAGATTTTTATAAAGAAAATATTGATTTTCTTTATAAAAAGTAAAATGAATAATTTTTAAATTTTCAATAATTATATAAGAAATTTGATGTTTTTCTAACTCTTCTTTTGTATTAAAAAAATAGAATATTTTATCATAACTTATCAATTTATTTTTTTCTAAAAATAAAATCACACAATCATAATAATATTTTTCTAGATATTCAATTCTTTTCCATTTCATAAATCAATTCTTTTATATACTTTCTACTTACTTTATAACTATGTAAAAAGCATTCTCTACTACTGAATAAACTTTCAATATTTTTCATATTATTCTTAAATTCAAAAAAATTTTTCTTAATTTTCTTTCCTATTGCTTGTTGCTTTTTATTTAGTAAAAATTCAACGATTTTATTCTTTTTTATTTTATAATGAATTCCTAAAAATGTAATTTCTTCTTTACTATTTACAATTTTACTTTTCTTTTAAGCCCAATATATTTACTCATAGTAAACTTCTTCCCTCCTAAAAAAGTATGGTATATAGGTTTGTACGTATACTCTCCATCCATACTGTATATTTAGGTTTAAACCAAAGACAAATCTTGGCCTTATTCACTCTCAAATATAGCCTTAACTATATTTACTCATCATAATAAGGACTGGCGGGGGAATCCGCGTTATTCGTGTTGTTCGCATTGTTCACGTTCACGTTGCCATTACTGTTCACATTGAACACGTTGTTCGAATTACTGGAATTGGGAGTTCCCTTTATATAACAGATTTACCTTATAATAACTTTGAAAAACTCAAAGGTATTATTACATTTCTTGATCTTGATGTGGATAACTGAAGTCGTTCCCCTGCCACTTTTACACGTGGCTGGGCCCCCATTTTTAGGTATCCTATAGACTTAAAATAAACGGTGAACTAGAAGAACCATCTCCTCCACTTATTTTAACGTTAGAGTTTAGATATAAGGCGGGGGAAACCGCGTCATTCGTGTTGTACGCAAAGCTCACGGTCACGTGGCCATCACTGACCACACGGAACACGTAGAGCGAATAACTGGAATAGGGAGTTAAGGTCCATTGAAAATATGAACTATTATATAACCAGTCGTTATTGAAACAATCATCATAATCATCCCAGCTGTATAATTCTGTATTTAAACATGTTTGTCTATTTGTTGTACTTCCTCCTGCTGTTGCATAGCCATAATCACTTGGATACATTAATCCTATTTTCCCTATCCATTCTGTTGGTCTTCCACTATATACCGTTGTGCCTCTTTCATATGTGTACCATGCACTTGTAATTGCAGTTTGATAATAATTTTCATCACTGCTAGTATCAGATAATCCTCCTAAGTTCCATTTGGCGTTACTTATCATCGATTTTGCTTCTTCTGTTAAGCCAGTATTTGTAAAATCACAACTTGTTGTTGCTCCATTTTGTCCACTTGGACATTCTCCACTTGTTCGATTCCAATATGCTCCATTATTTAACACAATTTGTAAAGCACTATCACTCCAATCATTACTTCCATATTCGCTTATTGATGATCCTGTACCACTTGCTTTATTATCCCAACTATATGTTCCTATTGGTTCATCTCTTATGATTTTTAATCTTGTTTCTTTTTTTCCGGTTCCATCATCTATATTGTTAAATACGCCTATTATTCTCCATAATTCATTATTGAAAGATACATAATTATTTGGGTCTGCTCCAATATATCTTAAGTTATTATCTGCTGTTCCATCGAACTTTAATTCATCTGTTTCTCCTTTGGCTAATATTACGTCTGTTGCTTTTGGTGGTTCCTTTTCAAAATACAATGTACATTTTGTTCTTGTTTCTGTCATGTTTAAGACTTTCACAGACCAATCGTTTTCATTAAATTCGACACTTGCTCCCTTTGTACAATTTGTTTTTTCTTTATCTAAAACATATCCTTCTCCTTTTTGGGGCATTGTCTTTGATATAACATCGTCTACGTAAAATGCAAAGTAAAGATCTCCATTACTTCCTACTGTACCATGAATAATATTAAATTCTTGTTGAGTTTGAAATGATGTAAATGAAGTATAGAAAAATACTCCTGCTACTAGTAAAACACATACTACCGTAAATATTGTTATTCCTATTTTCTTTGGGTCTCTTTGTTTAAATTTTTCTAATTTCATTTTTTCTATTCCCTTCTATTTATGTTTTTATTATATCACATAAACCCCCCCCCCATTTGTCAATGGGTGTGGGGTATTTTTTTGAATTTTTCACTTTTAGTATATCCTTCTATAGTTTTCTATATACATTGTAACGTGTTTCCTATTTTTTTTCAATAAAAAAGAATAAGTACTTTATTTTCTTTACTTATTCTTAATTAAAAATTATTCATGTTTTTTTTCTTCTTTTTTTGGTGGTTTTGGTAAAGCATCTTTTCGTGATAAATTTAATCTTCCTTTATTGTCATATCCTTGACTCTTAACTAAAATTTCATCGCCAATTTTAACAACATCACTTGGTTTTTTTACTCTTTCATGAGCAAGTTGAGAAACGTGTACTAGTCCTTCACATCCTGGCCATAGTTCTACAAAACAACCAAAGTCTTCTACTTTAACGACTTTTCCTGTATAGATTTTATCTTCTTCAACTTCTCTTACTACATCTAAAATTCTTCGTTTGGTTTCATCAATAATTTCTTGATTCGTATGATAAATAATAACTCTTCCATCATCTTCTAAATCGACTTTAACCGCATCTTTATCATTGACACTATTAACATGGCTACTTTCTAAAATGATTTTTGTAATCATGTCTCCACCACGTCCAATGACATCTTTAATTTTTTCAGGATTAATTTGGAAAGTCGCAATCTTTGGTGCATATGGACTTAATTCTTTTCTTGGTTCTTTAATACAATCTGTCATTACATCTAAAATTTGTAAACGAGCTTTTTTAGCTTGAGCTAAAGCTTCTTTTAAAATTTCTTTCGTTACACCTTTAATTTTAATATCCATTTGTAAAGCTGTAATACCCTCTTTTGTTCCGGCCACTTTAAAATCCATATCTCCCATATGGTCTTCAAGTCCTTGAATATCCGTTAAAATGGTATATTTTTTTCCATCTTTAGATGTAATTAAGCCCATTGCAATTCCTGCAACTGGCGCTTTTATTGGAACACCAGCAGCCATCAAACTTAAACAGCCTGCACAGATAGTCGCTTGACTAGAAGAACCATTACTTTCTAAAATTTCTGAAACAACTCGAATGGTATAAGGAAATTCTTCTTCCGATGGAATAACATAAGATAATGCTCTTTCTCCTAAAGCTCCATGACCAATCTCTCTTCTTCCAGGTGACCCATATCTTCCAATCTCACCAACAGAGAAAGCTGGGAAATTATAATGAAGCATAAAACGTTTTGCATCTTCAATACCTAAACCGTCAAGTACTTGATGTTCTCCAATTGCTCCTAAAGTTGTCGTAGCTAAACTTTGTGTTTGACCTCTTGTAAATACAGCAGAACCATGTGTTCTTGGAAGTAAATCAACCATCGCATCCAAAGGTCTTATTTCATCCATATCTCTTCCATCAGGTCGTATATGTTTTTCAGTTATCAAACTTCTTACTGCATCAGCTTCTAAATTATATAAAATTTTATTAATTTGTTTTAATTTATCTTCTAAAGATGCATCTTCCAAATACATATTGGTAAAATAGCCAATTGTCTGTTGTTTAATTTCTTCTACTTTACCAGCAGATTCTAATTTATCTTTAATTTGAATAGCGTCCAAAATATTTTGATAAGCATAATTTGTAACAGCCTCAACTAAATCTTGTTCTAACTCAGCTTTATCAAGTTCAACTTTTTCTTTTCCAATTTCAGAAATAATTTGTTCTTGAAATTCACAAAGTTTTTTAATCGCCTCATGTCCAAATAAAATACCTTCTAAAACTACTTTTTCACTGCACTCATTTGCCCCAGCTTCAACCATACAAATCGCATTCTTTGTACCTGCTACAGTTAAGTTTAACTCACTTTTTTCTAATTCTTCTACTGTTGGATTGATAATATATTCTTTACCAATCTTTCCAACAACAACTCCACATACTGGTCCATCAAAAGGAATTTCAGAAATTCCTAAAGCTAAAGAAGAACCGAATAAAGCAGCCATAACTGGAGAATTATCTTGGTCAACAGATAACACCGTATTCACTACTTGAATTTCATTTCGTAAGTTTTCATCAAACATTGGCCGTAAAGGTCGGTCAATTATTCTAGCCGCCAAAGTTGCTTCATCAGTAGGTCGTCCTTCTCTCTTAATAAATCCACCAGGTATCTTACCTACAGAATACAACTTTTCTTGATATAAAACTTGTAAAGGAAAGAAATCCTGAGTAATAACATTTTTTCCCATAACTGCAACAGATAAAACAACTGTATCTCCATAACGAACTAAAACTGAACCATTTGCTTGTTTTGCAAGCCAACCAGTCTCAACAGTAATATTTCGTCCAAAAAAATCCATCGAATAAATCTTTTTCATTTTACTACTCCTTTTCATTTATAAAAAAAGAGACGCTAAAAAATTTAGTGCCTACTTTCTTAAATTTAACTTTTTAATCAATTCACGATATGCTACTACATCAGTTTCTTTTAAATAATTTAATAATTTTTTACGACGTCCAACCATTTTTTGAAGACCACGTTTTGAATGGAAATCATGAATATGTGTCTTAAAATGTTCAGTCAAATTATTAATTTCTTCAGTTAATAAAGCAATTTGAACTTCTGTAGAACCTACATCATTTTTAGATTTTTGAAATTCTTTAATAATTTCAGCTTTTCTAGTCTTAGACATAGCCATAGTATAATCCTCCTTTTCTTTTTAAATCGGTTTAACCAAAGTAGCATGAAAGAGGTTCATCGCAACTTCAGAAAAACTTCACACAATGTAAGTATAGTATAAATTATTAAAAAAAGCAAATAAAATCCCATCAAATCTACGTTATTTCTAAAAAAAATGGAAAAAAGATAAAAAAAAGAATTCATACCAATTTTAAAAATCTGTAATATATAAAGAATCAATTTATTGAATTTGAATAAACAAATTTGAAAAATTGGCTCTTTTTTTAGGATAAAATCTCTGAAATCTGCAGTTTGACCTCCCTTTTTCCTTTTGATATAAATGACTCGGATGGGAGACTTGCTAACCAATGTCAAGTCTTTTTTAATTATTATTTTTTCTAAAAAT
>CAMLWN010000025.1 GCA_946490195.1 uncultured Mycoplasmatota bacterium
ATAGAAAGGGATCAATCAAATAGATTAATATTTCTATAAGATTGATTATACGAGAGTATTATGAACGATAAATACCATTTAACAAGAGAACAAAATATATTTATAGCCAAAAGAAATATAGTTGATTATATTTGGAAAAGTGCAAATTTAGAAGGAATTGCCGTTACATACCCTGAAACTCAAGCAATCTATGATGGTGGAATTGTAAATGGTTTAACTGTAAATGATGTGATTACAATAAATAATTTGAAGTATGCGTGGGAGTTTATTTTAGAAAGAGAAAATATTGAGCCCAATTATGCTACTTTATGTTATCTTCATAAGTTAGTTGCTGACAAATTGGTTTTAGAAAGTGATTTGGGAAAAATTAGAACAACACCCGTTCACATAGGTGGGACATCTTGGCAACCACAAATTCCTATTGAAAGTCAAATTAAAGAAGAATTAATGGAAATTATAAATCAAGAAGAAAAAACAAAAACAGAGGTAGCCATTCAAATAATGCTTTATATTATGAGACGTCAAATGTTTATAGATGGAAATAAACGAGTTGCGATGCTTTTTGCAAATAAAATTATGATAGACAATGGATGTGGAATTATTACTATTGCTCAAGAAAATCAAGCTACATTTTATGAAAAGCTTATCAAATATTATGAAACAAATGATATGAATGATATAAAAAACTGGATTTATACAAATTGTATTGACGGTATGGAGTTATAAATAATAAAACACTACGAAAATTTGTAGTGTTTTATTCATCTTCACTTGTTACGATTGTTGCCCATCTAGCATAATAGACAGTATCTTTTTTTATACGCGTATTACTTTCATATACAGTATCATTATCCTCATACCATCCAATAAATGCATAACCTTCTTTGGTAGGTGTAGGAACACTTTCTAAAGTTGTGTTTTTCCTTACTTCAACAGTTTCATAAACTTCATTATCAACAACAAATGTAACTTCATACACGTTAAATTTAAAATAAACGACAATAAAGGCTATTAATACAACTACAATACCTAGAATAAATAAAGTGTTTTGTTTCATATCTTCACCAAAAAAATTATACCATTTTTTTAAATTTTCGACAATTTTTTTTGTCAAAATTTGTTTTACTTAATATAGTAAAGGGTGTGGCTTATGAAAGTAAAATGTTTTGATGAAAATACAGAAAAGGATTTGGAGCAAAAAATTAACGCCTTTCTTTGTAGCACGAAAAGTGATATAATAGACATCAGATATCAAGTCGCTATAGCGGTTCAAGGTGAAGACCAAATCTATTGTTTTTCAGCCATGGTGGTCTATAGTGAAAAAGAATGAGTGGTTAAAAATGAAGAAAAGCGGTTTTTTAGAAGGTACAATTATAGCGACGGCAGCAATTGTTATAACCAAAATTTTAGGAATGCTTTATGTCATTCCTTTTTATGCTATGGTTGGTGTTCAAGGAAGCGCTTTATATGCTTATGCTTATAATATTTATGTGATGTTTTTAGATATTTCTTCGGCTGGGTTACCCGTTGCTATTAGTAAAATTATTAAAGAATACAATACGTTAGGAATGATGGATGCAAAAGTAAGAGCCTATCGTTTAGGAAGAAAAATCATTAACTTTGTTTCAATTGCGGCATTTATTATTTTATTTATTTTTGCAGAGAGTATAGCAACTTTAATTATTGGAGACTTGCAAGGGGGAAATACTATTGGTGATGTGGCATTTGTTATCCGGTGTGTATCTTTTGCTATTTTAGTTGTTCCATTTTTAAGTGTTTCAAAAGGATATTTACAAGGACACAATATTATTAACATTTCAAGTATGAGTCAAGTTATTGAACAAGTCGTGAGAATTGCTGTCATATTAGGCGGAAGTTATTTGGCTTTAAATGTGTTTCATCTATCTTTAACAACTTCAGTAGGCATTGCAGTTTTTGGGGCTTTTGCCGGAGGATTGGCAGCGGTTTTATATATTTTTAGTAAAATGCGTGGTCATAAAAAAGAACTTTCTTTAACTTCAGATATTAAAAAAGACAAAATTACAAATAAAGAAATAATAAAAAAAATAATTAGTTATGCTGTTCCATTTATAATCATTGATGTTGGAGTATCTATTTACAACTTTGTGGATATGGTTTTAATTTCTCGAACAATGACGAGTCTAGGATTTGATGCCTATACAACAGAATTTATTACTTCTTCTGTAGCCACTTGGTCATCAAAAATTAGCATGGTAGTAATTTCGATTGCAATGGGCCTTACCGTAAGTTTAATTCCAAATATTGTTGAAGCATTTACGTTAAAAAAATGGGATTTAGTAGAATCTCGTCTAAACAAAGCCTTACAAGTAATATTAGTTGTTAGTATTCCTATGGTAATCGGAATTTCCTTATTATCTAGACCTATATGGAGTGTTTTTTATGGTTCTACCGATATGGATTTAGGAGGTTTGGTATTAGGATTTTATATTTTTATTTCTTTATTTTCAAACATTTATATGGTAACCTCATCGACATTACAAAGTTTAAACAAATTTAAAACTGTATATATAACAACTTTAGGTGGATATATTTTAAATGCTGTGTTAGACGTTCCGTTTATGTTAATTGCTTATCATTTGGGATTTGAACCTTTTATTGGAGCAGTATTTGCATCAATTGTCGGATATTCTTTCTCAGCTTTCTCAGCCTTATTCATTTTAAAAAAAGATCATCATTTAAAATATGGAGAAACATTCAAAATGCTTGGAAAAATCATTATTCCAACTGTTGTCATGATTTTAGTTGTTCTCCTTTTAAAAGCTCTTATTCCTTTAAATATAGTAAGCAAAACTTCATGTATTATCTATGTGGCTATCATTAGCATTGTCGGAGCTATTGTTTATTTATTCGTGGCTTATAAACAAGGAATTTTAATGACCATATTTGGTAAAGAATATTTAAATAAAATTATAAAAAAAATCACTTTTGGAAAAGTAAGTATAATAAAATAAACGAAAGGAACAAGAAAAAACTTGTTCCTTTAAAAAAACTTTAGTATAGTAATACCGTGGTTACACCATATACATATTTCCATCGGTTTCATAAGTTTCTTTTGTGTAATAGGTGCTTCCCTCTAATTTATTTAAACGAGCTTCTAATCGGTTGATGCTACGTTCTAATCTAGCCATTCGACTTTCTAATTCACTGTAGGAAGGTTCCATAGATTGGTTAGGCATAGTATAATTTGGTAAGGGCATTGGCATGTTTTGGGCTGCATAAAAGCTACTACTTGCTGCATTCATTTGGGGCATCCCCATATTCATTCCCATATTTTGATTTGGCATCCCCATATTTGGACCCATTGCACTCATATTAAAATTTGAACTTTCAAAAAATGAATTCCGATCTTTTTTCATCCAAGTTCCTCCTCTAAAAATAGTATATGAAAAAATTAGAAAGAAGTGATGTAAAATGCGTTTAAGAAATGTAAAAAATGCTTATGAAGATTTAACAAAAAGTTCCTATTTTATAAAAAATCCTAAAGAAAACAAACGAAAGTGGAAAAAAGTTTTTCAAAATGACAATCCAATTCATTTAGAAATAGGAACCGGAAAAGGCCAGTTTATAATAAATATGGCCAAAACTTATCCACACATAAATTTTATTGGTATGGAAAAATTTGCAAGTGTATTAATAAGAGCAATCCAAAAAGTAGAGGAAGAAGAATTATCAAATATACGTTTCATATGTGAAGATGCTAAAAATATTGAAGATTTTTTTGATAAGGAAATAACCACTCTTTATTTAAATTTTTCAGATCCGTGGCCTAAAACAAGACACGCAAAAAGAAGATTAACTTCTCAAGAATTTTTAAAAAGCTATGACACAATCTTTTTAAAAGATGGTCAAATTATTCAAAAAACAGACAATATCATTTTATTTGCGTACAGTCTTGAAGAACTTAGTAAACACGGGTATATTTTAGAAAAAGTAAGTTTGGATTTAGCAAATACAAATATTTTCAATATCAAAACGGAATATGAAGAAAAGTTTTCTTCTCTAGGCTATAAAATTAATTATGTAGAAGCTAGAAAAAAGAACACTAACTAAAGCTCCTATTTTATAGACAATTTACAATTTTTGAATTTTTTGATATACTATTATAAGCAAATAAGGAGTTCTTATGAAAAAAATAGCAATAGTATTATTTGGATGTATTTTTTTGACCTCAGGCTGCTCGACAATAACAGAATATTCTTATGAACAAATAATTAGTGAGTCACTCGCGTCGCCTGTAAATAGTACCAATATCTCTCGTGCAGGTTATAAATATTATTTACCAAAAGGACTCAGATTGTTGGAACAAGAAGGGACAAACGAAATTATTTCCCATAATGATACAATCTATTATTTATATGTTGATTATGTAAGTTACTATAATAAAATCAATGAAGAGTATAAAGTGAATACCGATGCAGTTTATAGTGAGAAGATACAGAAAGATGAAAACTTTGGCTATATTGAAATAAAAAATACTTCAAACGACAAATATTTTATTGAAATCATGTATAATTATGCTAAAATAGAAGTGATAGTAGAAAAAGAAAGCGCGAATGAGGCAGTTGCATACGCTATGTCCATTTTGACTTCTATAAATTATCAGGACACAGTTCTAACAGGTCTAATGGGTGATGATGTTTTAACAAGCAATGAAGTTGAACATAACATTTTTGAAACAGCCCAAACAGAAAGTGGCTACTTAGAAATTGTGGAAGAATATGGGCAATATGAAGAAGATAGTGAAACCGTTGACCCAGATTTCATTCATAGGTAAAGAAAAGAGGAATAATTATGGGACTATTTAATAAATTAAAAAATGTGTTATTTGAAGAAGAGGAAATTGAAATTCCGGTAAAAGAACCTGAAGTAAAAAGAGAAGTTAAACCAGAAGTTGAAAGAAAGCCTTTAGAAAGAAAGAAACCATTAGTTGAAGAAGCAATTCCAGATAACACACCAATTATGAATGATCAGGAGCTATTTAAAGCTGAAAAAACATTTGATTTTCCAGTGTTTGATGATCAAGAATTTGAAAATATGAAAAGCTTAGTTGCTGAAGAGAAAAAAGAAGAACCTAAAAAAAATATGAGCATGAATCTATTTGACTATGAAAAACCAAAAATCAAACGAGAAGAAATACGAAGCAGAACACCAGAAATAAGAGGTAGAGTTCATGAGCCAAAAAAAGAAACCACTTCAGCATTAAAAAAATTCACACCATCTCCAGTGATTTCTCCAGTATATGGTGTGTTAGATAAAAATTATAAAAAAGAAGATATTATAGTAAAAAAAGAAGAGAAAAAAACTATTGAGCTAGATGCAGTTAGAAAAAAAGCTTTTGGGGCATTAGAAGATGATTTAGAAAAAAGTCTTCGTGAAGAAAAAGAATCTAGAGTAAAATTTGACAGCGATGAGAAGATGGATGAATTATTAAAAGAAGCTGTATCCGATACGATTGAAGTCCCTGAAATTCGTGAACCAGAAAGAGAAACTGTACCGAGAAGAAATGAAAGAGCCGAAAAACTTGAACCGTTAGATAAACCAAGAAATAAAACACCAATGGAAAAAGTTGAAGAAGAGGATACTCTTGAAAATGATTTATTTGATTTAATAGATTCAATGTATGAAAACAAAGAGGAGGAATAAACATGAGTTTTTTATTAGAATTTTTACCGATTATTATTTATGTACTATTAATTATCATTTTATTAATTGGCATTGTTTTAGCAATTAAATTCTTAATTACTTTAGATAAAGTTGAAAAAGTTGTAGATAATGTCAATGATAAAGTAAGAGCATTAGACGGATTATTTCACATCATTGATACAACAACAGATCGTGTCGTTTTAATTACTGATAAAGTAATCGAAGGAATAACTTCCTTAATTGCCAATCTTTTTATAACAAAGAAGAGTAAAGCTCCGAAAAAGGACGAACAAAATAAGGAGAAAAAAAATGGCTCAAAAGAGAACTAGCCATTTTTTAACTGGAGCAATTATTGGAGTGGGCTTAGGAATCCTTTTAGCGCCTGAAAAAGGAAGCAAAACAAGAGAAGAACTAAAAAAGAATTCCAAGGCTTTATTAGAGATGATTAAAGACATCGATTTAGAAGAAACAAAAGAGAATATTAGTCAGAAATTTGAAGAATTAAAAAAAGATTTAGCCAATTTAAACAAAGAAGAAGCTAAAGAAATATTAGAAGAGAAAAAAGAATTTGTTGAAACAAAATGCAATGAAATCATTGAAGATAATGAAAATTTTTCTGTGGTCGAAAAAGCAGCTGAAAAAGTAAAAGAAAAGACAAATAAAGTTGTAGACGGCGTTATTGAAGAAATAAATTCAAGTGAAGAACTTCCTAAAAATCCCAAAAAGAAAAAACGAAAAAAGAAAAAAATGGAAAAAAAGTAAATTTCTACCCATTTTAAAAATCTGTAATATATAAAGAATCTATTGAAGAATTTGAAGAAACAAATTTGAAAATTGGTTCTTTTTTTAGGATAAAATCTTTGAAATCTGCAGTTTGACCTCCTTTTTCCCTTTTGGTATAAATGGGTCGGATGGGAGGTGAAAGTTTATTGAATACAAAAGGTAAAGAAATTAATATGTTAAATGATGCCATGTTTAAAAGTGTGATTAGAAGCAAGGAAGCTAGACCTGTTGTAAATAATTTTCTTCATTTTTTAACAAATATCAAAATGGATAAATTAGAAACCGCGACCTATATGGGTGGAGAAATCACTAAAAGTCATATGAATGAAAAAGGCAAAATATCTGATGTCATTATTAAAGTAGAAAATTGTAGAATTATTCTAGAAATGAATCAGACAGATACAAAGGATATCTTTGATAAAAATGTGAGCTATGCCTTTGCTCTAGCTAAAACAAGTACCCATATGAATGAAGAAAGAAAAAGAGTAATTTTAATAAACTTTGATGGGTTTAATCGCTTTAAAACGGATGAACCTATTTTAATTTTTCAACTTCAAGATAAATATGGACACATTGAATCTGAACTTTACTTGTCTTTTCATTTAATTCTTGAAAATACCAAAAAAAATAAATATAATATACCTAAAGAAGTACAAGAATTCATGGACTTTTTTCAAAAATACGAAAGCATCGAAGAATTAAAAGAAAAGTATAAGGGGAAGGAGAAGTTCAAAGGTATGGTAAAAAAAGTAGAAGAATTAACTCAAGATGAAGATTTCTTAATGTATTATGATTTAGAAGAGAAACATAAACATGAAAAACAAAGTTCATATGAGTTAGGTGTTGAACGTGGTATGGAACAAGGCATCAAAGAAGGAAGCAAACAAACAGAAATCGAAATTGCTAAAAACCTACTTAACAAATTACCCATTGAAGAAATAGCTGAAGTAACAGGATTAAGCAAAGAAGAGATTGAAAACTTATAGAAGTTTTTCTTTCTCATGTTTTGCAAACTAAAGAATACAATGTAATATGAAATGGATTTATTACTTTGTATTTTTTTTATGTGTAAGCATTTTTTTATCTTTCTTTTTCTTTGTGCAAAAAGGTATTGCAATGGAAAAACAAACTTCTGAACCACTCACATATCACCTGCATACAATAAAAGTGGATGTTCCTATTCACGTAACAGATGAAATTAAACAAAAAATAGAAAGTTTTGTTGAAGAAGAAAAAGAAAAATTTTTGACATCAATTCAAGATGCTACTGTTCAAAAGGATATAACATATACATTAGATATTTCTTATGAAAATTATTCTTCAGAAAATTATGAATCATTCTTATTTTTTACAACAGTTTACACAGGAGGAGCTCATCCGAATACAACACTTTGGACAGTAAACTATGATAAAAAAGAACAAAAATTTGTTTCTATAGATACATTAATAAATAAAGAAAAAGATTTTTTAAAAAAAGTTTCAAAAAGCATTCAAGGCGATCTTTTAATTAATCCAAAAGTTATAAATAGTGCGATGCTTTTTGTCGGAACATATCCTAGTAAAGAGAATTTTCAAAATGTAATTTTTACAGAAAAAAATCTTCTTTTTTTCTTTCCTCCGTATCAAGTAGCGCCATATTCATCTGGAATGATCATTTCAATGTACAGTTTATAAAAAAGGAAGAAAAAAGTTGTCAAAATTTGACTCTTGTGATATATTTTTAGAGTAAAGGAGTATGGAGTTTATGAATGAAAATAATTTGGAAAATATTTCCAATGAAACAACTGCGAATATACAAGAAGAGCCAATGGCTACGGTAAATAAGACGATTGAGGAGAAAACATTGTCTTCAAATTCTAAGAAAAATAAAACGACAATATTTGTTTGTATAGGAGTGTTAGTAGTTTTATTAATTGGTTTAGCTGTTTGGTACTTTGTTTTTAAAACACCAAATAAAAATGTTTACGAAACAGTTGTACAACAAGTTTTTACAAATGTTAAAGAAAGTTTAGAAGAAGCTAAACAAAATTCTGTAGAAGTAGATTATAAAGAGGATGTCGTATTTAACGAGGGAACTTTACAATTAGAAACAGATGTAACAGAATTAGAAGGAATAAATGAGTATTCTTTTGATTATGAATTTGGTTTAGATATGCAAAACAAAAGAGCAGATCTTTATTTAGCTATGATAAATGAAAATTCAGATAATACAGTTTTAGATGGAGCTTTCTATATTGATAACGACACATTATATATAGAGTCTCAAAAATTATTTTCTGATTTATTATCAACACCTATTGATTTAACAATGGATCTACCAACAACCACAATTTCCTATGATACAATAATTAGACTTGTTGATACGACTGAAGAAGCAGTTTTAAAATTTATTCGTGAATCAACTATCACTATCAATGATGCTGAAAGAACAATTGATAGTGAAACTAAAAAAGTAAAAGATCACGCTTTCGTTCTTAATAGTGAGATCTTTAGACGTTTAGTAGTAGAAGTAACAAATAGTTATATGAACGATGCTTCCTTATTAAGTGAAATGGCTTCATTATTTCAAGTGAGTGAGGAAGAACTTAAAACGAGTTTAGAAGAACTTCAAAAAGAAGAAAATTATGAAGGCACGGGGGAAGTAACCTTACATATTTATACAGAGGGAAGCAAAAACACAATAGTAGCGTTTACTTTAGAAGCAGATGGAGAAGAAGTGATTAACGGAACGGTAAATGAAAAAGATTTCACAGCGGTAATGGAAGAGGAGAATACAACCTTAACCATTAGTAAGACTGGTGAAGAATTCTCTATAAATATGCAAGATGATGGAAATTCTTTAGTGATGAGCTATAAAGGGATAAGTTCTACGCAAGGGACTCTTACAGCACTTGCTTATGATAAGACAAGTGATACAAGATTAGATTGCACTCTAGATATTTCAACTCAAAAAGAATCGGATACTATTGCCAACTTGGCTATGGATGGAGTTTTAACATTAGAAGTTGAAGGTCAAAGCGTAGAAATCACTTTAAATATGCAAAACCGTATGTCTGTAAATGAAAAAGAATTAGCTAACATAGATACAAATTCTGCTAGAGATGCAAGTACACTAACAGAAGAAGAATCAAATGATATTCTTACAAATCTTTACAATATCTTAATGAATGAAGAAGCAATTTTAGAAATCTTAGGATATGCTTCAGGATCTATGTAATATTTTTTGACAACTGAATAAATTTTTGTTAGAATCAAATTGTTGATGTTGAGGCTGCCTTACAACCAGCGGAGTCAAATCGTTTATAAAGCGTTAATTTTAAGAAAGGTAGAAAATTCTATGAAAAAGGGTGGTACCACGAGTAAATTCGTCCCTTGGCATAGAATTTTTTTATTTTAAAAAAGAAAGGATTATATTATGCTAGCAAAACAAATTCGAAAGTATGCAAGATTCTTACTTGTTGGATGTTTAGCTTTAAATGAAGGAGAAAAACTTTTTATAACAGGAAACAAAGAAATAGAAAAATTTGCTGATATCGTTATTGAAGAAGCTCACAATTTAAAAATTACAGACATTGAAACACTTATAACAGATTCTTCTTATCAAAAAGAAATCTATTTAACGAAATCTTATGAAGAAATTATAAAAGACCCCAAAATGGATAAAACAAAATATAATCAAATGGCTAAAGAAGGATATGCATTTTTAAGTCTTTCATCTCCATTACCTGGATATTTAAAAGAAATTGATCCAAACTTACTAGCAAGTGTTCAAAAATATATAAATGAAAGTATTAAAGAATTCCGGGAGTATCAAGATAAAGATTTATTGAAATGGAATATCAGTGCTGTTCCAAATCCATATTGGGCAAAAGCCTTACATTTAAAAAATGAAGAAGAATTATGGAAATACATTTTTGAAATTTGTTTAATTGATGAAGAAAATGATCCAGTAAAGCTATGGAAAGAAAAATTAGCTAAATTAAAAAAACGAGCAGAATATTTAAATTCCTTAAAAATTGAAAAATTGATTTATAAAAATTCTTTAGGAACAAATTTAGAAATCTTTTTGCCAGAAAATTATCTTTTTCAATCAGCCGAAGGAAAAAATATTGTGAATATGCCAACAGAAGAAGTATTCACGTCCCCTCATTATGCTAAGACAAATGGAATGGTTTACTCTTCAAAACCTTTAGAATATCAAGGAAATCTTATCGAAGATTTTCACTTAGAATTTAAGAACGGAAAAGTTGTTTCCTACGATGCCAAGAAAGGAAAAGAAATTTTAAAAGGAATCTTAGAAACAGATGAAGGTTCTTCTTATTTAGGAGAAGTGGCTTTAGTAGATATTTCTTCACCAATTGCAAGGATAAACAAAATATTTTTAAATACCTTGATTGATGAAAATTCTTGTTGTCACCTAGCTTTAGGACAAAGTTTTGGAGAGTGCATGAAAGATGGATTACAAAAAGAACCAGAAGAATTAAAAAAATTAGGGTTAAATTCTTCCAAAAATCATGTGGATTTCTTTATTGGAACAGAGGATTTAACTATTGAAGCAATTTTAAAAAATGGGGAGAAAAGAATGATTATGGAAAATGGAAATTTTAAGGAGGAGAATTTATGACATTATTTGAAGATTTAAAGTGGAGGGGATTAATTAAAGACATCACTTCACCTGAACTAGAAAAAAAATTAAATGAAGGAGGTATGACCTTTTATATTGGAACAGATCCAACAGCTGACTCAATGCATATAGGACATTACTCATCTTTTCTAATTTCAAAACGATTAGCAAAATACGGTCATCATCCAATTTTGTTAATTGGAGGAGCAACAGGAAGAATTGGGGACCCAAAACCTACAACGGAAAGGGAAATGAAAAGCGTTGAAGAAATTGAAAAAAATGCGATTGGTTTAACCAAACAAGCTGAAAGTATATTTGGCTTTGAGGTAGTCAATAACTGGGATTGGAGTAAAGATATCAATTTTATTGATTTTTTAAGAGACTACGGAAAATTCTTTAATATCAATTATATGTTAGACAAGGATATTATTAGAAGAAGATTAGATACGGGAATTACTTATACAGAATTTTCTTACATGATTATGCAAGCTATGGATTTTTTGCATTTATATGAAACAAAAAATTGCACTTTACAAGTTGCTGGCTCTGATCAATGGGGAAATATCACAGCTGGAGTAGATTTGATTCGAAAGAAAACAGGGAATGAAGCATACGGCTTTACTATGCCTTTAATTTTAGATAAAGATGGCAAAAAATTTGGGAAAAGTGAAGGTAATGCCTTATGGCTTGATAAAACCAAAACAAGTGCTTATGAATTATATCAATATTTAATTAATACAGATGACGAACTTGTTATTGATTATTTAAAAAAACTTACTTTCTTACCAAAAGAAGAAATTGAAAAAATTGAAACATTGCATAAAAACAATTTAGAAAAAAGAATTGCTCAACAAGAACTTGCTAAACAAATCATTACAGATTTACATGGAAAGGAAGAATATCTACATGCCAAAGAAGTGTCTGAATGTTTATTTACAGGCAAAGTTTCTTCTTTAACAGATGAAGAAATAAAAACCGTATTTAAAGGAGTTCCAACTTTTGATTACGAAGAAAAAAGTTTAATAGATTTACTTGTAGATAATAAAATTACTTCTTCAAAAAGAGAAGCAAGAGAATTTTTAAAAAATAATGCCATAAGCGTGAATGGAGAATTTATTGAAGATGAAAATTACTTGTTAGATAAAACCCGCAAATACAATATAGTGAGACGCGGAAAAAAGAAATATTTTGTTTTTGTAAATCAAAATAAATAGAGATACTGTCATAGAAATTATGGCAGTTTTTTTGACTTTGCTTTTTATTTGACATATAATAGCTTTCATGGTGATATTATGAAAAACGAAAATATAGAAATATGTAAAAAATGTGGTGGCTATTGCTGTAAGAAAAGTGGATGTGATTACGTTCCCGAAGATTTTTCAGAAATTTCTTTAAATTATTTACTTTCAAAATTAGAAGAAGGATATATATCCATTGTATCTGCAATGGATTTTAGATATTTGCCTAATGGAGAAATTATAAATATACCATTTCTTTACCTGCGTGCGAGAAATAAGAATAGACCGATTGTTGATTTATTATCCATGAAAACTCCTTGTGCTTCTTTAACAGAAAATGGCTGCAAATTTACGTATGAACAAAGACCTACTGGCGGAAAAAATCTTACACCAGTTGATAATGGGATTTGCTATCCTAAAGAAAATCCAATAGAATTAGTAAAAAAATGGGCGAAATATCAAGAAGTGCTTTCAAAAGCTGTGGAAAGAATAACAGGAAAAAGTGTCGAAGAACAGCTACGCTTTGATGTAGAGCAACTTTTTTTTGATTTGCTATCCGAAAATACAGAGGGAGTAACAAAAAGAGAATTGCTTGACATTCGTTCCATGATTCCAGAACTTAGTAGTGTTTATAAAGAAGAATTATTCAAAGCAAAAAAACAATATTATAAAGACTTTATAACAAGGAAATTAAAACAATCCTTTATTGCTTTTTTCTCGTCAAAATGATAAAATTTTACTAGGAGTGATTCGTATGTTATTAGAAGACAAAAGTGTTTTAGAAAGCATAAAAAAAAGAATTTGGTTTTCCTTTGTTGCTTCCATATTATTAATCATTTTTGCAGTAGTTTTATTAATTAATCCAGATAATTTTATTCCAACAGCCATTAATGTTTTTGGATATGTAGCAATTTTTTTAGGAATTCTTAACGTGGTTTTTTATTTTCGTCTCCCTAAAGAAAACAGAATTTATAGTAAAAATCTATCGACAAGTATTTTATTAATTCTTTTCGGAATAGTGGCTTTTATTGAGACTTTTATTTTACAAGAAATGATAACAATTATTCTTGGGGGATATTTGATTTTTCGTAATGCTTTTCGAATTGAAATGGCTTTTAATCTTCAAGACAAAGCTAAAAGCATATGGCTATCAAGTTTAGGTATTTCAACAATGAATTTAATTCTAGGTTTTCTAATTATCGTAAATCCATTTACCAATGTTTCCATTAATTTGTATTTAGGAATAATGGTCATTGTTTCAGAATCTTTACTAATTTTAGAAAACATTCTATTATTAATTGGTTTTAGGAAGTATAAAAATCATGAAGAAGTCGCTGCGTGATTTTTTTGCCTTGCCCTTTAAAATTTTATTTAGCCGTTTTACCATTGCTTTACTAGCTTTAAGTATTCAAATTGCTATTATTGCTTTAATCTTTTTTCTATTTCAAAAATATATTATTTATTTTATAGGAGGAATAGGTGTTTTAAATATTTTACTAACGATTTTAATTATTAATCGAAATAACTTAAATGCCGATTTTAAAACCTCTTGGATTATCTTGATACTTTTATTACCTCCATTTGGAACATTATTTTATCTTTTTTGTCAAAATGATTTAGGAACCCTTATTTTAAAAAATAGACTGAAAAAACGTCAAGAAGAAAATAGAAAGTATTTACCACAGAATGAAGAAATTTTAGAAGAATTAAAAAAGGCAAATAGTCGCGAATACGCCCATGCAGTTTACTTAAACAATGTCGGTCACTTTCCTATTTATGAAGCGTGTGATTTTTCCTATTTTCCGGTTGGAGAGAATTGGTATAAGGATTTACTAACAAAATTAAAAAATGCCAAAGAATATATTTTTATTGAAATATTTATTTTAGCCAAGGGAAAAATGTGGGAAAATATTTTAGACATTTTAGAAAATAAGGTCAAAGAGGGAGTAGAAGTTAGAGTTATCTATGATGGAACTTGTTCTTTAACTCTTTTGCCTCGGACCTATCCAGAACAATTAAAAGAAAAAGGAATTAAGTGTAAAGTGTTTAATCCAATTGTTCCTCTCATTAAAACTTCGTATAATAATCGCGATCACAGGAAAATCGTGATTATTGATGGCGAATATGCTTACACAGGCGGATGCAATATTGCTGATGAATACATAAATCAAAAATTGCGCTTTGGTCATTGGAAAGATAACATGGTTTGTTTCAAAGGAGATGCTGTAAATAGCTTATGTTTGCTATTTTTAGAAATGTGGAATATTGATGAAAAAAATGATTTTGAAAACTATGCGTTCTATAAGCGAGAACACAAGGAAAAAGGTGAAGGATATTTGATTCCTTTTGGCGATGCTCCACTTGATAATGAGCCTATCGGAAAAGAAACGTACTTACATATCTTAGAAAATGCTCATGCAAAAGTGGATATCATCATGCCTTATTTCGTGGTTGACGGAGATTTTTTTAATACAATTTTACATACTGCTTTAAAAGGAATTCAGATTCGTTTGATTTTACCTGGAATTCCCGATAAAAAATTTGTAAATTATGTGGCCAAAACGTTTTATCAAGATTTATTGCGTGTTGGAGTAAAAATTTACGAATATACTCCAGGCTTTACTCATGCAAAAATGATGATTGCCGATGAAGACAAAGCTTTAATCGGTACAATGAATTTAGATTACCGAAGTTTCTTTCTTCATTTTGAAGACGGAGTCTATTTATATAAAGTTAGAGAAATTAAAAAAATGAGTCAAGATTTTTTATCTACTTTACAAAAATGTCGAGAGATTACTTTTGAAAATTTTAAAGAATATTCAAAAATAAAATTATTAATTGGCAGAGTATTACGATTATTTGGTCCATTATTGTAATTTCTTTGATATAATTAAGATGGGAATGATTGAAATGAAAAATAAAAAGGGTTTTATAGCAACTTCAGTAATTTATTCTTTTTTCTTAGTTTTTCTAATGTTAATGGTGACTATTTTGACCTCAAGTGTAAATAATCGAGTACTTGTTGGAAGGATTAAAGAAGATATTCGAAGTGAAATTGATGGTCAAGAAAGTTTTGTGGTAGGAATATTAGAACCTAAAGCGTATCAAATTGGTGAAGTTGTAAACTTTGCAAATGAAAATTGGCAAGTAATTCAAGATAAAGGAAATACTGTAGTATTAGTATTGCAAAGAAGCTTAACCAAGCAAGAAATTATTGCGGCGATTGGACAAGAAGGAAATACTCAATATTATGGAACCTGTAGTAATGATAACAACTGTCAAGTAAGAGCTTGCTTCAATGCTACAATCACATCTATGGGGGGACAAATGTATTGTTATTTTTTCTCAGGGAACGCGAGTCTCTATCGTATTCCAAGTTGGAAACCAACAAATGCTCAAATTCAAAACCAAAACTATGGTCAAACAATTGTCAGTGCTATCGTAAATGCTTGGTTTAATGCTCATCAAGGACTTCAAAGAGTGCTAGATAATGAAAAATTGGTTGAAATGAGCATTAACGACGGAGCTTTAACTAGCAGAGGATATGTGCGTATTCCGATGACTAGTGAAGTATCAAATACAACAAATGCGAATAAATGGGCAAATGTGAAGCCTTTTCACATTTTAGAAAAAAATAATAATACTCAGACTAGAATTTATAATACTTCCATGCAGAATGTGAATTCAAATACTGCCGCTTATGTAAGACCTGTCGTTGAAGTAAAAGAAGGGTAATTGCATCAAAGAAGAAAGTATGATAAACTAAGAATATGAAGGAGGAAAGGTTATGCCAATTTGGTTAATTATTGTCTTAGTCATTATTGTTTTATTAGTTATTTATGTAGTAGCAACGTATAACAAGTTAGTTGATTTACGAAATCGTGTTCGAGACCAATGGAGTCAAATTGATGTACAATTAAAAAGAAGATTTGATTTAATTCCGAATTTAGTTAGTACAGTAAAGGGCTATGCAAAACATGAAAGTGAGACTTTAGAAAGCGTTATAGCTGCGCGTAATAGTTACACAACTGCAGCGACTCCACATGATAAAATGGAAGCAAATAATATGTTAACTGATACGTTAAATAAATTGTTTGCCCTAGCTGAAAGTTATCCGGATTTAAAAGCAAATACCAATTTTTTAGAATTACAACAAGAACTTCAAGATACGGAAAACAAAATTGCTACAGCTCGTCAATTTTATAATGATACAGTATTGACATATAATAACAAAATCGAAATGTTTCCATCAAATGTAATTGCTTCAATTTTTAAATTTAAATTGGAAGAATTCTTTAAAGCTGAAGAAGAAGCAAGACAAAATGTTAAAGTGGAATTTTAAGCTTACATAAGTAAGCTTCTTTTTATGATAGTGTGAAAAGTTTTATGGAAAATGAGTAACATTAGATAAAAATATATCAGT
>CAMLWN010000026.1 GCA_946490195.1 uncultured Mycoplasmatota bacterium
AAACTAAACTCGGCGAAATAAGTGGTTTTGATATTGTTGGTACTAAAGATGAATTATGGTATAAACCAGTTATTTATATAAAAGGTGTAGGAAAATATAAAGTTGAAATTAATAATACTGATGAGATAGGTAATATCTTAAAGTTAGAAAATATGCTAAAAAGTTTTGATAATAAAATCGGTACTGTTAAAGACCAAATTGCTTATACCGAAAAACAACTTATAGATTGCAAAGAAGAACTTGATAAACCATTTACGCAGCAAGAGCGAATTAAAGAATTGCAAAAAGAGAAAGCGAGAATTGATAGTGAACTTGATTTAGATAAACAAGAAAATACTAGAAGTGTTGAAAAAACTAATGAAGATGAAATGGAGAGATAGTGATGAATTTAAAAGATAAAATATTAAATAGTTTTTCCAATAGTTTTAATAAACGTAAAGTGCCAGAATATGACGGAATATTATCTTGTAATGTCAAAGGAGAAGTAAAGGGTGCTTTTATGACAACTGATTGTACTACTGTAAAACTTTTGCCAAGCAAATGTAAATCTGGATTAATTGATATTGGAGAAATATTAGATGATGAGTTTGATAATAGTGAATCATATCATCATAAAGCAATAATCTTTTGTGATAAAGATAACGTGATGTGTATTTATAATAGTAAAAATGATAGTTATTTTGAAGATGGATATGAGTATTTTGAGCCAGCTGAAGAAAGATTATATATAAGATGTAATAGTGATGCTTCTTATGAGGCATTGAAAAACTTTGTTAATCAAAGTAGTAAATATCATGAGTTCGTTGAATATGAATATGAGATACCGAGAAAGAAAGCATTTGAAACAATATTTACTGCAAATGAAAACATTGTAGATGATATTAAAGATAACGATTTAATGTTGATAGAAGAAAAAAATGATTTTGAACAAATGAAAAGATGATTTTTTTGTTAAAAATCTCTTGAAAAATTTCTTTTTTTAAGTGATAAATAGAATGAACAAAAAAAGCCGTTAGATATACCTAATTTACTTTCTGGTAATTTTAGCATAATGGCTTGAATAGTTATAAGTGTAAAAAAATAAAGTTGCTGAAAAAGGCTTTAATTTGATTGTATAGTATATACAATATTTAAAAGGAGGATTGATAATATGTATGTTGCTAATACAACAGATGCTGTAAGAAGAGTAGTTGAAGGATTATTGAAAAAGGATGATGTAGCAAAATTAAAATTTTTAATTTATGTGTTTGATTTAGCAACACATCAGCAAATTAATAGTAAAAATGAAGTGAATCCAGATTTAGTTGAGGATGAAGATTTAGTTATTTTTGATTTAGAAGATGCAGGAATGGCGAATCATTATGCCGATATCTATTTAGAATATTTAGTAATGGTATTTAACGCGACAGCAACCAAATTAAGCAAGGCTTATCAAGACAATGGCAATGTGGAGGGTATTCATTACAATAAATTTGACAAACCATTGTTATCAAAATTTGAAAAGTTAACTTATAACGAAAAGCTAGATGTATTTGCTGAAATACTTATTAGATTGGATAATGATAGTTTATTTGAAACTAAATATGATATGTTAGAATTAAATGTCAACGGATTTGAAGTAGCGAGTAATATAATTAATTTAAAAATTAATAAGGGAAATGCGTAATGAGAGCAAGTATTAGATACACACCTATTAAATTAAATTTTGATGGCCATGTGATATTGCATGATTTTGAAAGAGTCAGAATTGAAAAAGGTTTTACTTATCAAGCAATAGGTCAAAGATATGGATTGGATAGATCTTTGATCAGAACTGTTGTAATAGGCCAAAACAATTTATACTGCGAAAGAGCTATACAAATGGCTTTTGCAGTAGGTGTTAAACCAGATGATTTATTTTTGCGAGATATAATATTAGCAGGTGGAGATCAACTTGTTTTTATAAATAATCCAAGTGAAAACACTGTGCTTTTTCTGGAAAAAATTAAAAATTTAAGCTATAAAGATAGATTAAAATTTTGTATTGAACTATTTAAAATGTGGAGTGATGGTAAAATCACTCATAAAAAAGGAGAAGTTCCGTTTACTCCAGATGTACTTGGTTTTCCCAAAGATATAGGAACTCAATTTTCTTCATTTTTGGAAACAATGTTAAAGAGTGAAGAAGTAAGAGTTGGCAATAAAATTATGATAGATGATATATGTTCAGTAAAGTCTAAAGGTAGTTACATTAAAATGCTTAAAGACTATAGTGTGCTCCCTTTTAAAGATAAAAAAGATATTTTGAATGAGGTAATATTAAGATTTGATACACGATGTTTATTTCAAGAAAAAAAAGATTTTCCAAAATTTCCTGGATTTTTTACGGGATGGGATATAGCTGATACAATGAGGGACTACGAATTAGAAAACGAGTAGGCTATGTTTTAATACCAATTCTTATTAGTGCTGTTAGTCAATAGTGTAATTTTATCAAAGTAGAAATGCTTTGATTTTTTTTGTTTACAATTTTTTTGTATAAGTTTTGAAAATAGTTATTGTAAGGAGTGTGATGTGAATGAAAAGAAAAATTACAGTTGAAAGCAAAGAATTAAAAAACCTAATAGAACACAGTGTGAAATTATCTTTAATAAAATTGCTTTTAAAAAATAATGAAATAAACGAGAAGGAATATTATAAGTTATTGGAAGCAATTAAAAAAGAGCATTTTCCACTAAAAACATAGTAAAACAGATAAGTGTATGCTATAATTAATAGCGTGAGAAGATGGTGTTATAATACTTAACTCGGTCATATAGGGAAAGGAGTTTACATTGGCTGGTGTCGTTAAGGTTATAACGGCTACTCAATCAAGAATTGGTAAAATCACAGATGGCGTCAAAAGAGTTGTTTTAAGAGTTTGTGCATACTGCAGGGTAAGTACCGATAGTGAAGAACAGCAAACAAGTTATAGGTCCCAAAAAACTCACTATAAAGCATTAATTGAAGAACACGCAGACTGGGAGTTCGTTGATATATATGCTGATGAAGGGATAACAGGTACTAAAACTGCAAAAAGAACTGATTTTCATAGAATGATAGACGATGCCTTAGCAGGTAAAATTGATATGATTATTGCTAAATCAATATCAAGATTTGCTAGAAATACTGTTGACACGCTTAATTATGTAAGAAAATTAAGGGATCATAATGTTGATGTGTGGTTTGAAAAAGAAAATATACATACATTAGAATTAACCAGTGAAATGTTCTTGACATTATATAGTGCTTTTGCCCAAGCAGAAAGTGAATCTATTTCTGAAAATGTTAAAATGGGTGTTAGAGCAAAAATGAAAAGAGGAGAGCTGGTTGGTCATTATGCTCCTTATGGTTTTATATATAATGAAGAAATAGGAAATTTAGTTGAAGTGCCAAACGAGGCATTTATCGTAAGATATATGTTTGATAGATATAAAGAAGGTGTTGGTACGTCAACTATTGCTAAGGAATTAAATGATAAAAATATCCCAAGTCCAACAGGAAGAAAATGGTCTGATACTGTCGTGTTTAGAATGATACGAAATGAAAAATATGTTGGTGATTTATTAACTGGTAAAACATATACAGATAATCCTATTAATTCAAAGAAAAAAAAGAATAAAGGAGAATTTGATATGTACTATACCGAAAATCATCATGAAGGTATTATTAATAGAGAAATTTGGGATAAATGTCAGGAAATAGCAAATAGAAGATCAGGTAAATATACTGCTGATGGAAAACCAGAAAAATTTAGTCAGGTATATCCATTTAGTAGCAAAATAGTATGTGGACTGTGTGGTGAAAGTTATATTCGTCGTTCTTGGAGAGCAAGAAAAGAGGAAGACCCACCGAGAGCAGCTTGGGCTTGTAGAACGTATAATACTGATCATCTTTCTTGTCAAAGCTATGGAAATGTAAAAGAAAGTTATATTGAAAATCTATTTTTAGATTTATATTCAGTATTATGTAAGTATAATAAACAAGTTATAGAAAAACTCTTACAAACAATAGAGGAAACATTTAAAAATGATGATTATTCAAGAGATCTTAAGAAAATTGAAACAGAAATAAAACTACATAGAGAACAATTGATGGAATTATTAGATGTAAGACTTGCTAAAATAATAGACAATGATGTATTTGAACAAAAGAGTGAAAGAATTAATAAAAAAATAGAGTTATTAGAGCTTGAAGCAAAAAAGATAAGAGATTATGTAAGTCATAGAGAGCAAGTTAAAGATAGAGTTGAAAGATTTAGGATTATTTTTGAAAAAAATAAAAAATTAAAAGAATTTGATGCTGATGTATTTGAAAGTTTGATTGATAGAATTATAATCGGTAGAAGAAATGATGATGGATCAATAGATCCATACGAAATAAGATTTGTTCTTAAAACAGGGGACGAATTAACTGACACATTGCCATTCAAAAATAAGCCTTCTTCACAGACTCAGAAAGAGGATGATACAAATGAAACAAATAAGCAATCACACATTAAAATGTGTGCTTATGCCTACAACGGGAAATACCGTATGTGCGACACCAAGAGGACTTATAGCATTTTTGGAAAACAATTATCAAGAAGATGGTTCAATATTTATTCCTGAAGCTTTACGACCTTATATGGGCGGGAAAGAATATATAAAATAGTCAAAAGTACACTAATAACTATACAAAAAGCAGGATAAACCACGTAAGCAATACAATATGCAATGCATATTATAAAATGGTTGTATATTACAATTTTGAATAAGGAAGTGGTTTATCATGGCATTTCAATTAAAGTTTGAAAAAAAAGAAACAGAAAATAAAACAATTCGTTTCCCAGTTCCTTTAATTAATGAAATTGAAAAAGTTTTAGAAGGAACCGAAATTACTTTCTCAAGGTTTGTAATCCAAGCTTGTGAGTATGCTTTACAAGATCTATCTACTACCGAGAAATTAAATAAGCAAGAAAAAGAAACAACTATAAAAAATAAATAGTTTTTAAAGTGATGATCTACTTCATCACTTTTTTTGTGCAAAGCTGTCTTGCAAAAGGCAATGCAAAAATGCTATAATAATTTGTAGAAAAAAAATACATAATAAATGATGAATGGAGATTAAAAATGAAAACGAATTTTTTACAAAAACATTATAAACAATTATTAGCAACGATCGGATTACTGATAGTTTTATTTGTCATCGTGTTCGTATGTGGAGTAATGAGAAAAGAAATGAATGAGTTAAGGATTGAAGATGCAGAAATGTATCAATATTTTGGAACACAACGTTTTGATTATCATACAAGTTTAGTTTTAGATCACAATAATACAGTGACAGAATTAAAAGTAAATGATGAAGTAGTAACTCTTGATTCCACACCGTTTTATTATGCTACTGAAAAAAAAGTATTATTTCCAGCAAATATGTCTGTAGTTTTTCCAAAAAGTGGGGGAGTACAATATAAATTAAAATTTTTTTCTTATGCTGATGGAACAGGACTAGATAATTATTTAAAACTCAAAATTCAAGTTATGAATCTGGAGAAGTTATACCAGAAGAAGAAATAGAAAGTTATTTTGTCTGGATACCAAGATATCGATATCAAATATTTGATGATGGGAACTATACAGATTTAGCAAGTACAGAAGATGCAGTTCAAACTATTCAAATTGTTTTTGAGGGTATTGATACACCAGTAAGTAATGGAACAACTGTAGGTAGTTGGCTAACCCATCCAGCGTTTACTGCTTTCAATTCGAGTGGTATGTGGGTAGGTAAATTTGAAACAGGAACAACTTTAACAAGCAATTATAATGTGCGAAATGGAGATGCCATTCAAATCAAACCAAATATAGTTTCATGGAAAAATATCCAAGTAGCCAATGCATTTTATACTTCCTATGACTACAAAAGAGATTTAGATAGTCATATAATGAAAAATACGGAGTGGGGAGCCGTAGCCTATTTACAACACAGTGCATATGGAAGTGCTAGCAGTGTAAGAATCAATAACAATTCATCCTATATAACAGGTTATCAAGCAAATAATGAACCAACATGTGGATATACAGGAACAAATGAAGAATGTAACAGATACTGTAATGATGGAACCTGTAATACAGCTTATCCAAATAGTGTGCTAGCAAGTACCACAGGAAACATCAGCGGAATCTATGATATGTCAGGTGGAACTTGGGAATATGTGATGGGAGTCATGGTAGATGAAGAAGGAAAGCCAATGAGTGGAAGAAATAGTATCTATAATTCAGGTTTTAATGGAACTTTCGGATGTCCAACATGTGATGGAGACACATCAGGCTTAACAGAACTAGCAGGAGGATATGATTTTCCAGATCCAAAATACTATGATATGTATGCATATGCCTCAGCAGATGAACAATATCAAAGAAGGATACTTGGAGATGCAACAGGAGAGATGGGACCATTTGCTTCAGCAACGTATTTAACACAAACCAGAAAAATAGGCAGTTGGTACAGTGACTATGCTTATCTTGTTTTTTCTAATGGACCGTGGTTTATCCGTGGAGGTGTTCATTATTATGGCTTAGATGCAGGCATGTTTGCTTTCTATACTACTTATGGTCGTGTAGGAGATAGTGTTGGTTTCCGTACAATCCTAACGCCTACAAAATAAAGTAAAGCTTTTTCTTTTATCTTTCTCTAAATTATGTTAAAATACGTAACAAGTAGGTGGGGTTATGGTTATTGAAAAAGAATTTAATATAGTAAAAGAAAATGGAAAAATAATTTCGTTTGATAAATCAGAAACGAATCAATATCAGATTTTCGATTACATTGAATCATCTATAAGATTAAATGATGGAGTTTTCATGCAAAATTCTGATTTTCATGAATTAAATGGACTATTAACTCTCCCAAATAATCCAACTATTGATCAACAGGCTATTATTAAAGAAATATTGAAGAATACAAACAAATACAGCAATTTTACTACAAAAGGCTATGGACAGTTCTACTATAGCATTCGAGGAAAAGAAATTCATTTTTCTGATTTTGATTACCCACAATTATCACTTTTTCCTGAAAAAAAATTTTTTACTTTTGCTTTTTTCACTATTCCTAATAAATCAGAAGAAAAGCATCTATATTATCCAACTTTAGTGAGCGAAAGTTCAATTGTGGAGGCATTAAAAGATGGAAGATTAGAAAAAGAAATAGTCGGGTATGTAGTTCCTATTGAAAAGAAATTTAAAATATGGTTACCATCTAAATTAAGTTTCTATCAAAGATGTATAATATTTAATTCTTTCCTACCTTTAGAAGAATTTATTCAAGAAGTACATGTCTATACTTCTAATCCATTTAAAGAAACTCTTTTGTCAAGTGATGAGGATTTATACCTTCAAATAAATTTTCAAACAAATCCAGAACCGATTGTAACTTTAAGAAGGCAATTATGAAAAAAATTCAAGAGATATATGTAATAGATTATGCTTTAGCAAATCTTTACAAAAATTTTTATCAATTTAACACTCAATATTGTTTGATGTCTATTTCTAAAAAGTATTATGAAAAACAAAAAGAAAAATATGAAATTCAAATAAATAAATATTTGTTAAAAGAGCAAATGGCTTGGCAAGAAATTTTAAGACAAGGTTTACATATTGAACATGGAATGCGTATATTAGAAAAAGGGTTGAATTTGAATATAGCAATACTCCTTTTTGGAGAAGAATTAGACCCATTTTACCGAATATACTATAACCTTTATTATCAAACTTTCCTTCAAAAAATTGACAAATTTTCTATCAATCCTATATCATCATCAAAAGAAAGATATGATTTTTACGATCAACTCTTTTTCTATAAATTCATTCAAAAAATAATCAAGGTTTGCGATAAAAATTCTTATTTTAATTCTCAAGTAGATTTAGCTATGCAATTATATCGAAATATTTTTTATAAAATTTCTTTTTGTGATACAAATGAAAGCATGATAAGAGAAGAAAATTTTGAAAAAAGAATAATAAAAAAAGCCCATCTTTCTTGGTATGAATATAAAAGGTATAAAAATATGGTCGCAAAAGAAGACTTAGAAGATTTTTTAAAAGATTTAAATACTTTATCCATAGAAGATTTAGAAATATATTTAACCGATTTTTCTACCTTAATTTATTTGAATACAAGCTTGAGTTTACTTATGGATGCCGCGGTTATCGAAGAAGTCATTGATAAATGCTTTCCAGATGAGGAGAAAAAGAATCTTTTAAATCAAACAATAAAAAAATTTTTCCCAGAAACGATGAGATTTCGTTTAGTTAAGTGAGTCTTGTTTTCTTAAGAAAAAAATCGTATAATAAAAAAGCTTAAAGAGAGGTGAAAAAAATGAATTTACCAGATTTAAAAAAAGCTAAAGAACGAACAAAAAATAAAGTAGAATATAAAGAAAATCCTATGGTAGAAAGTAACAGTTTTTTAGGAAAAAAATATTTTTTAAGAACCTATGGTTGTCAAATGAATGAACATGATGGTGAGCAAATCGAAGCAATTTTAGAACATTTAGGAATGAGTCCATGCGATGAATTAGAGACTGCTGATGTAATTGTATTAAACACATGTGCGATTAGAGAAAATGCTCATGACAAAGTATTTGGATATTTAGGAAGAATTAAACATTTAAAAAAAGAACGTCCTGAAGTCCTTGTTTGTATTGGAGGCTGCATGTCTCAAGAAGAAAATGTTGCAAATGAACTATTAAATAGACATCCATATGTAAATATTGTTTTTGGTACTCATAATATTCATGAACTAGGTAGTATGTTACTCGAGGCTAAAACAGGTAGTCAAGATATTGAAGTGTATAGTAAAGAAGGAGATGTATATGAACATGTTCCTTATAAAAGAGCTTCAAATATAACTGCTTGGGTAAATATTATCTATGGTTGTGATAAGTTTTGTACCTATTGCATCGTTCCTTATACAAGAGGAAAAGAAAGAAGTAGAAAGCTAGAAGAAATTGTTAAAGAAGTAAAAGCCTTAAAAGAAAAAGGATATCAAGAAGTAACCCTTCTAGGTCAAAACGTGAATGCCTATGGTCATGATTTAGAAGAAAACGTAGAATTTTCAGATTTATTAGAAGAAGTAGCCAAAACAGGTATTCCACGTATTCGCTTTGTAACAAGTCATCCTTGGAATTTTACAGATAAAATGATTGAGAAAATCGCAAAATATGACAATATTATGCCTTACATTCACTTGCCTTTACAAAGTGGCTCTGACCGTATCTTAAAATTGATGGGAAGAAAATATACTAAAGAAGAATATTTGACTTTATTTAAAAAAATGAAAGAAAAAATTCCTAATGTCGCGATTACCACAGATATAATCGTGGGATTCCCAGGAGAAACAGAAGAAGATTTTCTAGAGACTTTAGAAGTAGTAAATGAATGCAAGTTTGATGGAGCCTACACATTTATTTTTAGCCCACGGGAAGGAACACCTGCTGCTAAAATGAAAGATGATACTCCATTAGAAGTAAAAGAAGAAAGACTACAACGTTTAAATGAAGTCATTAACGAATATTCAAAAAAGGCAAATCTAAAATATGTAGATAAA
This sequence comes from uncultured Mycoplasmatota bacterium, assembly GCA_946490195.1. Lineage (GTDB taxonomy): Bacteria > Bacillota_I > Bacilli_A > RF39 > UBA660 > Ventrenecus. The sequence continues at coordinate 9,604 of CAMLWN010000026.1, forward strand.
GTAGTACCTGTATTAATATTAGGTGTGAGTGAAAAAGACCAAAATAAAGTTTATGGGTACACAGACACTATGAAACTAGTCAACGTAGATGCTTCAAAAGAAACGATTGGTAAAATCATAGATGTTAAAATTACAGATGCCAAAAGTTTTAGTTTAGATGGTCAAGAAATAAAAAAAGAATCTGTTCATTAAGATTCCTTTTTTTTGCGGATAAATCCCACTAAAATCAAGAGAAGCATAAATACTCCTAAAATAATAGGTAAGTAAAGATAAATCCATAGCTCATCTTTATAATGCATTCCACAATATAAAGAAATTCCAAATAATAAAAGAAGTAAACCTATAAAAGAGAAATTTTTCCATTTTTTAGGAAGAAGTTCTTTCATATTATTGCCACTAACAGCTAATGTAATAAATAAGTCAAAAATCCAAGTGATAGAAACAATGTTTTCTACTTTTTCAACAAAATTAAATAATTTAATTTTTTTCAACGTCATATATTCTGGATAACGATAAATTTGAGTTAAATTTGGACCTAAGACCGCGGTAATAATAATAGCTGCTAAAAAAACCGTTAAAGAAGAAAGAAGATAGGGTTTAAGTAAATTTTTTTCGGTTTTTTCATTCCATAAAAGAAAGAAAGGTGCAGTGGAATAAATAGCAAAATAAATAGTTCCCTGTAAAATAGAAAATGTATCTTCAGTAAGTACTGGCAAAAAATAATCAAAATTCATATTTTTAATCAATCCTAGGGAAATAAACAGTACTAAAAGTAAAGAAATAGGAAGTAATACATCAGATACCTTAGTGATTGTTGAAAATCCATTCTTTGTAATTCGATAAATGATAAAAATCAACGGTAAGAGAATATAGATATGGGGAGATTTAATTAAGTAAAAACTGGAGCAAAAGGTTTCAAAAATAAAGAGAATTTGAGTGAAGATAAAAAAGTTGAAAAGAAAGAAAATACTTTTTTGTAAAACATTTGTAAGAGCATGATTTTCTTTAAATTTTTGAAAAAAACAAATAAATAAACTTCCTAGTAAAACACCTAACAAAGAGGCAATCCAAGCATCTTTATTGAGAAGTTTAAATAAAAGCGAAAAACCAAATCCTAGAAAAAAGGCTCTTCCTAAAAAATAACTTACTGAAAAAGTTTTGTTTTTAATCATTTTCATTCACCTCAAAAATTAGTCCATTTTTATTAATATTAACAGAAATTTCATAGGAAAAATTTTGTTCATACCAATTCTCTAAAGGTTGACGGTATTTCTGGTAATAAGCTTTATTAATACCTAAAATATCTGTTTTATTTCTTTTCAATAAATCAATAACTTCTTGATAGTCTTTTTTTATTAAAGTGGCAAATTCTTCATTTAATTTTTGATATATTTCTGGCTTTCGAAAATCAAATTTACAACCATCTTCAATAATCATAGCGTGTAAAGAACTTTTAACTAAAATGCCATTTTCATTAAATTCAAAACCTGTTCCTTTATTTTGATATAAATTAATGGTTATGTTTTTTTCTTCATCATTAGGACAAGTCATGCTTACATAATAGTTTGTTGAATCGTTATTTAATGTATTAAACGCAATCGTTTCCTCTAGATTTAAAATGGTTTGTAAATCGTTTCCTTTAAAAGCCGCGACTCCATTTATTTTTAAAGTATCTTCACTTTTAGTAATTGTATTAATATATGCATCCTGATAAGGGTCAATTATGGTATCTAAAAAACTTTCAAAATCTTTAATTACACTGACACTATCATTCGCAGTATTGTTTTCAATCATACTTTGAATCGAAGTAGATACAACGGGATTTTCTGTAGTAACACTTTCTAATATTTCTTTAGCGCCAACTCCTTTCGCGACCACAGGCAAGAAAATGTTTCGAATAGAAGGGTCACGAATCATATAATCTAAAACATCTAGTATTTTTTCTTCGGCAACTTCCTCACCAATAATTAAAACTTTTAAATGCGAATAATAAGGTTCTTTGCTAAGTTGTAAATGACAATTTTGAAACGCTTCTGTTAAAGTGCTACCATATCCCTCGACATAATACGTTTTATCACTTTCTTCTTCTTGACCATTGCCTTTTTTATTATTTAAAATTTCTAAATCGACAAAGAATTCCTCTTCTTTATAATCAATTGCAATTCCCGCGATAACCGCGCGATTATTAAGTTCCTGATAATCATAACATCCCGTTAAAAAAAGGGGAATAATTAGTAAACAAAGAATTTTTTTCATCATTCATTACTCCTTTGCTTTGTAAAATTTTTCTGCGTAAGCATTGAACTTCGTTTTGTATCTTTGGAAATATTTTTCTTGAGCAAGCTTTTCATAATATATACCTTATCAAATGGAGCAATTGGATAAAAATAAGGTTTTTCCATCGTTTTTAATTCGGTCATATGAATTAAAAAATAGAAGAAGGCTAAAACGATACCATATAACCCATAAAAGGCTGCTGCGAAGAGAAAAATAATTCGAAAATGTCTTGCAGCATTTACCATTTCTTGGTCAGTAAAAATCAAACTGGTAATAAAAGTAAAAGCAATAACAATAATCATGATTGGACTAACAAACCCGGCATTGACGGCGGCTTCCCCAAGAATCAAAGCACCCAGTATTGAAATGGCACTACCATAAGAATTTGGAAATCTGACATCACTTTCTCGTAAAATTTCATAAACCAAAAGCATAAGTAAAGCTTCAACAATCGCTGGAAAAGGAACATTATCTCGCTGAGTGCTAAAGTTAATCAGCAAGCTTGTCGGAATCGTTTCCGGATTATAATTGATTAAAGCAATATAAATAGCAGGAGCTAAAATCGTAAAGAAAAAACAGAAAAATCGCAAAATTTTCAAAAAATTAATATTATTACTTTTTTTATAATTATCTGAAATAGGGTTAATGAAATCAGCAAAAAAACCAGGCAAGATTAAAGCAAAAGGTGAGGTATCAATGAAAAGAACCACTTTACCTTCTAACAAAGCTTTGGCAGCTGTATCAGGTCTTTCTGTCTTCATAATAATAGGAAAATGACTTTTGTTTTCTTTTGATAAAAATTCGACAACATTTCCAGAATCTAAAATACCATCAATATCAATTTTCTCTAATTCTTCTAAAACATGGGCAACTAAATCTTCTTCAGCAATATCATCAAAATAAAGAACTTCAACCATGGTTTTTGTCTTTCTTCCAATAACTGTACTTTTGGCTTTTAAATTTTTCGATTTTAATCTTCTTTTTAACAAACCTAAATTAATTTGAATGTTTTCAGTAAAAGCATCTTTAGGTCCAAAAATCACTTGTTCTGTGGTAGGTTCTGGAATTCCTCTTGCAATATCAGCCCGTGTTTCTAAAGCAAGAATTTCTTTTCCTCGAATAACAATGGTAAATCCATTTGTAATATAAAATTCAATTTCATCAGGACTTTTTAAAACTTTTGTATTTGGAGCAGGAATAAGACTTTTTAAATCCTTTAATTTTTTCTTCGGTAAGGCACTTAAAAAGCTCACATTTTTCAAAATATAATCATTTACCTTATCGCTTCCTGTGACACTTTCTAAGTAAACAACATATATTGTTTGAAAAAAAGAAACTTTAACTGGTTTAATAACTAAATCTACAGTTTCCTTAAATTCCTCCTGTATTCTTTTGACAATTTCATTTTTCATATCATTCACCACTTTTAGTATGGAAATTTTTGTTAAATTTAAACCTATTTTATTTCGTAAAAGAAAAAAATCCTTTATAATAAATAATAAGGTGATTAAAGTGAAACTAAAAATTGAAAAAATGGATTATGAAGGAAGAGGAATAAGTCACGTATCGGAAAAGGTATGTTTTGTGAAAAAAGCTTTACCAGGAGAACTTGTCGAAGCAAAACTATTGCAAGACGAAAAAAGATTTTCTATTTATGAAACAACAGAAGTTTTAACCGCAAGTCCAATAAGAAAAACATCTCTTTGTCCTTTTTCAAAGGAATGTGGAGGATGTGCTTTAGATATCATGTCTTATGAAGACAGTATATCTTTAAAAAAAGAGATGTTAAAGGAGCTTTTTAAAAAGAATAATCTACCCATTAAAGAATTTGAAATAGTAAAAAGTTCTCATGCTTATGGGTATCGGAACAAAATAAGTTTAAAAATAGAAAATGGGCAACTTGGTTATTATAAAGAAGAAACTCATCAGTTTGTTCCGATAAAAAATTGCTTACTTGCTAAATCAGCAATTCAAAACTTGATGAAAGATTTTTCTCTTTTCCATATAAAAAATGGCGACATGACTATAAGAGCCAATCAAAATGATGAACTTCTTTTATCTATAAATACGAAAGAAAAGATGGAGATAGAAAAAAAATTAATTGAAAAACATAAAATTGCAGGAATTATATGGAATAACAAATGTGTGTATAATTCTTCATTTTTCATAGAACACATCAATCACATCTTTTATAAAGTACATGCAAATAGTTTTTTTCAAGTAAATATAGATATTGCTGAGAAAATTGCATTAGACATTGAAAAAGAATTTAAAAAAGAAGACATTTTATATGACCTTTATTGTGGAGTAGGGTATTTTTCTTTAAAGTTAGCTAGAATAACCAAGCAAGTTCTTGGAATTGAACTAAATCAAAATGCGATTTTAAATGCCAATTACAATGCTTCTTTAAACAAAATATCTAATGTGTCTTTTCATCTTGGAAAAGTAGAAGATATCTTAGAAAAAATTTCTGTAAAAGCGAATAAAGTAATCGTGGATCCGCCACGAAGTGGACTACATAAAAATGTAAGAAAAGTTTTAAAAGAAAATAAATTTGAAAAAATCATTTACATTTCTTGTAATCCAAAAACCTTGGCAAGAGATTTACAAAATTTAATGAAAACGTATACCCTAACATCTTTTAAAGCATATGATATGTTTCCATTTACAAAACATATTGAATGTGTATGTATATTAAGTAAAAAAATGGAGAATGAAATATGAAAACTAACAAAAATGAATATATATTATTAGGCTTTTTTGCGCTTTTTGGCATTATTTTTATTATCATAGGAATTTTTTTATGTGTAGATGTCTTAAATTATGAAAATAAAGAAGAAACCATTGGTGTTATTGAACAAATAAGTTTGCATAATGAAAATGATGGAAACACAACATATGATATATATGTTTCTTATACGATTGATCAAAAAGAGTATCAATCAGTGATGCATAACTATTCTTCTGATTTTTATGAAGGGAAAAAAATTACTATTTATTACGATAAAGATAATCCAGAAATGATTGGAGTAAAATCATCGGATTTATTGGTGTTGATATTTCCAGGTTTAGGTTTAATCTTTTTCTCAATAGGAGGCATAGGTTTATATAGAAAATTTCATAGAAAGAAAACAACAAAAAAATTAAAAGAACAAGGTATTAAAATAGAAGCAATTTATTTAAAGACTATTATTAATACTTCCTATAGTATAAATGAACGTCATCCTTATAAAATAATCTGTGAATGGATTGATCCTGTAGATCAAAAAAAATATATTTATAAAAGTGTAAATTTATGGACAGATCCCGAAGATATTATACGTCAGAAAAATATCAAAACTTTTCCAGTGTATATAGATCGAAAAAACAAAAAGAAATATGTTGTAGATATCGAAATTTTAAATTAATTGTATAATAAAAAAATTATAAGGAGGATTTATGATTAAAAATATAATATTTGATGTTGGAGGAATTCTTTTTGATGATAGCTTAAAAAATATAGAAAAGCTATTACATAAAGATTGTAAAAATATTTATAAAAAAGCTTATGGTGGCAATTTTAAAAAATGTTTATTAGGGGAGATTTCTGTTCAACAACATATAGATTCATTAAAATCAGAAAAAGAATATAAAGATATAGAATTTATTTTAAAAAAAGAAAATTTATATCTATCTTATCCTTTAATTAAAGAAAATTATGAATATATAAAAAAATTAAAAGCTAAAGGATATCAATTATATTTGTTAACAAATATTACAGAAGATAGTTATCAGTATATTTATAAGAAAATAAACATTTCAGAAATTTTTACAGGAGGAATTTATTCTTTTCAGGAACATTTAATTAAACCGGATAAAAAAATTTATGAGCTGTTAATGAATAGATTTTGTTTAAAGAAAGAAGAAACAGTATTTTTTGATGATCGAAAGAGTAATGTTTTAGAGGCAAGTAAATGTGGAATAAAAAGTTTTGTGTTTCATTCTATTGATGACCTAAAAAAAGTGATAGAAAAATAAAGAGGAGAAAGAATGGAAATAATTTTTAATTTTAAAGAAAAAAATGCCTTAGCTTATGATGGAGATAAAGTTATTGGAAGTTGTGAATTTGAAGAAACAGAAAATGTTTGGAACATTATTCATACGAAGGTGAATGAAAGTTATCAAGGACAAGGTATTGCTAAACAGCTAGTATTAGAAGTTATAAGTAATGCTAAGACTCAAAAGAAAAAAGTTGTCGCTGATTGTACTTATGCAAAAAAAGTGTTAGAAAAAGAAAAGAATTTTAAAATCTAATTGTAATTTCTTTCTAAGAATGTGTGGTATAACGGTTTAAAGAAATAAATTCTTTTTAAATTGAAAAAGTATATTATGAAAAATTTTACATAATATATGATAGGACAAAAAAGAACTATCTGATTTTTGATATGAGCCCTGTTTCTTGGACAAAATAGAAACGGAGTTTTTTATATATTAAAATTAAGTTATGAAGATAAAATGAAATTTATTAGGAAAGAAAGCAAGAAAATGCAAATGGGTTTACGAAAGATATAGAAACAATTTCTAGTAGATAATTTTTGCTGTATGCGTTTTATATGAAGTTACAGTTTTGTGAGACACACAGAAAAAGAGTGAAAAATTAGAGTTTCACCTAG
>CAMLWN010000027.1 GCA_946490195.1 uncultured Mycoplasmatota bacterium
GAATCAATCAAACAGATTAATAATTTCTATAAGATTGATTATACGAGGAAAAAGACTATGAAAATAATTGAAAATGAAAATATTATTTATTTAGATAATAAAGATCAACTCATTATTAAAAACTCAGAAGAAACTGCAACAATTATCAAATGTTTAAACGGAATTTTAACAATTGATGATATTTCCTTAAATCAAATAAAAAATAAAGCAAACTCCCCTGAACAAATTGCTTTATTAAAAAAAATAATAACCAATAAAAAAAATAACATTCAAATAAGAACGTTATTTCATAATCCAAGAAAAATTATTCTAAATAAAAATGAAACCATTTTTATTAACGAATAATTTTTTTATTTTTCCTTTATTTCATATAAAGTATTGATAATTGTTGTTTGAGAAATTTTTTCATAAAGAAGTTTTTTAGAAAACAACATTTTTAGAAAAATAATACCATAATAGAAAAATATACCACTTAATAATAGGATAAATCCAATCGTTTGCCAACTCCCAAAAAAGTCCAAGAAACAACGATAAAGCCAAACTAGTAAAAATGGTAAGAAAACAAGTTCTCCATTCATCAAAAGATAACGAAGACTATAAGAATACCATGGTGTACACTCTTTATTCTCATGAACAATCTTTAAATGAAAGAATTTTTCCATCAATGTTTGACCTTTCAAAAAAATGGGAAGATCTCCAAAATATCCAATATACCATACAACTGGATATTCACTATGAATAATTCCGCAAAAAATACTAATAAGCAAAAAATCAAAAGTATAAGCTAAACCTCTTCGAATAACAGAAACTTTATTAGCTAAAGTTAATGATTTTTGATCAATCTCATCTCTAGAAGGCAAAAATTTCAAAAAGAAAGTTCCTAAAAAATATCCTAAAAATCCTCCAAAGGTATTTAAGAGTAAATCATCGATATCAAATAAACGATATCCCCTTGGATAAATGAAATATAAACCACTTAACTGAGTAAGTTCAAAAAACAAACTCAAGAAAAAACTAGCGATGGTCGTTTTCTTTAAATCCCATTTAAAATAATAATGTAAATATACTCCAAAAGGAATAAACAAAAGAATATTAAAAAAAGGAACATAAAAACTAGACGAAGTAAAAGCTTTAAAATAAGTAGAAAAATCTGTTAATACAAAACCACTTTCTTTAAAAAAGTCTGTGACAAAAGCAAATGGAATAAACCGCATCCTTGGTGTATCTAAAGCCATTACTTCTTCCATAGTTGGTAAAGGAAGAATGACTAAAAAATATGCCACCATCAAATAAAGAATAAAAGAAAATAAAATGAATCCACGATACCAATAAACAGATCCATATTTATGATACTCTCGAATAATATAAGGTAAAAATAAAAGAATTAACAAAATTGGAAAACAAATAAGAGCTGTTTTAATCGCAATACCATAAGACATAAAACCACATCCTAACAATAAAATACCTTATAAAAAGAAAAAAGTCGTTTTTTTAAAATAACTTTTTCTTACAAAATTGCAAGAAAAAGGATGAAAACTAAATATTTTCATCCTGCAAAGAAGTTAAAATATTTTCTTTTTTAATTTTTCTAGTTGAATACATCATTGTAATAAGAATTAGCAAGAATACTCCAACGATTGCAACGAAAATAGCGCCCCACGGAATAAGAATGCCACCAAACTGGAATGAATATCCCATACTTCTTGAAATTAAGAAAATAAAGATAAAGGATACAGGCAATGCATAAAGTAAAGATTTTAAGCCAAAGAACAAACTTTCAAAGAAAATCATTTTTTGAAATCCTTTAGGCGACAAACCAACACTTCTTAACATAGCAAATTCTTTTCTCCGTAAATGGATACTTGTATAAATTGTATTAAAGACACTAGTCACGCCAATTAAAGTAACCAAGGTAATAAATCCATACATCAAAATTTTCATTGCCAATAAAGAATTTTTCTCATTTTGATAATCAATAGTTGGCGAGCTAATACTAACATTTGATGTAGCGCCATAGTTTTTATCTAATTCTTGATAAAGACTTTCATATTCATCACTTTGAATAGTTAAATATTGATGACGATCTGTATAGTTTGTCGTTATACTGTTACCTGTTTCATCTATTTCAGTATCTACAAATAAACCACTTTCTAAAGCAATACTATTAGATAAAAATACAGTTTGAATAGTATCATCATGCATATATTCATTAAATAAAGTACTCTTTTCTTCTTCATTAACTAAATAAATAGGCATTTCTTTACAAATATCCCAATCGCCATTACAGAAAGTAAATTTAGACATATTTTGAGTAAAAATAGGCGTATGATAAGCAAGACGATTTCCATCATAATAATCCGTATAAGAAAGCTCATTTAAAAATAAGATTGTATTTGAAGAAACATGATAAATATCTGTTAATTTTTGATAGTCATCATCTTCTAATATAATAGCAGCTACAGATACTTTATGATAATCTTCCCAGTAATAGTTTTTCATAAAATCAAAATATTCTTTTTGATACATAGACTCATCAAGTATTTCATAAAACAATGTATTGGAATAGAATGAATGAGAATTATCAACTAAATCATTCATTTTTATTTCTTCTAATACATCTGTATCTTCACTAGCAACTAAAATATCATAATTAGGAAGTTCATTTAACTCCACAACAGATAAACCATATTTTAAATAGGTACTAAAAGAAATAAATAAGACAATACTAATGAATAAAGATAATAACGTAATACGATATTTTCTTTTATTTCTTTTCATATTTTTTAAAGCAATCTCGCCTTCCATACCAAAAATTTTACGAATCCACTTTGGAGTTTTTACTTTTTTTCTAGGAATTTTTATTTCATCATTTTCTCTAATCATTTCAATGGCTGTAACTTTACTAGAACGTCTAGCAGGAATAAAAGCTGAAAAATAAACCACTAAAATCATAAACAAAATTGGAATAAAAATATAGTAAGGATTTGCTGTAAAAATCAAAGTCATTCCCCAACTATCTGCGATTAAATAGTTAAGTACTTGAACAAGAATATAAATACCAACAAACGCTCCAAGAACACCTAAGAAGATTCCAATAAATCCAACCAAAAATGCTTCAAAAAAGACAGTATATTTAATTTGTCTAGGAGTAGCACCTAAACTTGAGTATAATCCAAAAGATTTTTTTCTTTCCATTGTGGAAATAGCAAACGAATTATAAATCACAATAATTGAACCTACACTCAAAAGCGTTAAAACAATGGCTAACAAAGAGGTAATGGTTCGATTAATATTTGAATATCTTGAAACTCCATAATAATACAGGAGATTATCATGAACATTACAAGACACATTATCATTTAAACTTTCACAAATATCTTCCGTAATTTCATATGTTTTTTTAATATTTTTATATTCTACAAAAGAACGATACGTTTTGATATCTTCACTTTTTGTTGTAAAAACCATATATCCTGGTGCTGAATAATCCTCTGCATTGCTCCGATCAATAACCCCAACAATTTGATAAGTTTTCGTAGTATAAGGAACTATAGTTTCATCAATAACTCCTTCATCATTTTCATCATATACTTCGATTAAGGAAATATCATTACTATAGATTTCTTCTCCTCCAGATACTCTAGGACCAACTTGTAAAGTAATTTCATCTCCGACGGAAAGTTCTACTTCTCCATTCGTAAGCAAATGATTAGGAATAACGATTTCATTGTCATTCGTTGGATATCTTCCTTCTAGCAAATCTTCATGAGCAAAATAAGTATCATCAGCAGAAACAACATATAAATAAGGTTTATAAGTGTTTGTACTAGAAATATTTGCAAAACCAATTACTCCATAAGAGTAAGAAGCTGAAACATCAATATGTCTTCCAACTTGCTCCACTTCCTCTTTAGTAATACCATCATAATAAGCATGATAAGAACCAGAACTTTTAACTACATCATCAATCATTGCATGTAAGAAAGTAGAAACAAGCAAACCAATTCCAACCATTAACGCAGTAGATAATGTAATCCCTATAATCGTTACAATTGTTCTTTTTTTATTCATAAAAAGATGTTTTAAAGTTAATCGATTTAAAAGCTTCATTTTACTTCACCTTTTCGTCACGAATAATCTTACCATCTTCAATTGTAATAATTCGGTCAGCATGCATTGCTAAATTCTCATCATGAGTAATCATAATAATTGTTTGACCATATCGTTTATTAGAAATTTCCAAAAGTTCCATAATTTCATGACTACTTTTGCTATCTAAGTTTCCAGTTGGCTCATCAGCAAGAAGTAAGGATGGATGATAAATCAAAGCTCTTCCAATACTTACCCTTTGCTGTTGTCCTCCAGATAATTCATTAGGCAAATGATTTACACGGTTTTCTAATCCTAAAGTCTCAATTAATTCCTGCAAATATTTTTCATCCGGTTCTTTTCCATCTAACAATACAGGTAAAGAAATATTTTCTTTCACATTTAAAATAGGAATCAAATTATAAAATTGATAAATAAGTCCAACTTGTCTTCTTCGAAAAATAGCCAAATTATTTTCGTTTAAAGAAAAAACATCCGTACCTTCCACGTATACATGCCCACTTGTAGGTTTATCAACACCTCCCAAAATATGTAAAAGTGTACTTTTTCCAGACCCACTAGGACCAACAATCGCGACAAACTCGCCCTTTTCAACTTTAAAAGAAACATTTTTCAAAGCTTCAACTAAAGTACTATCTTTACCATAACGTTTACATAAGTTTTCAACACGTAAAATTTCCATACAATCTCCCTTTCATGAACACATTATACTAAAGATTTATGACTTTCAAGTGACAAATAGAGTGACAATTTTGTCACTAAATTACCAAGCTAAAATATTATTAGGCGTATTATTAATAATATTACCACCAGTTTTAGAATAATTCACTGTACTACTATGATAAACCACACCATATCTAGAATTACCAGTGATCTCTCCAGCCTGAATATTTACAGTAGTTTGATTGGCAGTGTAGCAATCTGCATATATACCACCACCAGCACCACCTTCTTCTGGTCTTAGAGAACCACTGGTTAATTCATATAAGCTCCTGCTCCCCATTCTGTGTTTTTCATCATATGACTATCCAAATCTCTCTTATAATTATATGAAGTATTGAATGCATTAGCTACTTGTATGCCTCTCCAACTCTAAACATTTGGTTTAATAATTACTTTACTTGAATCATTCACATTTTGTTCAGCTTCTTTTACAATGTTTGCTCTATTATATCCTGTTTCAAATTTTCCTACCCAAAATCCTGTACTTGGAATACTTAGAAAAGCTGGATGTGTCATATAATCTCCAACAGTACAATTTCCTGTTGCTCCACTCTCCATTGAAGTTGTGCATTCTCCTTCTACATTATCACTTGTATTATAATCTCCAAAAAGGATTGGAATTTCATGAACTTTGCTTTCATCTATACTTGTTAAACTATCATACTGTCCTAAATCCCATAATTGATATCGATATTTTGGTATCCATACAAAATAACTTTCTATTGCGTCTTCTGGAATAGTATCTCCAGCTTGATAATTAGAATTTGTACTTTCATCAAATAGGACGACTGCATTGGCCCAGTTTTTGTTTGCATAGCTATACCAATCACTTTCTAAATCCGCTTTTTTTACTGTCCCGTCATTTTCAATAGTTATGGGTACTAATTCATCTTTTAAAACCGGGTCTGCTCCATTTAATATTCCTTCTGTTTTTATGTTCACTCATATTATTAACTACAGGACCCCAATTTACATTATCCCAATTGATATAGGCTCCATTACTACATGTGGATTTCTCTCTATCATAATAGTAGCCACTTCCTTTTGAAGGAATGGTATTGGTTTCTTCATCATTTAAGTAGATGGCTAGTTCGATATTTTCCCGATCTGGATATTGATTAAATTCTTTACCTAATTTTTTTTCATACAAAAAAGAGATTCCAAACATAAAAAGTAAAAGTTAAAAAAAGATACATAAGTGCTTTTTCCTTCTTATCATAAGCATCCCTTTCTTTGATTTTTATTATGCAATAAAACTACTTCTTAAACTCAAGTATTATGCTTATTCTTATCTAATTGTAACACGAACTCACACATTTTAGCAACTTAGCAATAGAATAAATTAGATTAATGAGAGAATCTATTCGGATAAAAATTATGGTCGATGTTGGAAGGCAAATTAAGTATATCCGTGAAACTTATGATGTTACCCAAACAGAGCTAAGTGAATACTTAAAACTATCAAAATCTTCTATTTCTCATTATGAAACATTACTATATTTTAAGTCTTCACAAACAGCTTTACTTAATCAAAAATATAATTATTCTATCAATTGGATTATTGAAAAAACTGAAAACAAAAAAAGTCAAAGAAAAACAAAAGATTTTAAATTAAGTCTTTTGTTTTTTTATAATTTGAATAAACTTTATACAACACCTTTATAAAAATGAATAAGAAAAGTTGTATATTTATTTACTTCGCTTTTACAAATAATGGTTGCATTACTTCGCGATAAAATACTTTTTGTTAAATTAAGTCCTATTCCAATACTTTCTTTATCAGAACTACTTTTGTAAAAACGTTCAAAAATATGTTTCAAATCCTTTTTAGAAATTCCTTCTCCATAATCTGTAATAGAAACTTCTGTATACATAGGATTTTCATGAACAAAAATTTCAATACTTCCATTTTCTTTGGAATGCTCACAAGCATTTTTTAAAATATTCAAAAATGCTTCACCAAGCCAATTAAAATCTCCAACAATTTTTATATTAGAAGGAATATTCATCTTAACAGTAATATTTTTTGCAACTAATAACAAATCTACTTGTTCTAAAACATAAGAAAATAATTCAGAAAGAACAATGCTTTCTTTTTTTAAAGGAGTCATTCCACTTTCAATTTGACTTACCTTTAAAAGAGTAATAATTAAACTTTTCATATGAAGAATAATTTGTTCCTGCTTTTTCAAAAATTCTTGCCTAGTCTTCTCATCAATATCAAACGAAGAAAGATTATCATTTAAAATAAGTAAACTTGTCAAAGGAGTTTTCAGTTGATGAGAAATATCCGCTAAAGTTTTGGATAACTCTACTTTATCTTTTGTTGAAGTTTCTAAAGCATTTTTTAAACGACTAGTTACTTTCATTAAATCATTTTGCAAACTAGCCAACTCTCCACTTTGAAAATCTTTTAAATTTACTTCGATATCTTGAGATAGTAAGGAAAACAAGTATTGGTCAATCTTTTTAATTTCTCGTTTTCGTTTTCTTTCTAAATAAACAAAATACATACCAATTACAAAAAAAGCTAAGAAAAACAACAGAAAATAACTAACAAAAAAAGTTGTCTTTAAATTCTTAATACTTTCTAAATAATCCAAAGAAGCTAAAGAAGTTAAGCCATATTTTTCTAAAACAGAAAAATCCTGTTGTATATGAATTTGTTTTAAAGAATCAATAATTTCTCCTTCCAATTCTGGATGTTGCTCTAAAATCGTCATTACAATGGTATTATTATTTAATATCATTTCTCTTTTTGTACGTTCAAATAAAGAAAAAACTATCCATAATCCCAAAAAGAAAAAAAGTAACGAAATACCTAAAAACCGAAATACATTTTTTTTCATTTATGAACTCCTATTTTATATCCAACACCACGTACAGTTTCAATGATTTTTGGATGATTAGAATCATCTTCAATCTTTTCACGAAGTCTTTTAATATAAACAGTTAAAGTATTATCATTAACATATGCTTCATTAACATCCCATATATCTGCTAAAATTTTTTCACGTGTAAAAACTACATTTGGATTAGTAGCTAAAATAAGCAAAATTTTATATTCCATAGTAGTCAAAAAAATTTCTTGCCCATTTTTAAAAATTTTTGCACAACTCGGGTCAATTAGTAAATTTCCAATTTGAATTTTTTGATTAACATTTAAATTTCTTCGTCGTAAAACAGCACGCATTCGACTAATCAATTCCCTTGTTCGAAAAGGTTTTGTAATATAATCTTCTGCTCCCATATCAAGACCTTGAACAATGGAAACTTCTTCATCATTTGCAGTTAAAAAAATGACAGGAATATTTTCTATTTGTTTTAAAATATCAAATCCATTCATATCAGGTAAGTTCAAATCTAAAAGAATTAAATCAAATGGTTCTCTGATTTTTTCTAAAGCCTCTTTTCCTGTTACAGCTGTTGAAACCAAAAAGTTTTCTTGTTCTAGACAAAATTTTAGTCCCATTAAAATTGAAGTATCATCTTCAACAATTAAAATTTTTGCTTCCATAATCTCATCACAAAAAAATTATATCATAAGAATGCCAAAATAAAATGACGATTTTGTCATCATTTTACTTTCATTACATATAATTGTCCTCGAATATTTATTAATAAAGAGATTTCTTCTGCTTGACGAATATCTTGATTAATTTCAAAAACCCAAGTATCTGCAATTTCACGAGGTGTAACATCATTAACTGTTGTTGTATAGACATTCTCGCCAACTTTATAGCGCACTTTTACAAAATCTGTAACAAAACTTCCTGAACCACGACGTACATCATAATAAGTTGAATGAGTATCAAGTTCTAACATACGATTTAAAACAAGTAAAGATTTCGAAGGAGACGCTACTACTCGATTCTTTAAAGTTTGACAAATAGAATTTGTACAACTCTCATAAGTATATTCATAAGAAGAAGTCACTTGATAATCATGAATTTGAATCTGAGATAAACCAATACGAGTATTAGAAAGTTCTAAAATTTTATGATAATCTACTTCTCGTACTTGAGTCACTGAAGAAATTGTATCATAACGCAAATTCACAGTTTTATAAATAGGAGTAACACTTCCAATTTCAAAAGTCATTGAATCTAAAATTTTTAAAGTCATTGTTTGATTTATCAATGCTGGATCAACTTCATAAACAAGCACATATACATTTTCGTCGCCAGCAGCAATCTGTGTATTTCTTGCATACGGAAATCCCAAATCTGGAAAATAAGACGAACGGTCTAATATAGGACTAATCATCCGGTCAGCAACAGAAAGTCGAAAATTTTCATAGTCCAATGTACTTGGATCAGTACGATTATTATTATGAATATTTAATGCAATTGCCATATAATAGTTATTATACTCATTACCACCTAAATCATATTTTGTCAAAACAGCATCTTCAACAGTTACAGATAAATTATTGTGACTCATTTGTTGTGACTGTCGATAAACTTTATTATATACTCCAAAATTCAAATACAGCATAGTTCCAATAGCCACAGCAATAATACAAGATAAAATAGCAAAAGCCAATTTATTTTCCAAAACATAATATTTAAATTCTCTAAAAAAACGTCGAATAGTTCTTTTATATTTATACGCATCTTTGCCAAAAACAAGTTCAAATTCCTCACTATCAATATCTGTGATTTCTAATTCTTTTGCATCCTCATCAAAATTAAACTTTTTTAAATCAAACCCTATTCCTCTTAAAAAACTATAACCAATAAAGAAAAACTGCGGAATATACACAATAAAAGCAATATCACGATAAATTCGAACAGTCTGAGCTTCTATCGCAGCATCTTCAATTTGGGTTAAAATTCCATGACAAAAAGTAATCAATAAAAATAAAACAACATAATAAATAAGCAAAAATACATAAAATTTTGTATCTTTCTTTTTCCGTCGCATTAAAAAATAGACCGTTAAAACTAATAACAAAACAAGCAAAATAGCTAAATACATAAAATAATTAATATACGTACCAGCTAAATTAATTTGACTTGTATAATAGTTTGCTCCAACATAAGAATTTAAAAAGGATGCAATCGCGCCTGTACGAATAAGTAAATAAATAAGAGGAATACATAAAAGCAAATGAATAAGTTTAAAATGTTTAATTAAAAAGGCATATGGCTTTTTTAAAATCATTGTACTCCCTCCTATTCCTTTGTATAATCATATCACAAAATATAAGAGATTACAAAAAGATTCATCTGGAATTTTTAACAAAAAAAAGATATATACACATCGAATATATCTTTTATGTCCTAGGATTCACTAGTACTTGACCATCTGCTAAATAAACAACTCCATTATTTTGAATCAACTGAGAACTTGGAATTTTAAAAAGATTTGCAACCATATCTACAGTATCTCCCTCTTTAGTAATATAATAACTATAACCAGCTTTAGGAATCAAGATTTCTTGATTGGGATAAATATAATCTTCCATAGATAATCCGTTTAACCCAGCAAGCAACTCTGGATTTATATTATAGCGTCTAGCAATTCCATATAAAGAATCACCTTTTTCAATTGTATAATATTCAAAATAATTTTGATTATTTTTAGGAACTATTCCTTTTTTTTCCTCTCTGAAAAAATTTGATTGAAACATCATCATCACTTCCTAATAGTAAGATATGATATTCAAAAAATTATGCTACTCATGATAAAGAAAAACAACATTAGAATAATTAAAATTCCATTCAAAATATTCCATCAAAAGAATCTCGCCATATTCTAAAGAATAAGCATATAAAGAATCACCTTTTAAGTAGAAAATCCAATCTTCATTATAGGTTATCAAATGACTTGGAACATCTTCTAAAAGTTTAATTTTCAAATCATTATACGTATAATATAAGCCATTATCTACTAAATAAGTTATAGGTAAAACTCCTTGAAATGAACTCTCTTGATAAAGCAAACGATTCATCGTAACATTTACAAATCCATTTTGATACGTTATCCCGCCTTGACTTTCTGAACCGATCTGCTCCAATTTCTTAGATGAAACGTTTATTTTCCATTCTTTTTTCTCATGTTTATCAACTAAATATAAATCATCTTCATAAACTCCTAAAACTATACTATCAAAATAAATCTGTTCGGATAATTCCCAAGTTTCAACATTTCCCGTCGTCATATCAAGCAAATATGCTTTTTCAAAATAATAATTTGCATCATAATCAGGAATAAAAAGAAAACGCCCAACTTGAGTAATTAAACTAGGTGAATAAATATCTTTCTGAAACAAAGAAATCTCTTCAGTACCACTATTACTCAAATGATAAAAACCATGATAATTCCAAATATAAAAATCATGATATAAATAATTAGAAACATGAATGTTATATGCATCAATAGAAACAGCTTCTCCAAAAGAAGGTAACTGATAGTTAAGCTTTCCAAGCATTTCTTCTGAAACTAAATGAACAGAAATTTGTTCATTATTTTTTCGACATAAAGGTAAAAAACGAATTTTATTACTACTTAATTGAATACAGGTTTCTGTATCAGTAGTAAATTCTTGAATATCATATATAATTTTTTTTGAAGAAAAATGACGATTTAATTGAACAGTAAAATAAACTTGGTCATTTTTAGAAATAAGAAAATCATAATAATTTTTTTCTTTATAATATCTCTCTTCGACTTGAAAATCATGAATTTGGTATGTTATAGAATAATCTTTTTTTTGAAAAGCAAAAAAACAAACAAGAAAACAAAGCAAAAGAAAAAAACAAAAAGCAAAAAAACGTCTTCTTTTTTTTATTTTTTTAATGATGACTTTCTGATCCATACTTCTTCTTTTCATCCATCATAAAGCTTGAAATAACAGTTTCAAGTTCTACTAACGAATCTTTAGACAAATTAGAAATAATAATTTTTTCTTTAATTGTATCTATAACAATTTTTCCCCAAATAAGGCCTTGATAAATTTGCATATCATTATATAAATCAGGAGTTATACTATTTAAAGCATAACCAAACAAAACTCTTTTTTGACCAATTAACATTCTTTTATTAGTAATTGCCACAGCACATGTTTGGAATATATCAAAAGGACTTTCATTTTTTTGACCAACAAAAGCATATGTTACTTCTTCATCAGGATTTACATGTTCATCAATCACTTTAGAATTTTGAAAAATTCTCCACGCAATAGTTGAAGGAAATTGGTTCTTAAATTTCTTTGCCAATTCATAACAAGTCATGAAATATCACATCCTTAAAAATATTATAATATTTCTTCGAAAAAAATACAAACAAAAACAGAGTTTTACTCTGCTTCTTTTGTATTACCTGTCCATGTCCAACCTTCAAGTTCTTTTTCTTTACTCCAAATAACTTCTTCACTACTTGTAGTATGTTCATTTTCAGTTGCTAAAATACGTTCAACATTATCAGTTTTAATACATTGATTTCCGGATAAATCGTAGCCACTTGGACAAACATATCCTAAAAAAGTTGTTTTCTCTGAAATAATACATCTAGTACCATTTAAAGTAGCTTGAGAATTTGAGCAATAATAGTAACTATCCGTAGAAGTTTTTTTATAGCATCTTGTATTCTCTCCACTTCCTCTTTTCGTATAACCTTCTGGACAAGTATATTGAACATTTTCTTCAACTAAAGTAGCTTCAACAATTCTTACACAGGTTCCATTACTAGTTAAATCATAGCCTGAAGAACAATAAGGAATTTTTTGTGTACTTTTAGAAGCACTTTCATATTTATAACATGTAGTACTTGAGCCACTACCTCTTTTTCTATATCCAGATGGACAAGAATACGTTCCATTTGTTTCTTTATAATGAGCATCCTCATAAGTAAAGCATTCGCTTTCATCGCTAGATAAATGATAATCTGAATCACTACAATATCTTTGTTCATAAGATTCATCATAATGACGACAAGTACTTCCTCTTAATTCATCACCATCATCACAGCTTTTAATATATTTTCTAATATAACGACTATAACGAATTTTTCCATTATCTAAATATTCATCGACTTCATACATTCTTCGATCGTTTTCTAAACGACTAATATCATAATCTTCAGAATAGGTAACTTTACCATCAAATAGCCAATCACTTAATTCCTCATTAGCAGAATAAGTTGTATAACAAGCATTAATTGTTGAATCTTTTTTTCCAGTAACACAACGAACTCGGTATTCTTTAGTAACATAACATGAATCATTATTAATTAATGTACCTCTCTTACAATAAGGCTTTTCATCAGAATAATTAGCGTTTGTTGTAAATAAGCAACGACTACCAGATGGAGTACCACCGTTAGGACAAGAATAGGAAGTAGAAGTTCTATATTTAACGGTACCCTCTTTAACACATGAAGTACCATTTAAAGTATACCCAGATGGACATTCATAAGAAGAATCATTTACTATCACAATAGGATCAATATATTCATATTCATACCCACTTGGCTTATAACGAGCAGCAGTATTTCTTTCAGGTGTCACTTTATACTTAGGAGTAGCTTGAACTGTAACAGTATTATTTGTACTTATACAATAACGCCCCGCATGATAATAACCTTCCGGACAACTATACTGTTCTTTTACCTCAACCGTTCTTTTTTGTTCGTATAATAAAGTAGATGTAGAAACGCTTTCATCACCAGAAGCTTCAAAAGATACAGGATAAGTAGCCATTTCTGATTCGCCACCACAAGACAAATAAACAATTAAATCATAATCTTCTAAAGAAGTCTTCACTAAAGAAACATAACTATACTCTTTACTACAAACGTTTCCTTCTTTATCTTTCAATTCTTTAATTAAACTAGCTTCTTCCAAATCCTTAAGTGTTAACACAATCTCTTCATCAACATTTACAGGACGATGTGTCTCAACTTTATAATAAGTATAAGCAACATCTTTCATATTTTCCATATTCTCAGTAAAAGAATTTGCATCCCCACTATTACGTACTTTAGTAACAATAAAAATGACAATAAAAGCAAAAACCAAGAAAATACCAAAACGAATCAAAACAGAAACATAATCAGCACGAAAAGAAAGAATTTTTACCCCTTTCTTTTTCTCGTCAGTAGAGGCATTTTTTTCAACTTTAGGCTTCTCTTCTTTTACTGCCTTTACTTTCTTTTCCTTCAAAGGTTTCTTTTGAAAAAACTTATTTTCTTTTTTAACCTTCTCTTTTTTTACTTTCTTTACAGGTTCCTTTTCTTCATACATAAAGATCCCCCTCAATTCATATAAAAAACAACTTTTATTAAAGCTATAATATCGCATAACATTTGATATTGCAAGCGTTTTATGCTATAATTAACCCACGGGGCAGTTTTGGTTTCGACAGCAATTACTAGCTAAGACGGCAAGTAGTAGGCATACTTAAAATGCAAAACTTAAAATTAAATGACGAGAATAACTCTGTCACTTCTTTTGGAGCATATGCTCCAGTAGCTGCTTAATTTAGAGCTAATAAGAAGGCTTTTATTCACTTTCTCTTATAGGGTGTTTAAAGGTTCATAAATATAAGATATATAAAATCATTCGTCTTAGATGATTTTATGAACAAAAATAAGACTCGTATACTTCTTTGGTGTGTTGGAACCATAAAGTATATTAAAAAAATTCCAACTAAACTTGTAGATGTTTTTTCATAGGGTTGTATGGACAGGAGTTCAACTCTCCTCTGCTCCACCATTGGGAAATCTGTTCGAACTATTCGAACTTTTGATATAGGAATCAA
>CAMLWN010000028.1 GCA_946490195.1 uncultured Mycoplasmatota bacterium
TTTCAAAGCATATAAAACTTTGTGTCTTATTCTAAATGAAGTTAAAAGTGAAATAGTATTCTCTTCTGCAATTCTTTTTAAACTAAAACCGTTCAGTAGATTATCAATAATATTTCTCCATATTTCAAAAGACAATTTACTATGGCAAATTATTGTATTTGTTGTTTCTGATAAAGTTACTTTACAGTTACTACAGATATATTTCTGAACACCATTTTTTGTTTTTCCATTTTTATGCAATTTATATCCACATTTTTCACAAAATGTTTTTCTCTCCTTAAATCTAGAAATAACTTTTGAATTAGAATTTTTCGTAGAACATAAATCTGATAAATGTTCAATAATATAATTTTTAAACTCTATAATTGTTACTGGATCTAAATCTTTTATTATTTCTTCTATTTTCATACCACATAAAAATATCCTTAATCAACTAGTCTAAATCATATATCATTATCGCCAAACAAAGATAAAGATAGACTAGTTGATTAAGGATATCTCCTTTCTTTATCTTTTGTTTGGCTAATACTATTATACATCATTTTTATTTATCAGTCATTATGTTTAACACAACTATTTAAAAAAAGGAAATCGCAGATTTTATTTGTATATATAGTTAGAAGATTAAAAAATCTTCTTAGAAAGGAGGCTCTCTTATATATACTTTAAGTTCTGATTTAATTTTTAAAGAAATTTTTGGTACACAAAAAAATATTCGCTTTTTAGAAGTTTTTTAGAAGAATTAAAAAAAATTCCTAGAAATTCTTTAAAAGATAAAGTCACTATTTTAAATGGAAATCCTTTAAATAAAACTAATGTTAAAAATAAAAGTGTTGTTTCAGATATTTTAGTAGAGATTCCAGGTGAAATCATTAATTTAGAAATGTATACAAGTTTTGATGAAGAAGATTTTACAAAAAGTAAAGTTTATTTCTTTCGTATCTATTCTACTGATTTACCTGTTGGTGAAAAGTATGAAAGACAACACAAAGTATCTCAATATAACATTTGTTTAAAAAGTTCTTTATCTTTTACTAAAAACCTAAAAACAGAATATTTATTAAAAGAAAAAGAAAAGAATATTATAGTTGCTCATGATTTAAAAGGATATATCTATAATCTTGACAAATTAGAAGAGTCAAATTATAATGTGGGTGAAAATAATTTATTAAACAAAATATTTAAAATCATTAAAGCTACAACGGATGAAGAAAGAAAGTCCATTGCTGAAGGGAGTGAATTTTTAATGGATGTTGTTACTCAAATACGAAAATTTCTTTATGACGAAGAAACAAAAGAAATGAAAAATATACAAGACAAGTGGAAACGTGAAGCTAGAAAAGAAGGGTTAGCTAGCGGAATGGCTCAAGGAATAGCTCAAGGAATTAAAAGTGAAAAAACTTTAATTGCTCAAAAATTAATTGGTAAGTTATCCATTGATGAAATATCTAAGGCTACCGGATTAAGTAAACAAGAAATTCAAAAGCTTAATTAAAAAGTATTTTCTAAGAATAAAATAAATTAAAAAGAATAGCAGAAAAAATATAATAAAGTAATGATAAAGTGTCTGACTCTTTGTAGAATTAATTAACGAGTTAAATATCAAAAATATAAGCTGTTTCTTTATTTGTTTTTTTGTGATAAACTACTTCTAGTGATGTTTATGGAAAAAGTGAATTTTGATCAAAAAATGATGGAAATACTTCAAAAAATAGAAAAAAATCAAGAAGTGCCAACTTTGCTTTTACATACTTGTTGTGCTCCTTGTTCTTCGGCTGTTTTGCTTAGACTAGCTGATTATTTTCACATTACTGTATTTTATTATAATCCAAATATTGAACCATATGATGAATACCTAAAAAGAAAAGAGGAGCAACAAAGGTTTCTAAAAGATTTTCAGGCAAAATATCCTATTTCTTTTTTAGATTGTGACTATGAACATGAAGCCTTTGAAAAAGTTAGTGAAGGACTCGAAAATGAAAAAGAGGGCGGTCCAAGATGCTTTAAGTGTTATAAAATGCGTTTAGAAAGAACTGCTCAAGTGGCTAAAGAAAAAGGATTTGAGTATTTTGGAACAAGTTTAACTGTTAGTCCTTATAAAAATGCTTTAAAAATCAATGAAATAGGTGAAGAGTTGGCTTTGACATATCAAGTATCTTTCTTGTATAGTGATTTTAAAAAACATGATGGATATAAAAAAAGCATTGAAATGTCTAAAGAATATAATCTTTATCGTCAAGATTATTGTGGATGTCATTTTTCTAAAGAAGAAAGAGAAAATTTTTTAAAAATAAAAAATGGAAGCTAATTTCCATTTTTTTCATTTAACATATTTTTGCGATATTCTTCATAGGCTTTTATTTCTAATTTGTCTATGTAGGGTTCAAATGCAAGATTTTTTTGTTTGACGATTTGTTCTACTAAATACTCGGTAAAGTAAGGGTTACGAATTAAAATCGGACCTAAAAGATATGTGCCATAAAAGTTGTCTTTTTTAATTCCTTCTACAATGGCTTTAGGGACATAGCCTGTTCCACTTTTGACATCGAATAAGTGTTTTTCTTTGATATATCTTAAGACAGTATTTCGATTTTGAAAACCAATAATTTCTTCTTCTAATTTTGGAAATTTATATACTTGTTCTCCAACAATTCGAAAATCTGTTTCAAAAGTTTCATATTGAAAAATATCTAAAGTTTCTAATTCTTGTTCCTCTGTTGTATTATAACTTCTTCCAAATAAGTCGATTGCATTTCCGGTAACTAAAAAGAATTTTTTTTCTTTTAAAGCTTTTTTAATTTCTTTTTTTCTTTTTAAAATATCTTTTCTTACTAAATGAAAGTTTGGAGTACTGCCACTTCCAATATAAAAGATGTCGTACTTAGAAAAATCAATTTCATCTTCTAAGGATAGATAATGAACAATAGGTTTTATTTTGTGAGCTTCTAAGTGTTTGGTAAGAGCAAGGATATTGCCGTGTTCTCCATAGAGATTCATTAAATCATAATACAAATGCGCAATTTTAATGGTTTCCATTAGGCTCCTCCTTAAATTTTTTCAAAAGTATTTCAGTCATATCGAAACAAACCATTGTATAAATATTACCTTTTGTTTCTGTTTTTAAAATATGAACTATTTCATTTATATCGTTTAACATATAAATTTTTTCATTTGGGATTTTAGCGTATTCTAATCGTACTCTTACATCCCATTTAAAACGACCAATTAAAATAATTTTTTCGATACTCTCGTCATTTAATAATTCAAATTCTACATCCCAAAGCCATGATAAGTCGTTATATTTATATCTTCTAGATACGTTATCAAATCCTAAAATAACTACTTTTTTCCCTTCAGCATTGAGTACATATTTTAAAGATTGATAGTAGCTTAAAGCGTTTTCATTTTTGCTTTCTAACATGGTGATGGTTCGGTGACCTAATTTTAAATCGTGGCCACGTTTCGTTGGGATTTTTTCTTTATTAAATGTGTCTAAAATCTTTTCTTCAGGGATGTTTATGGTATCGCATAAAGCGTATGCTGCGATGGAAGCATAGGCTGTGAAAAGAAAGTCTTTGTTTAAATGTATTTCGTTATTATTAATATTCATGGTTTGTTTTTCTAAGTCCAGTTTTGTTCCTACGTAGTCGGGAGTTCCTCTTTTAAAATCGCAGTTTGGACAATAGTAAGAACCAATGTGACCGTAGTGGTAATAGGAATAAATGAGCTTTTTGTGACAGTTTGGACAATAGGCTTCATCGACACTGAAATTGATGGTTTTTTGATAAGAATCTCTCATTTTATTAATTCCATATGTCTTAATTTTCCCTGGAAATGAAAGAGTAGCTTTCATAAGACCTGGATCATCGGCATTTAAAATAAGAGTTGTTTGTTCATCTAAACTATCAAATATGGCTTTGTAAATTAAATCTGGTGAACCATTTCTGGCTGGTTGGTCCCGAGTAATATTTGTAATGACTAAATGAGTCATTTTATTTTTTCCAAAAGCTAAATGTAAATGTTTTTCATCTAGTTCTAGTAGTAATACTTCGTGTTTGAATTTTCCAAAAATGGTACAATTATTTAAAATCAGAGTTGTAATCCCGCGAATTCCGTTGCTACCAGAAGCGTTGTAAACAACATCGTAACCTGCTTCTTTTAAAATATGATAAATTAAGTTTGTTGTTGTTCCTTTACCGCTTGAGCCTGTAACTCCAATGATATATTTTGGATATTTGATTTTCTCTAGGACATGCTGATTCATATTGTAACTGATGGAACCAGGAAATTGGGTTCCATTTTTTCCTAGAATTTTTAAAACAAAAGTTAAAAACTTATTCGTAAGTATTTGTAAAGCTCTAAACATTTTAAGCACCTTCTTGACTTTTATTATACCAAAAACCTAAGGACTATCAAAGAAAATAGCAAATTATTAAGGAAAAAAGTGTACAATTTTTCCAAAAACAGTAAAGATTATCTATTAAAAATACTATGTTTAGTAAAAGTGTGAGCCAAATGGGAATTTTAGAAAGTAAATGTTTTATTCTTGGTAACACAAAGTAACAAATGAAAAGTGCTCCAAGTCCCCAAATGAGTGAAATGAGTATATTCATATGCATTCCGATTGAAAAGGGAAGATTGGTATAATCCCAAAAATTTTTTTGAAAGAAAAAGTTTGTTAGAAAGCCACCTAATCCTTCTATTAAGGTAAGAAGAAAGAAACTTAATAAAAAGCAAAAGAAAATTTTTTCTTTTCCATGGAGTTTTTTGGATAATATGTGGTCAATTCCCAAAACAAGTAGAATTCCTAAGCCATAAATTGGCATCCAGGGTCCAATTAAAAGCGTTTGTTTTTGTTCATGCATACAAAGACTGATGATGAACTCACTTAAAAATCCTAGAATGGAAAAAATTATAAAAATATTTATATAATCACGTGTTTTCATAGTTTTATTATGAGAAGAAAATCATTTTTTTATACAAGTATTGTGGTATACTATAGATAAATAAGGTGACGTATATGAAAGAAGTACAATCTTTTTTAGAATATTTAAAATTTGAACGAAATTATAGTGAAAATACTCTTTTGGGCTATGAAAATGAACTTCGTAAATATTATCAATATTTAGAAGAGAAAAAGATTCATCCTTTTAAAATTACTAAACAAGAGATTTGGGATTATTTAAAATATTTAGATCAACTTAAATATACAAATACTTCGGTAGCTAGACATATCACGGCTCTTAGAAGTTATTATTCGTATTTGAAAGAACAAGGGTATATTGTAACCAATATTTTTAAAACGGTTCATAATCCTAAAACCAAAAGAAAATTACCTGATACTTTAAATTATGAAGAGATTGCTACATTACTTGATTTTCAAAATGAAACCACTCCTAGGGACCTTTTATGTCGATGCATGTTTGAACTTTTATATGCTACGGGCATGCGGGTTAGTGAACTTGTAAATATTCAGTTAAAAGATATTGATTTGAAAGAAAGAACGATTCGAACTTTAGGAAAGGGAAGTAAAGAGCGAATTGTTTTATTTGGTGATTATGCTAAAGAAGCTTTAGAAGATTATTTGAATGTGCGGAATGGATTTTTAAAAGGAAAAAAATGTGATTATTTATTTTTGAATACTTTAGGTAATCAGATGAGCCGTTCTTCTGCCGAACAAATGGTTTCTGCTCGTGTGAAAAAAGTTGCGATGCAACATCATGTTTCTCCACATACTCTAAGACATACTTTTGCAACTCATTTACTTCTTAATGGGGCAGATATAAGAACTGTTCAGGAACTTTTAGGTCATGAAAAATTAAATACAACTCAAATATATACTCATTTGTCTAATGAGTATCTACGGCAAGAATATTTTCATAAAATGAAGAGAAAATAGTTTAAAAAAAAGAGAATTTGGTAGAATTCATGTCAAGATATGTCGAAAACATATCTTTTTTTTAAAGTTCTCGGTATAATGATTTTAGAGCATAAGATAAGGAGATGAATTGATGCCAAAATATGTATATATGTTTTCTGAAGGAAACAAAGATATGAAAGAAATCCTAGGTGGAAAAGGCGCTAATCTAGCTGAAATGACGAAGATTGGTCTTCCTGTACCACGTGGGTTTACGGTGACAACTGAAGCGTGTACAAGTTATTATGAAAATAAGGAAAAATTAAGTGATGATATCGAACACGAAATTCTTAATTCGTTAAAGAAGTTAGAGAGCATTACGGGAAAGACATTTGGAGATGCAAAAAATCCACTTTTGGTTAGTGTTCGTAGTGGAGCTAGAGCAAGTATGCCAGGAATGATGGATACGATTTTAAATTTAGGCTTGAATGATGAAGTCGCTACTAGCTTTGCTAAAGAATGTCAAAACGAACGCTTTGTATATGATTCTTATCGAAGATTTATTCAAATGTATGCAGATGTTGTTAAAGGATATCCTAAAAGTGCCTTCGAACGTTATTTAGACGAATATAAAGAAAAGAAACATGTTCATTTTGATACAGATTTAGATGCGGAAGATATGAAAAATATCACGGCAGATTTTAAAAAGATTTATTTTGAAATTGCCAAAGAAGAGTTTCCAGAAAATCCTAAAGAGCAACTTTTAGAAGCTGTACGTGCAGTTTTTCGTAGTTGGAATAATGAACGAGCAATTTATTATCGAAGAATGAATGATATTCCTTCTTCTTGGGGAACTGCTGTTAATGTTCAAGAAATGGTTTATGGAAACTTAGGAGAAACTTCTGGTACAGGAGTAGCTTTCACAAGAAATCCAGCAACAGGTGAAAAGAAACTTTATGGAGAGTATTTAATGAATGCTCAAGGTGAAGATGTTGTTGCAGGAATTCGTACACCAAGCCCAATTTCTAAGTTAGAAAGTGATATGCCAGATGTTTATAAAGAATTTGAAACTTTGGCTAAGAAACTTGAAGATCATTATAAAGATATGCAAGATATGGAATTTACGATTGAAAATGGCAAACTCTTTATGTTACAAACAAGAAATGGTAAGAGAACAGCATCGGCTGCAATAAAGATTGCTGTGGATTTAGTTAATGAGGAAAAAATTACGAAGGAAGAAGCTTTGCTTAGAGTTGATCCGAAACAATTAGACAGTTTACTTCATCCAACGTTTAATGAGAGTAGTTTAAAGAACGGAAAAGTCATTGCAACCGGTCTTGCAGCGAGTCCTGGAGCAGCGGCTGGAAAAATTCACTTTACAGCAAAAGAAGCAACTGAAGCAAGTCAAAAAGGCGAGAAAGTTATATTGGTTCGTTTGGAAACTAGTCCGGAAGATATTGAAGGAATGAACCATTCAGAAGGAATTTTAACTATTCGTGGGGGAATGACTTCTCATGCGGCGGTTGTTGCTCGTGGAATGGGAACTTGTTGTGTTTCTGGATGTGGGGAACTTACAATTAATGAAAAAGAAAAATGGTTAAAAACAAAAGATGGTCAAGTTTTTCATGAAAAAGATGAAATTAGTCTTGATGGTTCGACTGGAAAAGTTTATGAAGGTATGATTTTAAAAGAAGAAGCATCTATTAGTGGCGATTTTGAAACATTTATGTCTTGGGCAGATGAAGTTCGTACACTTAAAGTACGCGCAAATGCAGATAATCCACGTGATGCCTTACAAGCTAAAAAATTTGGTGCTGAAGGAATCGGACTTTGCCGAACTGAGCATATGTTTTTTGATAAGGAAAGAATTTTTAATTTCCGAAAGATGATTATGGCTGATACGGAAGAGGAAAGAGTTAAAGCTTTGGAAGCAATTTTACCTTATCAAAGAAACGATTTTATTGAATTATATAAAGCTATGGCTCCAAATCCTGTAGTTATTCGGTTTTTAGACCCACCTCTACATGAATTCTTGCCTCATAAAAAAGAAGAGATTCAAGAACTTGCTGATGCACTTCATAAAAGTGAAAGTGAGCTAGAAGAACGAATTGCATCTTTAAAAGAATTTAACCCAATGATGGGACATAGAGGATGTAGACTCGCGATTACCTATCCGGAAATTGCTAAAATGCAGACTCGCGCAGTTATTGAAGCAGCACTTGAAGTGAAAAAAGAAGGATTAGAAATCACTCCTGAAATCATGATTCCATTAGTTGGTAGTACAAAAGAATTTACTTTCGTAAAGGATATTGTTACAAGTACTGCGGATGAAATTATTAAAAAGGCAAATGTCTCTTTACCTTATGAAGTTGGAACGATGATTGAAGTTCCAAGAGCAGCTTTGATTGCCGACAAAATTGCTGAACATGCTGATTTCTTCTCTTTTGGAACAAATGATTTAACGCAAATGACTTATGGTTTTTCAAGAGACGATGCAGGAAAATTCTTAAATGATTATTATTCTAAACAAATTTTTGAACAAGATCCGTTTGCTCGATTAGATCAAGAAGGAGTAGGTCAGTTAGTAGAAATGGCTGCAAAAAAAGGAAGAAGTACAAATCCAAATCTTTCCTTAGGAGTTTGTGGAGAACACGGAGGAGATCCTTCAAGTATTGAATTCTGTTATAGAGCTGGATTGGATTATGTTTCTTGTTCGCCATTTAGAGTTCCGATTGCAAGACTCGCTGCAGCTATAGCTGTTATAAAAGGAAAATAAGAAAATAATAAATATACGAATATCTTGCATTGAGAAAAATGTAGTAATATGAAAATGTAGGAAAACTTTATCTTAGTTGATAGAGTTTTCTTTTGCTTTATGATAAAATTATTCTAGGAGTTGATGATAATTTAAAAGATGAAATATTAGAGAAAGTATATTAGCCGTTTAGAATAAATGAAATAATAAATTATATTTTGTAAAGGAGATAATGAATGAGTTTAACAATAAATATATACTATACTGGAGAAAATGGAAGTGCAAGAGCTTTTGCAAATGAAATGATTGCTAAAGGAATTGTGGATCAAGTACGCAACGAAAAAGGAAATAAAAGATATGAATATTTTTTTCCTTTAAATGATCCAGAAACTGTTTTACTAATTGATTGTTGGGAAAGCCAAGAGGCTTTAGATTTCCATCATAAATCGCCAATGATGAAGCAAATAGCAGATTTGAGAAACAAGTATCATTTAAAAATGAGAGTAGAACAATATACGGGCATTTCTAAAGAAAATCAAGATTTTGAAACAGTTATTAGAAATCGTACAGCAACAAGGAAATTTAAAAATAAAAAAGTAGAACCGGAAAAACTAAATAGAATATTAGAAGCAGGAAGATTAGCTCCAACTGCTAAAAATCTACAACCTCAAAAAATCTATGTCGCGACTTCAACTGAAGCCTTAGAAAAAATAGATAAAGTGAGTCCTTGTAGATATGGCGCGTCAACTATTTTCATTGTTTGCAGCGATAAAAAAATTGCTTGGACTAAAGATGGTTATTCAACTTATGAAATGGATGCGTGTATCGTAGCGACTCATATGATGTTAGAAGCAACAAATGTTGGTATTGATAATATATGGATTGAAATGTTTGATAAACAAGAATTAAAAAAAGAATTTAAGTTAGAAGATGGTGTTGAACCGATTTGTCTAATCCTAATAGGTTATAAAGATGACGAATACAAAGGAAATCCATTACACAATGTAAGAAAAACTTTAGATGAAACGGTTAAATTTATCTAGTTATAATTAATGAAAACAGATTTGTTTGTAGAAAATATCTGTTTTTTTATGATATTTTTTAAATAGTGGAGAATATTTTTTATAAAAAACTTTTTACAAAAATCGAGTATTATTGTATAATGAATAAAGAAAGATAAGATGGGTGATTTAAATGATTGCATTAAGTATTGGTAAAGCTACATATGATACAACGGTACCTGTAGATAAGTATCCAATTGAAAATAGTAAAAATTTAATTAAGGAAAAATTGGATGGTAGCGGTGGAAGTGGATCAAATGTTGCATATTTATTAGGAAAATGGAATAATGAAAGCTATTTTGCTGGAGCAGTTGGATATGATGATTTTGGTACATTTATTAAAAAAGATTTAGAAAATGGTAATGTTCATACAAATTTTATGGAAGTAAACTATGAAAAAAAGACAACAACTACTTTTATCATTGCAAATAAGGAAACTATTTCAAGAACACAACTTATGATTGAACCAGAGGTTTATCATTTAAAAAAATATGAATTTGATGTAACTCCTGATGTTATTTATACGGATGGATTTGAGTATTCTGCAACTATGGCAGCCTTAAATAAGTTTCCAAATGCGATTACAGTTTTAGGTGCTGGCTTAAATTATGCAGACCCTAAAGAAGTTGTTTCGATAGCAAAAGAAGTAAAATATGTTGTATTTTCTATGGAATTTGCTTGTCGAGTTACTAAAATGCGAGTAGATATGAATAATCCAACTCATTTATTGAATTTATATAAAGAATTAAGAGAAAAATTTCCAAAAAATGAAATTATTGTTACTATGCAAAATAAGGGAGCAATGTTTTCAATTAATAACGAAATTAAAGTTATGCAGACCATGCCTGTTACAGAAGTTGACCGAACAGGTGCTGGAGATGTTTTTGATGGTGCTTTAATTTATGCTTTAGGAAAGGGATATGGGTTGGAAGTAGGAATTCGACTTGCAAATATTGCCGCGGCTTTATCCACAACTAAATATGGTGCGAAGTCTTCTTTTCCGATTTTATCAGATGTTATTAGTCAGTATGAAAGTAAGTTTGGGGCGTTAGAATTACAACAGCAAAGTGAAGAGCAAATATCTGTACCTTTACAAACTACTGGAGATGCTCAAGGCCCTCAAAATGTTCAAAATGCTTCTATGCCTCAACCTTCACAAGTTCCAGAGATGCCGCTTCCAAATCAAAATCTAAATCAACCCCCAAATTTTCCACCAAATCCGCCAACAAATAGTTAAGGATAAATATGTATTGTTGGTCGTATTATCCTAAAATTGATTTACACGGAGAATATGCAGTAACCGCTTATACGGTAGTTCATAATTTTATTTCTGATCATATTAAATTAAAAGATTCTTATGTTGTAATTATTCATGGTAAAGGAACTGGTAAATTAAAAGATGAGGTACATCATATATTATCTCAAGATAGACGTGTTTTAGAATATCATTTAGATCCTTATAATTTAGGGCAGACTATAGTTCATTTAGATATTTCTAAATGAATTTTTTTGTCAAAATTTGACAAATGCGTAGATATATGGTATATTTTAATCCCAATAGGGAAGAATATGAAAAATCAAGTAGTTAGACACAAATTTGACATTTTTTCTGTTTTGTGCTATAATTAAAGTACGAAAGAGTTAATAGGGGGTATGTGAAATGAAAAATTTTGTCTTAGATTATGTAAATGAAAACGAATTTCGTAAGTTAGAAAGATCATTAAAAAAGTATAATATGAGAGCTTTTAAAAAGTTAAGCTTTGATTATTATCCTAAAATGCGTGATGGTGAGTTTCCTGGTGAAGTGATTAGTCAAAATAAAAAGGCTGGGACAATTACTTACGAATTAGAGTTACCGAGTGATGAAATGTTTGCTCAAGTTCATGGTAAAGTAAAACTTATTTATACTGTGTATAAAAAAGAAGAAACTGTAATGCTAAAAGAAATTCTTCCAAAAGATATTCTTTTAGAAGGACATAGATCTGAACTTGGTACTTACAAAGGAATCATGATTAGTAAGTCTAATGCTTCTAAAGACAGATTTAAAATTGATTTACTTAATATGTTACAAGGAAAATAATTTTCCTTGTTTTTTTATGAATAAAAAAAATCGCTTTCGCGATATTTAAAACATTTTGGCTACCCTGATTGGATTCGAACCAATGAAATGATGGGGTCAGAGCCCACTGCCTTACCGCTTGGCTACAGGGTAATTTCTAAAACCATTACTATTGTAACGCATTTCATTGGCTTTTTCCACATTTTTTCAAAAAATTCTCTTGTTTTTCTAAAAAAAGTATTGTATACTTAAATAGCAGTTGGACCTCTAGCTCAGCTGGTTAGAGCAACCGGCTCATAACCGGTCGGTCGTAGGTTCGAGTCCTACGAGGTCCACCACTTAAAAAGTATATGCAGGCGTGGCGAAATTGGTAGACGCACTAGACTTAGGATCTAGCGCCTCACGGCGTGAGAGTTCGAGTCTCTCCGCCTGCACCAAATAAGATTAAAACATATTAAATGTTTTAATAAAGAGATAAATTTTATCAAAAACGCTTTGTAATGAATTGAAAAAATTAAATCTCAAAGAATTAAGAGTTTTTATAACTCTTTTTTCTTGTTCAAAATTATCATGAACATAAACATTCAATGTTGTAGACTTATTTGCATATCCCAAACGCTTAGCGACTTCCTCAATCGATATTCCTAAATAAACTAATAAACTAGCGTGACTATGCCTAAACTCATGTAACTTTATAGGTCTAATATCAACTCTATTGCAAGCTTTTTTCTTATAGTTGTGTTAAACTTTATGACTGATTGATATATTCAGCATAAGCAATGTTTAAGT
>CAMLWN010000029.1 GCA_946490195.1 uncultured Mycoplasmatota bacterium
CTTTTGTATTTATTTATCGTATCTATTCATTTGCATTTACTTTTAAAATTCACCATTTTTGTCGAAAAATTCTTTTCCTAAAATCTGCTTCGTAAAAACTAGAAACAAATGTAGATATAGTATAGGATAAAGCAAAAAAGTAATATCAATGCTTCTTTCGTATCAATTGTTTTCTCGCTTCTTGCAAAGAGAAAAAGAAAAAAAGATGAAAGAAAAACCGCTAAAATATCTATAAAGTTAAAGCCTGTTAAAAGGATATCTCCATAAAGGATGATTGGCAATCCTAAAACAATACATATATTAAATATGTTTGTTCCAATTATATTTCCAATTGCAATATCAAACTCCCCTTTGGTTGCACTTGTAATGGTCATAAACAATTCTGGGAGACTTGTTCCAATAACTATGGCAAACATCGTAATGATTTTATCACTTATCCCAAAGTTGTGAGCGATTATTTCAGCATTTTCTACAATTAAATCGCTACTAAAAGTAATAAATACAATAGAAAGGATTAATAAAAATATCGCAAGAATTGGAGAATACTTGATTTTTACTTCTTCTTGAACACTATTTCTTTTAAAAAGCATTTGAACAAGATATAAAACGAATAAACTAAATAAAAGTAATAAAATTATTCCATCTGCCCTAGAGAAAGTATTTGCTGTGAGAGGATTAAATAAACTATCAAGCATTAGAATTGAAAATCCAGTTGTTACAATAAGTAAAATAGGCAATTCTTTTTTGATTGTCATATGTTTTACTTTAATAGGTCTTATAAAGCTTGCTAAACCAATAATTAAAAAAACATTTACGATACAGCTACCTATAACATTTGCAAAAGCCATCTCACCATTTTGACTAGCAACGCTTTGAAAAGAAATGGCAAGTTCTGGAGCGCATGTTCCGAATGCAACTATGGTAAGAGCAATAAGCATTTTAGGAATTTTTAATTTTAAAGCAAGAGATGATGCTGCATCTACTAAAACATTTGAAAAGAAAATAATAATCACAAAACCTAAAAATAAGTAAAGTACTTCCATACAACCTCTCCTTACTCTATAGTAATATTACTATCAACCATTGGACTCGTCAAATAGTATGTCCAAAAAAAAAGAAACGAATCATTCATTCGTTTCTTAAGGATTTACTTCTGTAAATACCCAGTGTGCTTCTTCTTCTACAGTTGCTGTAATATAGTTTGCTTGTTTTAAGATGCCATCGTCTGTAAACGTGAATGTATTTACGTCATTTGGAACACTAAAGGCATTATTATCATAGGTTACATTAGCATTAGAAATATTGGTAACCTCTCCAGTAGCTGTATAAGATGCAGTTCTTGTAGTTACTACACCATCTGGTAACTCTGGTCCAGTATGATCCACATCTTCGCCAGTAAATCTTTCTTTTGTGAATCCAAAATTTACAGAAATTTGTCGACCTAATTGTGCAAAATCATAATTGTCAACGTCTTGGCCCTCTAAATAAATATATACACGAACCTTAGTAATACTATTAGGTGCTAAATACATAAAAGGTTTTCTTTCCGTACCTACTAAGTATTTTTCTGTATCTGTAAATGTATCTACTGCATATAATTTGCCATCAGCTGGAGTGTTACTTATTGAAGCAGTCCAGCCATTATATTCGGCTCCATCATAATTATCTACTTGATCTGTTTCATCAACTACACCGCTTATCGCATAGGTTGGATAAAATACTCCATCTGTAATCGTTCCACATGCTCCTACATAAGAACTATCAGAAGTAATGTCGGCTGCGTTTCTATGTAAACAAGATGTATTGTACCAATTAATTGCATTTTCTACATGATCTGTATCATTTGGTTCCCAAATTGTTGCATCACGAGAGCAAATACTTGTTACATTTCCATCATCAGTACAGTTTATGCCTGTAATCACTCCTACATCAGTTGTCGTAGCAATTACTCGTCCAATTTGAGCAAAAGCAACGCGGACAGAGTTTTCAATTCCTGTTTTATCTGCATCAACACCTGAATCAGATACAACAACACTTGAATCTGGAGTTAAATAAATTGCTTCTTCATTTTCCATTGGGTCATCAAGGAAACCATAATATTCTTGACCAGATAAATTTTTAATAAATAAGTCAAATGCCACATATCCATCTGCTTCTTCAGCCCCAGAATTTTGAACTTCACTTGCCATGATACGATATCCGCCAGGTGATGCTGTAAATGAGCCCTTTTCATACATGGTTAGTCTTGATGATGTCGCATTAATTTTACCTACGCTACTCATCGGTATTAACCCTACATTTCCCCAACTATTGGTATGGTTAGCATATACAACATTTGGGTCATCATAATTTTCTTCATTAATATTTACCGTGTAATCCCAATCTTGACCGTTTAAAGATAAATATAAACTTTCTGTTGTAGCAATATTAATATCAAACCCTGATACATTAACTGTTCTCATACCAATAAACCATGCGTATGTGGATACCGATATAAGCACAATACTCAGCGTACATATTAACGCCAATCTTTTCATTTTCTTTTTATGTTGTTCATTTTTTTTATTTTTCATCCTACTCCCACTTCCTCTTTTTGTTCTTTTGTAATCATCCAAAGCTTGCCTATTTTTTATTATATATTCATTATAATTTTTTACTTCTTTTCTTGTCAACGAATTTTCAAGCACTTGTCATATTCTTTTCAAAAGAAAAAAGCAAATCAAAATTTGCCTTTATTTAACTTCGGGAGCGTTTGCTGTAAAATCCATATGGACTTTAAACTCGCCACCTAAAATATTGTCTGTACATTCTAAATCGTCCCCGTCAACCCAAATTACTAAGGTATACTCATCAATAGTACCTGGAGTAAAATTTGGAACATATAAAGAAGTCACTAGATTGTCGTTTGTAAATTTTACAGTCCCTTCTTCTGCTTCACCAGTTATACTTTCTTTAGCATAAGTTGTTGGAACACCATTTCGATAAAGTCTTATTCTAACTGCTTCATCTATATTTTTAATGACATCTTCAACAACAATTGAGGTCCAGTACTCGGTTGTTTCCTCACTTGTATTTTCAATATAAAAAGTATAAGCGAGATACTCGTCTCCATTATGACTTCCGCCACCACGGTTTGCAATATCTTCTGGAATCCAAGGTGATAACATATCATCAAAAACATTTGGTGAAGGAGCTAAAAGTTCTGTTCGAAAAACTTTATATTCTGGGTCATCATAAATTAACAATCCACGGTCAAAATATAAATCTTCTTCCATATTAATGCTAAAATTTCCACGATTATAAATAATTCCTACTACAAAGTAAAACAATAATAAACAAAAAAGAACTATAACTAAGGTTATCCAAAAAATTTTTCTTAGTCTTTTTTCTTTGTGTACTCTACTTGATACTCTATCAATTTTTTCTTGCATACTACAACACCCTATTCTTTAATCATTATAAAAGTTCTTAACCTTTCTTGTCAATTATAAATCTTATTTTTAGATTTCTAATGGAATCTTTTTATTTCCATATAGATAATAATTAAATATATCGTTTAATATTTGAACAAGATATTCATTTAACTTATTATCGATAAGATTGTTATCTAAATATTTTACTTTAACTTGTTGCAATATATCCTTATATAGTTCTTGATATTTATCTTTATCAATATTTTTCACATTATTAATATTGTCTAATAAATTTCCCATTTGACTTATTTCGTAATCGATTTTTAAGTTTTCTATATTTTTTATTTCTTCTAGTTTTTCATACAATTCTAAAGCTAATTTATAAGAAGCTATATTTGATATATTTTGATTTTCACATTTTTGCATATATTCCTTTAAATCTTCAATCGAGTAATTATTAAAATTATTCTTTTTCAAAAAATTACATATCTCTGAATTTAAAATATAATCCTTTAGTGATATTTGATTTAATTTTATTGTATTTTCTACTTGATATAAGTCTTCCGATAACTCAACAAGTTCATAAGCTTTAGTAAGAAAGTCAAACATTAAACTATTATATTTTTCATCATAATTTTGTTTTTCTGTAAAGATTTCTAATATTTCATCTTTTATATTTTTAATATTATCCATTAGTTCCACCTTACTTAAAAAGAAAATAGATTATCATTACTAACATACCACTTACAATTAAAGATAAAATAACTCCATTGATATAGCCCTTACTTGTGGGAGAAGAATTTTCGTTGGTTTTCACTAACGTTTTTGGCTTTTCCGACTGCTTTTGTTGAGCTATTGCTCGATTTTTTATTCTTATTTGTTCCGCGATTTGAATTTCACTTTCACTTCTTTGGTCAAATCCAGTTGTTTTATTTCTTAGCGTCTCATTTGTTTCTTCAGCTTTTATACTTGAATTTTGTTTTTTGAACTCTTCACTCAAACTAGGAAATTCTGGTGTATCATATGTCTTACCGTTAAACTCAAATTCTACTTTGTTCTCACTATTCTTTTTTTTAAATGTAGCTGACGTATATCTCGATAGTTCTGCAAAACGATATTTATCTAATACATTCTCTGTTGGATCTATTTTTTTAAAAATTTCCCGATAATCTTTATTAAACAAATCTCCATTTGTAACATTTAAATTTCTTTCCACATGTTCTACTAACTGTGTATATATATGATAATCAAAAAATGGAAAACAAGATAATTTATGTTTTCTTGCGAAATCGAGCGTACATTTATCTGTTAGTCCTTCTTCAAATAAATACCCTCCAAAATTCATACCAGATTGATTTTCTTTTCCATTAATTTTGCAGTATAAATTTTCTCCTACTCGAAATCTATGGGTTTGATGAAATAGTTCATGTAGTAAAACATCTAAAGAATATCGTACCTCTTTTACAAATGTTGATTTTAAAGGATTTGCATATGGAATTTCAATTCTTCCATCTGTATGAGCACATCCTTTTTCTTTCTCTTGAAGTGTTATTTTTTCTTCTTTTGTTAAATTATCTAATCTAGTATGAGCCTCCGGTGTTAAATAAGATGCATAATCTTGTTTTATCATCGGAATTACATAAGCAGCATATTCATATAGGCAATCATGTTGAAACTCATTTTCTCTTCCTTCGTAATCCTTCAGCTTTTCTTTTAAATACTCTTCCATTTGTTGATGCATTTCAGTTATATTGTATCCATCTTGATTAATATATTTTAAAAAATCACTTGATTTAATTGGATTTCTATAATCATCATTAGTACTAATTTTATCTAAAATTATCTTTATTTGTTCGATGCTTTTATTTTTTAATTGATTATTTTGATAAGCCATATATACTTGTTCCACTAATGTTCTTTTGTCATGAAAATGTTGTTCAGCAATATCCTTTATTGTTTCTAGTGCTTTTTCCTTACTTTCAAAATTCGCAGAAAAATTGTATAAGAATCTTTGACAACTTTCTATTTCTTTTTTTTCTGAATAACAAATTTTAGATATTTCTGTAATTACTTCATCATATTTTGTTTTCTTATCTCTAGCTCTAATAAACTGTTCTTGACTATTGTATGTTGGAGTTGAAGTTTGTTCATATATTTGTTGAATAGAGCCATTAAAAATTAACTGCATTCTTTCCGATAGACTTGGAATATTTGATAATGCTTCTCTTACAAAAATAACATTAGAGCCATATTCCGAATTATAATTTGAAAACAATCCATATTTTTGTTGAAGGTCTCTTGCACACATATCTACAAGTCCTTCACTCGTAAAATTGTTAATTCCTTTTAATTGAGGAAAATTAGTTATATCTAATCTTTCAGGTCTAATGAAGAAATGTAATAATTCATGGAGTAACACTTCGTCACATTTTTCCATTAATTCATTGGTAGATAAATTAGGACTAGTAGATAGTAGAACAGAAGGATAAAAATGAATTTTGTTATCTTCAAAAACTCTTCCTCCATGGGCTAATGGAACACTTAATTTTCTTAATTCTTGTAATTTTTCAAAAGATGTCATGTTAGGAGAATTATTTATTTCGTTTGCTTGATTTCGTAAATAGTCTTTTCCATTCATATCAACTTCTATACAATCGGTTATTAAAAGTTGATTTAAAAATCGAATTTGCTCTGGAGACATAAATGTACCGTATTCATTTTTTATTATCTCTAAATATTTTTTAGCTTTTTCTAACAAGAAATTTTGAATAGCAACATTATCAAAAGAAACTTTTGAATCCTTTACATCCGGAAGTATATCTACTTGAGTCAATAATTCATTCATCATAGGATTTAATTGATGTAGTATATTTGTTCTTTTTTGAGTATATTCTTGGATTTGTTCTGAAGTTGCTTGTGGATTGTTTTGAATGAATCTTTTTACAGATTGAGAAACACAAGTTTGTAACGATGGCCTTAAAGCAACAAATTCTCCTTTTATTTCTTTGGCATCATTTATAAATCTTAATTGTGTTCCATCTAATACAATTATTTTATTTTTATTTGAAAGATAATTAATGATTTCATTATACATGGTTGTAAAATTTTCTTTAACTTTATCTATGCCAATTTTATTAATATTTTCAAATAACGTATTTCCATATTTTTCTACTAGTATTTGTTTTAATTCATATTCAATTGTTCCTACGTTTGGATTTAATATTATCTGGTCATAGTCAACTACTAAATACCTATCATCATTTCTGTATTCATTTGCTAAAGTAGTTTTTCCACTTCCCCCTTCTCCTGTAATATTTATAACTTTATCATTGGATATTTTTTTATAATATAAACCTTTATCAATAAATTCATCTATCATCAAATCCATAGCATTCACACCTTACTATAATAAGTATAACATTAATCTTTAAAACAAGCTATAAAATATATTTAATATTAAAAAGTAGAAATCCGTTATAAATCTTATTTTTCAAGAAATTCGATATGTAAAAATTGAATTTGATTGGCAAGTAGTTGAGGGTCTAAATTTTCTTCTTTTACTAAATCCGTAGATAAATATTTTTTATTATCATCAGCAAAGATAGTAACTACCGGCTCTTTTAAATTTTTTCCAAGTAGTACACTTCCTAAAAAGTTTGCTCCTGAAGAAATTCCCACACCTAGACCTAGTTCTTTAGCTAAGCGTCTAGTCATTTGTAAGGCTTCTTCATCAGAAATCAAAAAAATCTTATCAATAAATTCTCTTTCTATTAATTCTGGAATAAATTCATCCCCTATTCCTTCGATTTTATGAGGACCAATTTTTTGATTTTTTAATAAAAGTGGCATATTCTGTGGTTCTACTGCCGCGATAAGAATATTCGGATATTTTTCTTTTAAACTCTTGCCTATTCCCATTAAGGTCCCACCGGTACCTACTCCAGAAACAAAACCGGCAATTTTTTCAGGAAGACTTTCCATAATTTCTCTACCTGTTCCTTTATAATGGGCTAAAAAATTCGCATGGTTACTAAATTGGTCAGGGTAAAATGCCTGATTTTCTTGAGCAAAATTTTTGGCTTTTTCTAAACAGCTTTCAAATCCGTCTTCTAATAGTACATTTGCTCCATAACTTTTCATTAATTTTTTTCGCTCTTCACTAGCTGTTTTAGGCATGAATATAGTGACAGGATAATGAAGTAAA
Source organism: uncultured Mycoplasmatota bacterium (assembly GCA_946490195.1). Lineage (GTDB taxonomy): Bacteria > Bacillota_I > Bacilli_A > RF39 > UBA660 > Ventrenecus. The sequence continues at coordinate 7,618 of CAMLWN010000029.1, forward strand.
GCTCCTAATGCCGCTAAAGAAATTCCAGTATTGCCACTTGTTGCTTCAACTATATTCATTCCTGGCTTTAATTTTTTCGTTTTTATTCCTTCTTCTATCATATAATAAGCCACTCGGTCTTTGATACTTCCACTAAAATTAAACATCTCTAATTTGGCATAAATTGTCTTTCTTTTTCCTAAATATTCGTAATCAATTCTCACTAACGGAGTATTGCCTATAACTCTTTTCATTTTCATCATCTCATTAGTAGTGTATACTTTTTCTTTTTTTTCGTGAAAAATGGAATATTTTTTATCTAGTTTATGATAAAATGGTAACGGTGATGAGTTATGCAAAAAATGTATAAAGTAACGAATAATGAATTTCTTCCAACTGAAGAACTTACAAAAAATTTTTGGATTCATTTAACAAATCCTACAGATGATGAAATTAAACGCATTTGTGAACAATTACAAATTGAAGAACATGTCTTACGTAAAACGTTAGATAAATCTGAATTACCTCATATTGAAATTGAGGAAAATTCGATTTTATATGTTATCAATATTCCTTATATTATTCTTTCAAAAAATAAAAAGAAATATCGGGCGTTTCCATTTGGAATGTTTTTGTTTGAAGATGGAATTTTAACTGTTTCAACCCATAATCATCCTATTATTCAAGATATTTTAACAAATACTATTCCTAATTTAAGTTTTCAAAATCATGACACTTTTCCTATTCATATTATTGGAAAAAGTATGGAATATTATTTAAATCATTTAAATGAAATTCAAGAAGATATTAGAGTAAAAGAAAAAGACTTAATCAAAGCATCAAGTAATAAAGATTTAGAGCATTTATTAAGTTTGCAAAAAAGTCTTTTATACTTCACTACTTCATTACAAGGCAATCGGGCTGTCTTAGAAAAAATTGAAAACAACACAAAATTGTCTCCAAAGGAAATCGATATTTTACGCGATGTTCAAATTGAAATTAAACAAGGAATTGAAATGGCAAATATTTGTCGGGAAATTTTAGAAAATACGATGAATACATATAGTTCTATTATTTCAAATAACTTAAATGATATTATGAAATTTTTGACATCTATTACCTTAGTTATTTCCATACCAACAATGATCGCATCTTTTTTAGGTATGAATGTTTCTCTAGGAAGTTTTGGAACCGATCCTTATTCTTTTCTTATCATTATTGGCCTTTCTTTTATAATCGCGATTATTTTAATTATTGTTTTACGTAAGAAAAATCTATTATAAAAAACAAAAAGCTCTTTCTTTTTTTAAGATTTCGGCAAAATAAGACAAAACCTATCAATTTCTTCTCTTGAAAAGAAAGAAAATAAAAGTAAAATAAATTCTCAAGAAATGGAGAATTTTTTTATGAATACAAAACTACTAGAAAAACAAAACGAAAAATTTTATACTGCAAAATACGACCGAGCATTTAAAGAAATCTTTTTAAATGAAAAAAATGAAAAACTTTTATTAGCTGTCTTAAAAGAAAGTTTACATACTGAGGTCATGAAAGTTATTCAAAGAAATATTGAACTAAATAGTGGTAATGTTTTTATTAGAAGAAAATATTTAGACATATTATTGGAAACGGATCAAGGACTTATTGGAATTGAAATAAATAGTTCAGTAGAAGATTATTTACATCCAAGAAATTTAGCTTTTCAATGCGATAACTATGCTCATTACACTTTAGTGGGACAAAACTATACAGAAGACGTCCAAATTATTCAAATCAATCTAACTTAAGGTAGAAAAGTATATGAAAGAAATAGAAAAAGTAAACCAAGACCCAAAATTTCGAGAGTATATGACTAAAGAAGAAGACCAGAAAAAAATCTATAATACCCAGATGTCTAAAGCTTTTAATGATGGAATTTCTACAGGCGAAAAAGAAAACTCCAAAGCAATTGCTAGAAAAATGCTTGATAAAGGAAAAGAAATTTCAGAAATTATGGAATTTACAAATCTATCTAAAGAAGAAATTGAAAAATTAAAATAAAGATCTTTCTGAAAATTTAGAAAGATCTTTTTTTAAACTCAAGATTTTTTACTTTTTCATCTATTCAATTTAAAAACTCGCTGTTCTTAAATCTTTATAACCATTTCTTTTTTATCACATAGACTAACCACACAAATATAGAAATCCATTTTACCATCTACTACAGTTTAAATGATATTCTTCGCAGATTTTTTCTGTTAAAAGTTCAGGTTCACTTAAAGCTTCTCCACACGGACCTGTTCGTAAATAGGCTCCTTCTTGGATAAAAATCGTATCAATATTTTTTTCAAAAGCTTCAATGCCTTCTTCTAACTTTACATTTAACTCTGGATATTTTTCTGGTTCTTTCAATACAATTGTATGATACTCATAACCAAATTCATGATTTTCAAATGTTGGAAGGAAATTTCCTACTCCAAAAGAAGAGGTGTCACTCCATCCATTAAACTTTTCTAAAGCTTTATTTTCTTTTTCTTCATCAAAAGTTAGTTGTAAGTATATTTCATTCCATTCATGTGGAGCAATTTCAATACTACCAACATTAATTCTAGGATAACCAGCATCAGTAATTTCAATTTTCTCTCCTAATATTTCTTCAGCATTTGAAGGAAACATCCAGCCTCCACATAAAGTAGAATGTCTTGATTGATACACAGAAATATTTTCATTTAAATTTATTTGATAAGTTGGTAATGACTCATTCGGTTCGTTTTCAAGAACTTCCTCTTCATTTTTACAACCAGTCATTCCAAATAATAAGACTCCACACAATAAAATTAAACAAATTTTTTTCAATTTTCTCAACTCCTTATCCTTATTATATCATGTGTTTTACTCAAAATCTTCTTGATTTTCTAAAGAAACTTTAAGATTTTTATCTACTTTTACTTTATATATTCTTTCTTCTTCCAAATCTCCACTCCCTGAAAGAATGAAACGAATAGTTATCTTAGTTGTACCTTCTTGTAAGGGAATTAAAAAGAATTCAAATATATTATGATTTTCACGGTAATAAATAGGATTTTCAACTTTTAACACTTCTTCATTTTCTATCTTTACTTCACTAATATAATATCCCTCTTTTTTTATTTTTATAGATTCATATTTGGCTTTTTTTATACAATCTAACCCACTATCTATCAAAGTAGATATCTGAACGACATTTTCATTCAAAAAATCTTTTAATAATCTTCTTTCATTTCCAATTTGAATATAGTAGACATCACTTTTAGGACAAGGAAAAAAATATTCATAATAGTCATCTTCATAAAATTTTTCCATTTCTCCAACACAATTTTTAGATAAATCAAGAAACTGAAAAGTATTTTGTTCAATAGGTTTTTCCTTTTTTAAAAGAGCTATCAATAAAACCCCAATACAAAAAACGATAAGTATTTTAAAAATCTTTTTTCTTTCTAAGCATTTAAATCCAATATATGCTCCTAAAAAATTTAAGAGAAAGTCATCAATATCAAACGACCCGATTGTTAAGAGGAATTGGCAAAATTCGATAAGAAAAATTAAATTAAATATCGTGAATAAATAATGAGATATTTTGTTTTGTTTTTTAAATAAAGTTGGCAAAAAATAACCAAAAGGCATAAACAAGAAAAAATTTCCTAAAATATTTATTAAGATATCAAAGGTTTCAACATTTCTTATCATATATAAAATTGATTTTAAAGGGATTAAGTTTACATACCATTTTGTATAATATTCAAACACTCCTTCTTCAAAGATAAAATGAGCTGTAGAAAGGCGATTAAATATCGTAATATAAAGCAAAAAAATGAGATATATTCCAAAAAAGAAAAAAATTATTCTTAAATCTTTGTTTTTTTCTTTCATTCTATATACCTCATTTCACCATTTTATTTTTTTAATTGAAATCCATCTTTAAAAGCTTCACCAACACGCTCGCCAATTTTATAATATCCGTGGGTAAATGGATCAAAAGCGATAGCATCGACTAAAGAAATATCTACTTTATCACCATTCATCACTTTTTCATCAGCTGTAACTTTAACAATTTTTCCAATCACACCACATCCTGTCTCATCATTTTGGTATTCAATAAATTCACATTCCATGCAAATTGGAAACTCATTAATAATTGGAGCATCTACTACAGAAGACTTGGTTGCTGTAAGATTACTGCATTCAAATTTATTTTTCGTATTATTTCCTGAAACTACACCAAAATAATCTGCTTCAACTACGTGCTTAGCATCCGCAATACTTACAGTAAAGGCTTTTCTTTCTTTAATATTTTTAACCGTTTTATGATTTTCTGACAAATTTAAAACTATTTCATTTCTTTCTAGCATCATTCCCCAAGCAGCATTCATCACATCGATTGTATCATCTTCATTATATGTTGCAATCATAAGTACAGGCATTGGAAAAATAGCCTCTGTCGTTTTAATTTCTTTTCTCATATTTTTTCCTACCTTTCAAATTTATTGTACCATATCTTAAAATAAAATTATAGGCTTTTTGGCTTTCTTTGATTCATATAGTTACAGTTTTGTGAGAAAAGATGAAAAAAAGAAATTTTTTTAAACAATCGT
>CAMLWN010000030.1 GCA_946490195.1 uncultured Mycoplasmatota bacterium
TTGTTTTATTATGGAAAATTCCCTAAATTTATTTATTTAGGGAATTTTTCTGTTTAAAACGTTGTAAAATGAATTTTTAGAAATAGTTATTGTTACTTTGGTATATTCATTTTCTATGGATTCTATTTCTACTTGATGTCCTAATTGTTCACACATTTTTTTGACTAAAAAAAGTCCCATTCCTGTTGATTCTTTTGTGTTGTGGCCATTTTCTCCTGTAAAACTTTTTTCAAAAACTTTTGGTAAATCACTTTCTTTTATTCCTATTCCATTGTCTTTTATAGAAATTTTTATTTCACTATCATTTTCTTCTGCTTCAAAATGAATCATTGAATCTTTTTCTTTTTTATATTTTTTTGCATTAGAAACAATTTGATTTATAATATATTCAAACCATTTGGAGTCTGTTAACACTTTTTTATTGAGGTTCTTTGTTTCTACAGAAATATTTAAAGTTAAAAAATCATCTTTATTTCTTAAAATAACGTTTTTTATCATGGTATTTAAATCACATTCATGAATTAAATAATCTTTCCCGCTATGTTCACTTCTTACATAAAAGAGTACTTGTTCTACATATTCTTCAATTTTTTTGATTTGTTCTAATTCTTTACTATCTTTTTCTTGTTTATTGTGATTTCGTAAAATTAAACTGGCAATAGGCAATTTTATTTCATGAATCCATAATTCTAAATATTCTTTAAAATCTTTCATACTTTTTTCTGATTCATTGATTTTTTCTTTCATCGATTTATCAATTTCATATAAAGCTTGTAAAAATAGTTTTCCTTCTAAAAAATTTGCTGTAGGTATCATTTCCGTTATAAAATATTTTTGGTCAATTTTTTCTAAAATAGATAGAAATTCTTTGAAAAAGATTTTTCTTTTAAAATAATTAAAGAAAAAACTAAAAAGAAAGAAACAAGTTATTAAAGATAAAATAAAAATATTTGTAGCTAAAGAAAGTTTTAAAAGAAGAAAGAAGCAAAACAAAAAAAGAAGAAGAAAGAAAAATAGAAGAATTTGGGTAAAATGGTCTTTTAGATAATCTTGAAATTTCATTTTAAAATATATCCTTGTCCTTTTCTTGTTTCAATCGCATCCATATAACCCATTTCTTCTAATTTTCTTCGTAAACGACTAATATTCACGGTTAAAGCATTATCATTAATATATTCATCATTATTCCATAAATCTGTCATTAAATCATCTCTTGTCACAATATTTCCTAAATTATTTAAAAGATATAAGAAAATGATCATTTCATTTTTTGTTAAAATCATTTCTTCTTCCTCTTTTTTTAAAATTCCTTTAGTTGGATAAACCGTCCATTCATGATAGGATAAATGGTCATAGGCTTTTTCACTTCTTTTTAAAACAGCTCCAACTCTTAATAAAAGAATCGTTGGATTATAAGGTTTTGTAATATAGTCGTCTGCTCCATATCCAATTGATAATACTTCATCGGTTTCACTACTTCTACTTGTAACCATAATAATTGGTGTTTCTTTGACTTTTCGATATTCTTTTAAAAGAACTTCTCCATTCATATTGGGAATATTTATATCTAATAAAATTAGGTCACAATCTATTTTTAAAAGTTGTTCTAAAACATTTGTAAAATCTTCAATGGTTTCTACTTCGTAAGATGCATTTATAAGTAAAGATTTTAATTCTTCACGAATAGATGCTTCATCTTCAACTACTAAAATTTTTTTCATTCATGTTCCTCTTTTCTTTGTCTTTTATATTCTAGGATACTTTCTTTTATTTCTTCATCATATTCAATATCCCTATCAAATACTTTATTTGAATCGTAACTATATCCTTTTATCAAAGCTTGTATCTTTGTATTCTCATCATTAATTCTTAGAATACGTACTTGTTTAGACCAAACTAAAAAATATAGAATCGTATATAATGTCGTTAAATATTGATAATTTTCACTTTTTTCTTTTTTTAAAAATTCTCGTTTTAAAAAATTTATATTTTTCTTCCAAAACAAAACTTTTTTACAAGATTCTAATAATAATGCTTTATACTCTATAAATTCTTCTTCTTGATAAAAAGGATTGCCTATGGATAAAAGGGATAATTGAAGATATGCTTTTAGAAATAAATATAAATTTTTTAAACTGTTTTGTTCTACATATTTAATTTGTTCTTTTATTTCATTAAATATTTTGATTATATCTTCCGGATTTTTATTTATTCCTATTTCAATATCTGTTAGTAGATATAAATTTTCTCCAAAAGTTTCTATACTATTCATAGGCATTCATTCCTTAAAGATATTATAGCATAAAAAAAGAATCTCACAAAATTACTTCTTTGTAAGATTCAAAGTTTTTTCGTACATTATTCGGTTAATTCAATTACCTTTCTTAAAACATCTCCATATTTTTCTAAAGCAGTTTCTCCTTCATTTACTAAAAATTCTTGAAAATCAATTTCTCGTTCAATGATTTCATTATTTAAAGTGATTTCTTGTCCTTTAATGGTTCCGTTTTCTTTTTGAAATAGTTCTAATGCATCTTTTGCTTTAACTAAAACTAAGCCTGAAACTTCTTCTGGGTCCATTTTAAAATCGTGATAATCTCCTTCATATAAATCGACATAAACATTCGCGAATGCTCGGTCTTTAAAAATACTACCATCTTCTTTTACACGGTCCATTTTAAAAGGAACTACAGCAACAAAAGTTGCATCACTTGCATCTAAAGTTAAACCAATTTCTTCTTTTATTTCTCTTTGAAAAGCTTCTGTTATACTTTCCCCAGCACTTACATGACCGGATGAAGTGGTATATAAAGTTCCCCTGTCACTTCTTTTTTGGAAAAAAACTTTTCCACTTTTATCATATAACCAACAATGGACAGTTTTATGCCAAAGTCCTTTTGAATGAACTATACTTCTTTCTTCTGTTCCAATAAATTCTCCATTTGCATCATAAATATCTAATTTTTCCATAGCTTTACTCTCCTTTTCTTATAAATCTTTTAAACAAAATATAGCATATAAAGGTACAGATTTAACTTTCTTTTCTTTATCATATCCAAAATTTTGTGAAGAAACTCGAATACTTTTTTGAGGTTTATACTTTTCCATATAAACATGTAAACTTTTTGATTGAACATTATCAGCTGCTTTTACTTCTAGCGGTATAATTCCTTCTTTTGTATATAATAAGAAGTCAACTTCTGCTATACCATTACTTTGCCAATAATAAAGGGAATATCCCATTGTTTCTAATTGATTTGCTACATAATTTTCGGTAATAACTCCTTTATACAAGGATAAATTATCTAATAATATATCTGAAGCTTTAATTTCTAATAAGTGGTTTAAAATTCCAACGTCATTCAAGTACAATTTAAAAACATCTTCTTTTACAAAACCTTTTAAAGGTATTTCTGGAACACTTACTAAAGAAGATAATGTTACCATATTACTTGCAATTAACCAATCTAAACTAGAAAGATAGTCTCTACTTTTTGCCCCACTTTGAACTTTAGAAAATTGAAATTTATTTGACTCATTAGCTAATTGACTAGGAATAGAATAATAAATTCTTTCAATTTTTAAAGCTTCATTATTACTTGTAACATATTTATCCATATCTTTGAAATAAGAATCCATTATATTTTTTAAAATAGTTTCATCATACTTTAATATATCTTTTTTGTTATTTACTAAAGATTTTACCGACTCTGGCATTCCTCCTGTAATTAAATACATTCGATAATAATTTAAAGCCTTTTCGTGAATAGGTTGTAATAAAGGAGTATCTGTTGTAAAAGATTTTTTAATTTCTTCAATTAGTAATTCTTCTTCAAAAGCATGAAGAAATTCTAGAAAACTCATAGGATATAATGTTAACATTTCTACTTTTCCAACAGGAAATGAAAATTTACTTCTTTTTAATTTAACCCCTAAAAGTGATCCGGCACATATAATGTTGATTTTTGGATGTCTTTCACAAAAAAATTTTAAATCAGAAATGATTTTTTCAGATTCTTGAATTTCATCAATAAATAAAATTGAATTTTCTGCTTCTAAATCAAAGTCTAAAAGAATTTTTAGTTTCTGATATTTTTCTTCGGCAGGTAAATCCGATTGATAAATTTCTAAAATATCCGTTCTTTCAAATAAGTTTATCATAAAATAATTTTTGTAATTTTCTCTAGCAAATTTATCAATGATATAAGTTTTTCCTACTTGTCTTGCTCCTAAAATCATCAATGGTTTGTGTGATTCTTTTTCTTTCCAATTTACTAAATCTTGATATATTTCCCTTTGCATACTATTCTCCTTACTATTTAAGTTAAAACTTTTTTATTCAAAAGTCAATAGAATTACACCTTTTTCTAACAACTTTAGCCAAAAATTTTCACCTTTTTCTAACGAGTTTACTTCTGAAATTACACCTTTTTCTAACGAGTTGACTATTTTTTATCGTCTAACAGCCAATCAATCACATTCATCTTTCTTATGCCATCATAATCTGCTTCTGGATCAAGGTCCATAGTTAAAATATATTTTGGATAGTGATCATGAATTTCTTGCAAAGCACCTAATTCTCTATTTAAAGTTTCTGGGTCACGAACTGTATAAGCCACTTGATAATAACGGAATCCTTCTTTATTTTCTACAACAAAATCGATTTCTTTATCCCTACTTTTTCCGACATATATCTTATACCCTCTTCTTTTTAATTCCAAAAAAACAATATTCTCCAAAATATGGCCCATATCTAAATTTTTTCTTCCTAATAAAGCATACCGTAAAGTAACATCGCTGACGTAATATTTATCACCTGATTGTAAAAATTGTTTTCCTTTAATGTCAAATCTTGAGACTTTATAAAAAATAAAACTTTCTGTTAATGCCTCTAAATAACTTTCAACTGTGTGAACAGATATATTTCGTCCACTAGAAGTCAATGTGTCAGATATCTTTTTTATAGATAATAAATTTCCAATATTAGAAAGCATAAATTTGGTAACACTTTGAAGTATTGTAATATCAGATATTTTTTTTCTAGCCATCACATCTTTTAAAATAATTGTATTATAAATGTTTTCCAAATAATCATCAATTTTCGATTCGTCATCTAATTCTAAAGCATAAGGAAATGAACTTTTATTTACGTAATCCAGATACAATCTATCATAATTTTTCTCTTTAAAATTACTACAATATTCTTTAAAAGAAAGAGGTAACATTTGGATTTCTATATATCTTCCTGATAAAAGAGTGGCAAGTTCTCCACTTAAAAGATTAGCATTGGAACCTGTTATATATAAGTCGATATTTTTATGAATATATAAACCATCACAAGCTTTTTGAAATTCTTTAACATTTTGTACTTCATCTAAAAAAACATAATATTTTATATCTTTCTTTATTTCTTTCATTACATAGTTATATAATTTTAAGTAGTCATCTAAATCATGAAAAATAGGATCTTCTAAATTTATATGGATAATCTGTTTAGGCGAAACTCCTTCTTCTAATAATTTTTTGATATACAAATCAAACAAAGTAGACTTTCCACATCTTCTAATTCCTGTTACAACTTTAATCAAGTCTTTATCTTTAAAATCAAATAATTTTTTTAAATACGTTGGTCTTTCAATCATAAAATCTCCTTCTTTCTTAGAATAAATTATAGCACAGCCACAAAAAGTTTGCAATAGATTTCATTTTTTTGCTAAAATTATCAAAAATATGAACTTTGTTTATTGGCTTTGAAATTTTTTTGATAAAAAAAATACTGAATTATTCTTCAGTATTTTCTTCTATATTTTGGTTCATTTCTTCTTGTTGAGAGCCTACTTCATCGCCACTTTCATCCATTAAAGATTCTTCTAATACTTCACTTGCTTCATCATCCATAAATTGTTTTTGAAGTTCAAGCTCTATATCGCTATACTGACGTGCGCCAGTACCAGCTGGAATAAGTTTACCAATAATAACGTTTTCTTTTAAACCACGTAAGTAGTCAACAGAACCTTTGATGGCAGCATCTGTAAGAACTCTTGTTGTTTCTTGGAAGGATGCAGCCGATAAGAATGAATCTGTTTGTAAAGAACTCTTTGTGATACCAAGCATAATTGGACGTCCTTTAGCAGGAACTTTTCCAGCTAGAATAACTGGTTTATTTGCTTCCGTAAATTCATGCATTGATACGCTTAATCCTTCAACTAAGTCTGTATCTCCGGCATCAACAATTCTTACTTTATTAATCATTCTCTTAACGATAATTTCAACGTGTTTATCGTTAATATCAACACCTTGTAATTTATAAACCATTTGAATTTCTTTTAAGATGTATTCTTGAGCAGTAATTGGGTCAGTTACAGCAAGTAATTCTTTTGGAGAAATAACTCCTTCAGTTAATTTATCTCCTGCTTCAACCATGTCCCCTTTATTTACACGTAATTTCATGTTGTAGTTTGTTACATGTTCTCTTGTTTCTACATCATTTTCAACAATAATTCGATATTTGCCATTTTCTTCTTTAATGGAAGCAACTTTACCACTGATTTCAGAAATAGTTGCTTTTCCTTTTGGATTACGAGCTTCAAATAATTCTTCAACACGAGGAAGACCTTGAGTGATATCGTCTCCACCAGCAACACCACCTGAGTGGAATGTACGCATGGTAAGTTGGGTACCTGGTTCACCAATAGATTGAGCTGCCATAATACCAACTGCTTCACCTGTTTCAACAACATTTCCTGTTGCCAAGTTACGACCATAACATTTTTGACAAACACCATTTTCAGTTTTACATGTTAAAATGCTTCGAATTTCTACTGTCTTAATACCAGCATCTGTAATCTTTTTCACAAGGTTTTCAGTAATTTGAACTCCTTTGTCTACGATTACTTCTTTTGTTTCTGGATGAATGACTTTTTGAGCTGTGAAACGACCTAAAATACGTTCAGCAAGTGGTTCGATTACACTGCCATCTTTATCATTAATTAAATCAGAAACTTCTACTCCGTGAATAGAACCACAATCTTCTTCTTTAACAATAATATCTTGAACAACCTCAACTAAACGTCTAGTTAAATATCCAGAGTCAGCTGTACGAAGAGCTGTGTCGGCTGATCCTTTTCTTGAACCGTGACTTGATAAAAAGAATTCAGATACGGTTAAACCTTCTGAGAAGTTTGAAGTAACTGGAATTTCGATAGTTGAACCATCTGGTTTTGCCATTAATCCACGCATACCAGCTAATTGAGCAAAGTTTGATAATGATCCACGAGCTCCAGAGTTCATCATCATGAACAATGGATTATCAAAGTCATCTTTAGCTATTGCTTTTAATTCCTCTTTAATCTTATCATTTGCTTTTGTCCAAATATCAATTACAGTATTATAACGTTCTTCTTCAGTAATCATACCACGTTTAAATTGTTTATTTACTTTTTCTACTAATTCTTTTGATTCAGCAATTACTTCATTTTTTGTTTTAGAAGGAACGATATCAGCAGCAGAAACTGTAATACCTGCGATTGTTGAATATTTGAAACCTAAGTCTTTTAATTTATCAAGGAATATACTTGTTTCTGTTGTATGATAACGTTTAAAGACTTGAGCAATAATCTTACTTAAATCTCCTTTTACAAATGGACTTGTTAAAGGCATTTTTGCAATTTCTTCTTTAATATTTGTACCCATTGGTAAGAAGAATTTTGCTGGTGTAATTCCTTCAATATTTTCCTTACTTGCTTCATTAACATAAGGATAACTATCTGGTAAAATTTCGTTGAAGATAATCTTACCACAAGTTGTTACTAAGTATTGTTCTAATTGTTCTTCTGTAAATAACTTATGTTTGAATGATTTTGCAGGTAAAGCAATTCTCGTATGAAGAGTAATCTCTCTTCTTTCATAAGCCATCAATACTTCATTTGGGTCTTTATACACTTTACCTTCGTGTTCTTCTCCAGCTTTTTCTTGAGTTAAATAACAGTTACCTAATACCATGTCTTGTGATGGCGTAACAATTGGTTTTCCATCTTTTGGATTTAAAATATTTTGAGCACCAAGCATTAGAATACGAGCTTCTGCTTGAGCTTCTTCAGATAATGGTACGTGAACAGCCATCTGGTCACCATCGAAGTCGGCATTAAATCCTGTACAAACAAGTGGGTGTAAACGAATAGCTTTTCCACCAACTAATTTTGGTTCAAATGCTTGAATACCTAAACGGTGAAGAGTTGGAGCACGGTTAAGCATTACAGGATGTTCTGTAATAACATCTTCTACTACATCCCATACACAATCATCTTTTGTATCAATTAATTTTTTTGCTCCTTTAATGTTATGAGCAAGACCGCGTTCTACTAAACCATGGATAACATGTGGTTTAAATAATTCCAAAGCCATATCTTTTGGAATACCACATTGATACATTTTTAAGTTTGGTCCAACAACGATAACGCTTCGTCCTGAGTAGTCAACACGTTTACCAAGTAAGTTTTGTCTGAAACGTCCTTGTTTACCTTTTAACATACTAGATAAACTCTTTAAAGGTCTATTTCCAGCACCTTGAACACTTCTACCACGACGACCATTATCTAATAAAGAATCGACTGCTTCTTGAAGCATACGTTTTTCGTTTTGAACAATAATTGTTGGAGCACCTAACTCTAATAATTTTTTCAAACGATTATTTCGGTTAATAATTCTTCTATATAAATCATTTAAATCACTTGTAGCGAATCTTCCACCATCAAGTTGAATCATTGGACGTAAATCTGGTGGAATAACTGGAAGAGCTTCTAAAATCATCCATTCAGGACGATTGCCACTTTCTTGGAAAGCTACTAAGCAATCAAGTCTTTTTACTAAACGAATTCTTTTTTGACCTGTAGCATTTTCTAATTCTTCTCTTAATTCAGCTACTTCTTTATCAATATCTACTTCTTTTAAAAGAGTTTGAATTGCTTCTGCACCCATGCCTACTTTAAAACTGCTACCATATTTTTCATAATAAGCACGATATTCTTTATCAGAAAGAGTTTGTTTTTTCATTAGAGGTGCACTACCAGGGTCTAAAACTACATAGCTTACAAAATATAATACTTCTTCTAAATCTCTTGGACTCATGTCTAAAACTAAGCCCATTTTTGAAGGAACGCCTTTGAAAAACCAAATGTGAGAACAAGGAGAGGCAAGTTCAATATGCCCCATCCGTTCACGACGTACTTTCGATTTTGTAACTTCTACACCACAACGGTCACATACAACATTTTTATAACGTAATCTTTTGTATTTTCCACAAGAACATTCATAATCTTTGGTTGGGCCGAAGATTTTTTCACAGAATAAGCCATCACGTTCTGGTTTTAATGTACGATAGTTAATTGTCTCGGGTTTTTTAACTTCTCCATAAGACCAAGAACGAATTTGTTCAGGACTTGCTAGTCCGACTTTTATTCCTTTAAAATTGTTTACTTCAATCATAGATCTTCCCCCTCCTCATCTTCGTCTAATAGGGTATCTCCTGGAAACTCTAAATCATCTAAGCTGTCACTCTCAAATTCATCTTCCTCTTCTTCGAAAGGCTCTTCTACATCTGGGATTTCTTCTGGTTGCATATCTATTTCATCAATTTTAATAATATCTTCTTTTTCTTCTTCTGCTTCAATTTCTTTTAAATCAAGTACTTCATCATTGTTATTAATAATTTGAACATTTAAGCCTAATGCTTGGAATTCTTTAATTAATACTCTGAATGATTCTGGTACACCCGCTTGATTTACAGTTTTACCTTTAACTAAAGCTTCATAAACTTTTACACGACCAATAACATCATCGGATTTAATCGTTAAGATTTCTTGAAGAACATGGGCAGCACCGTAAGCATATAATGCCCAAACTTCCATTTCTCCAAAACGTTGTCCACCAAATTGTGCTTTACCACCTAAAGGTTGTTGAGTAACTAATGAATATGGTCCAGTTGCTCTTGCGTGTAACTTATCATCAACCATGTGATGAAGTTTTACCATGTACATAACACCAACATTGATTTTATGGTCAAAAGGTTCACCTGTACGTCCATTATAAAGTGTAACTTTACCGTCTTCACTCATTCCAGCTTCTCTCATCTCTTCATGAATATCCTCTAAGTTTGCCCCGTCAAATACTGGAGTTGCATAATGAACACCTAATCTTTTTCCAGCCATACCTAAATGAACTTCTAAGATTTGTCCAATGTTCATACGAGATGGAACACCTAATGGGTTTAACATAACATCTACTGGAGTACCATCTGGTAAATATGGCATATCTTCTTCTGGTAAAACTAAAGAGATAACACCTTTATTACCATGACGACCACTCATCTTGTCACCAACTTGGATTTTACGTTTTTGAATAATATACACACGAATTACTTTAAATACACCAGCTGGAAGTTCATCACTGTTTTCTTTTGTATAGACTTTAACATCGTGAATAATACCTGCAGCTCCGTGTTCAACACGTAGAGATGTATCTCTTACTTCTCTTGTTTTCTCACCGAAAATCGCATGTAATAATTTTTCTTCACTTGTAAGTTCTTGAACACCTTTTGGTGTAACTT
>CAMLWN010000031.1 GCA_946490195.1 uncultured Mycoplasmatota bacterium
CATGTATTTTATTTTTTATTCTATTTAATTCTTTTTGTTTATCATCATATAATCTGTATCCAACTGTCTCTTGATTGCAATCCTTAAAATACTTATCTATATTCAGCCAATAATGTCCTGTTGGTTCAAATGCTATTATTACATCTGTCTTTTTTTCTTTATACATCGCTGCTGTTATATTACATCCAATTACATCTAAGTCTTTAGTTCTATCAAACCAAACCTTATGATATACCTCCAATCCTATATAATCACAAAATCTTGCACAACAATTTGTTTTACCTATATCAATTCCACAAATTAATGTGTTTTCTGTTATTCTTGTGATTTTTTCATTTATTTTTTCGACTCTCATAATTTCACCTTCCTAGTTTAAATTCTATCAAATTTTGTAGATTTATACTTATCTAGTTTCCATTATAAGAGTCTCCTATAACAATATAATTTTTAAACAATTCTAACATTCTTTCATGAATAGCTAATGGAACTGTCTTTTTTAAATCAAAATATTCTTTTAAATCCTTTATTGACTCTTCTGATACTCCATTTGCCCAACAAAACTCTTCAAAATCTAAAGATGTCATTTCTAAGTGTTCTACATATCCTAAAGGATACGATGGCACCTCTTTATAATTAATACCTAAGAGTGATCCTGAAGCAATAACATCAAAGCGTTTATCCATAGAAAAAAATTTTAAAGATGTTCTTGCTCTAGGGCAGTTCTGTATCTCATCAAGAAAAATCAAAGTTTTATGTGGAACAAGTGTTATGTTAGGTATTCTAATAGACATTTGTTTTATTATTGTATCTACATCTAAATTATCATCAAAAATTGTTTTATAATTTTCATTTTCATCGAAATTAATATATATGTAGTTTTCATAATTTTCTTTTGCAAATTTTTCTATGCTAAATGTTTTACCAACTTGTCTTGCACCTTTTACTAGTAAACAATTTTTTTCTTTTTTTCTTTCCATTCTATCAACTTTTTTCAATTTTTCTTTTTAGCATTATCTATCACCTATATACATTCTACATTATTCTATCTAAATCTTCAAACTTTTTGCAGATTTTTCGTACGAATAATATGTATTGGATGCATATTTTCCGTATGAATAATAAAAAAGACATATTTCTATGCCTTATTTACTTGATATGGTTCAACTTCTACTGACGTTTCTTGACCAAATAAATCAATTAAAACAACAATTCGATTGTTTTCTAAATCAATGTTGTTAACTGTTCCTTCCATACCTTTAAATGGACCATCAACAATGGATACTTTATCTCCTACAGCCATTTCTGATTCAATATCCATTCTACTCATTCCCATATTGACTAAGATACGGTCAATTTCCTGTGGTAATAACGGAGTTGGCTTTGCTCCTTTTCCACTTGATCCAATAAATCCTGTTACTCCTGGAGTGTTTCTTACTATGTACCAGGCTTCGTCACTCATGATCATTTCTACTAAAACGTAGCCAGGAAACATTTTTTTCTTTTTTTCTTTTTTTACACCATCTTTGATTTCAATTTCAGTTGTTTCTGGGATAATTACACGAAAAATATGGTCTTGCATTCCCATCGATTCTGTACGCATTTCTAGTTTTTCTTTTACAGATTCCTCATGCCCTGAGTAAGTATTTACAACATACCATAATTTTTCCATTAAATTGCCCCCCTTACCCAAGACAATGCTGCAGAAATTAATAAGAAGAATGCTACTAAAAAGGCAACAATTACAATCGTTGCAATTGTATATTTTACAATTTCTTTTGATGTTGGAAATGTCACTTGTTTCATTTCTTCTTTTACTTCTTTAAAATATCCTGGTTTCTTTTCTTTTTTTTGTTTTTTTACTTTTTTAGTTTTTTTGTCTTTGACTTTTTTTTCTGCTTCTTTTTTTGCCATTCTTTTCACCTCATAAATTTTTCCAAAATAAAAACACTTACGTGTTTGTTACTTATAATTTAGCACAACTACTGTAGCTTTGCAAGTGTTTTTATTCAACTTTTTCTTGAAATTCTGCGATTTTCCAAATATCTTCTTCTTTTTCTAAAATTAGACGATAAAAATCATTTCTAGAGCAAATTTCTGTATCTTCTGGACAAAGTCTTATGTTTTCTCTAGCAACAATTCGATCATTCGTTGCAGATTCTAAAATTAAAATTTCTTCATTTACATTATATAATGAAATTGCACTTTCAGAAGCAATACTATCAAATAAATCTTTAGGACCTCGATGCACACGGCTATTTAATAAAACATCTTTGTCGGGTGTTATTTCTGTTAATTCATCCCAATAACGTCCATATACATCTTCTGTTACAAGTGCTCGAAAGTCATTTAAAAAATTTTCATCTACAACAATGTATTGTTCATCATCTTCTTTCGTATAATCACTACTGATTTCGCTGATATTATAATATTTGGCATTCTCAAAAAATTGTTTTAGTGCTATTCTTTTTTCTTCTACAAGAATTCTAATATCTGCTTCACTCATGTCACTGCTATTTTGAAAAATAATTTCTTCTGGTTCGTTATCTGTTAAATCTTCCGTTATATTTTCATGTTCATTTTGAAAGTTGAATGTTGTTAGTAAAATTAAACCAAATAATACAAGAATTCCTAAAGTTGCTCCGATAATAATCCATTTTCTTTTCGTCACTTTTTACTCCTCCTTTAAAAGTTGGCGTACCTTGCCCCTAATTCTTTGAATAGTATTATCAATTTGTTTTTCGTTTTTGTCAAGTAAAGTTGCGATTTCTTTATAATTTAATCCTTTTAATAATAAATTAAATACTTGTTTTTCATTTTCTGATAATTGTTCTTGAATGTTTTTTCTTAAATTTTCCTCTTGTTCTATTTCGCTGAATTTAATTAAAGGGTCGGCGTTTTCATCGCCTAGCACATCAATTAATGGAAGGCCTTGCTTATCATAATCATAATCTAAGGAAAGATTGGCTTTTTCCATTTGGCTTTTATTGGTTTGAATTTTTCTAATTGCATTAATTAATTTTCTTTCTATGCAGAGAGATATAAAAGTTTTTAAACTCGCATCTTTTTTTTCGTCATAACTATTTAAAGCATCGGTAAAACCAACATTTGCTTCTTGAATTAAATCATTGTAATCTAAACCATATCGAGCAGCTGTTGCTGTATATTTTTTGACAATATATTTAATTAATGGTTCATATTTTTCATATAAACTGTTTCTTACTTCTTCATTACTTTCTGAAATCATGTCAAATAGAAATTCATCATCTTCATTGTACTTCACGACAAACCTCCCATTTTAAAAATCAAAATGCCGGCTGCCACTGATGCATTTAAACTATTTACTTCACCTTTCATTGGAATGCTTATTATTTCATCGCATTTTTCTTCTACGATTTTGCTTATTCCCTTACCTTCATTTCCAATTATCAAGACTTTTTTGCCAGAAAAATCTACATCTCTGCAATCTTTTCCATCCATAGAGGTTCCATACACAAAATATCCTTCTTTTTGCAATTTTTTTATTGTTTCTGCTATGTTTGTTACTTTAACAATTTTTACATTACTTGTGGTCCCCACGCTTGTTTTAATTACTGTATCATTTACACTTACACTGCGGTCTTTAGGAATAATAATCGTTTTTATGCCGGCAGCTTCAGCCGTTCTAATAATTGCCCCAAAATTATGAGGATCTTCTAAATGATCTAAAATCACTAAAAATTCTTCGTCTTGGATATCTTTTAGTTCAAAATATTTAAACTCTTCTCTTTCAATAACTACACCTTGATGATTTCCTTTTACCATTTTATTTAAAACATCATTTGAAGTTACCACAAAGTGAATTTTATTGTCTTTTAAAAAATTTTTAATTTCCGCATCATTTTTACTTTTACTTAAATACACTTTTTTAATTTCCTTTGGATTCATCATTAATAGTACATTTTTTCCATACGCTAGCATAATACCCCTCCGATTGCTTTTATTATACTATACTTTTTTCTCGGTTTCAAATAGTCATTTTTTTAGTGAAATAAATTTTTTTTCGTTAATTTTAATTTTTGACAAAGTTCTTCGTTTATTTCCTCTAACATTTCTATTAATTCCTCTTGAGCTTCCGCAGAAATATTTTCATAAACCATTCTTATCCACTCTTCTCGCAAATTATCTTCTAAAGAAATCGGTAAATCGAATTTTCTTTTATCACTTAACCATTCAAATTCATCAAGAGCTAAGGCAATCCCTGTTTCTTCTTTGTAGTACTGATAATCTTCCGGATATTTTTCTTCCTGTTCTTTATTTAAAATTGGCAGATAATTTGTTTCCATAGAAAAACCATTTCTTATGCAAAGAGATTCAAATGTTTCATCTAAATAAGCAAGACGAAAAAGCATTGCTTGAACAGTTGGGTTTTTGGAATTCTTTTTCATTCTTTTCCAATACATGCTTAACCAGTCATTAAAAATATAATTTGATGGGTCTGTAATTTCTAATCCAAATAAGATATTATCATAAGGCAGTTTATTTAATTTAGACTCTACTCGCCTCATTATTTGTTCTTGAAAGTTATCTCCTTCAATATAAAAATTTAATGCATTTTTGGATTTTTTTTCTAGGTGCATTTCTAACAGTTTTTCTTTAGCTGTTTTTATCCATATTAAGGATACCGGTAAAATGCTATCATATAATTTTTTTCCATTTCTTCTACCAAATGTATATATTCAATATTTTTTTGCCATTCATTTTTTTCTTGTATGTTTTTTGAAATTAATAGGTTCAATTTTTCATGTAATTTATAAATTGATGTTGCATAGTCTAAAGCTTTTGTTAAAAATTTCTCTATTTTCATTGTATTTATGGTCTTCACCTGTAGTAGTATTTTACTCTTAAAAATAAAAAAAGAGAAGTTTTTTTCTCTTTTTCGATATTACCTTTCATTTCTTTTTTCATCAAAAAGAGATGAAATTTATTTAATGCACGAATAATATCGGTGTGCATAATTATATTATTGTTTATTTTCCTCTTTTTTTGCTGCCAATTTTTGTCTGTTTTCTAGTTCTTCAGCATTTATAGCAATGCCAATTGTAACAATATATGCAATCAAATAAAACCAAATCATTAAAACAACAAAGTGAGAAAGGCCTCCATAAAGCAAATCATAATGAGCAACGTTATTTACATAGTATGAATAAATATAGGTTATAACAATAAAGCCTAGTGTTGTAAAGATTGAACCTTTTGTAGTATAACTACTTGACATTCTTTTATCAGGAGCCATTGTATAAATAATTTTCACTAAGAAAAAGATAACTAACCAGGAAATTGGGCCTTTCGACACATTAATAATAAAGACAATTGTGTTTGTAACCGTTTGATTCATGTTTACATATTCAATCAACTCAATGAATTTGTCACCAAAAGCTGGAACTAAAAGAAGGAAAACGATTAAGCTAATTAAAATGAATGTCATAATTAATCCTTTGATTTTTCTTTTTAAAAAGGAAGAATTCTCAAAATTTAAAAGTTGATTTGATGTCACGATTATTGAACTTGCTCCACCACTTGCGGCATAGAACGCTACAAAAAGGGGAATTAAAAATTCAAGCGAAAAGTGAATATCATTAATCATTGGCGTGATTAATGAGGCAATATCACTACCAAATGCTTTTAATAGAAAATTGGAAATAAAATCCATTGAGACATTGAATAAAGATGCGCCGTACGCAATTAAAGTAACTGTTGGTACGGTTGCTAATAAAAAAAAGAAAGCTAACTGACCCGGCAAGACTAGCATATCTGTTCTTGCTAAAATATTCCATAATCTTTTTAGGCCATGCTTTGCTTTCTTTATTAATTTCATTTTTCCTCGTCCTTTTTTTGCTCTTTTTGTTTTTTAATATCTTCTACACATTCATTAATAGCATCTTCTATAGATTTTAAATCACTATCAATCATACTATAACTAATACAGATACCGTAATCAAATGGTAAGCTTTTAAAATTCTTATTTAGTTTATGCATATAACTTGTTATTTGTTTTTGATTATATCCAACAAAATAAATCATAAACTCATTTCCATTTGTTCTAATTATATCTGAGTTATCCAGTTGTGTTTTAATTAAAATATTTGCTGCTGCTTTAATTTGTTTATCTCCTTGCTCATATCCAGATGTATCGTTAATTTCTTGAACTTTATTTAAATCAATCATCACAACACTTTGTGGATATACTGTATTTTTATTCCATGTTGAAAGATTTTCATTTAAATAATTTCGATTTTTTAAAGAAGTTAATTGATCTATATATTTTAATTTATCTTCTTTTTTAATTTTCTTTTGTAATCTTACTTTTTTACTTGAGCGATAGATTAATAATAAAATTATTGCGATTATAATAATTGTCCATAATATCCATCTAGCAAGACTTCCAATAAATGATCCTCTTTTTTCTAAGAGTTCACTTTCTGGAATTCCTAAATTTGTAAGCATTTTGTTATCTAGATAATTGAAGTATCTTGTTAATAAAGTATTTAATGTTTCATTTCCTAAAGACTTTAGTGAATACGTAGCTGTTAAATTATATGTGTATCTTGAACTATAATCTTCTAAGGAACTTTTCAATAAATAGTTTCCTACTTGATGATCTAATAATATTAAAGCATCTTTTTCTTTTAAAACAGAATTAATATCTGATAAATCAAATGTTTTTAAAGTGCAGCCATCCAAAACAGATAATCTGGTTTGGAGATATGAATTTTCTTCAACATAAATGATTTTGTTTTTTAAAGATTCAATGGACTCAATAACAATTGGATTTTCTTTATGAGCATAGATATCAAATGCTATTGGTAAATTTAAACTGATTTCTTGACCATTTAATCCAAAATTATAAAAATTTGTGTACAAATCTAGTTCGTTGTTATTTGCATCTTTTGTATATTTTCTTTCGCTGTTATATTTATGGTAATCAATTTCAATGTTTGCAAATTCAGCAAATCTTGTCAAATATTGAGATACAATTCCACCGTATTTTCCATCACCATATACTTCATAAGGCAAATAATTTAAATATCCATAGTCTAATGGTTCTTTTTGTAATTCATCTAATGCTGTATCTGATATTTTAAGAACCGTTGTGAAAATTTTTCTTTCTTCTTCATAAATCTTTGCTTCTAAATTTTCTTCTTGCCATGAATTATAATATTTTTTTAGTATTTGAAAAAGAGTTGAATTCGTCTCATCTTTTATATAGTAATTTCTTGTTAAATCACTGAAATGATATTGGATCCAATAGTTTTGCTCTAGTATTGTATTCATTGTTTCCATCCTTGGTACAAGAATATTATTTACTTTATTATTATTTAAGTTAGTAATTAAATCCTCAATCGTTTCAAAGGTAGTAAATGTATTCTCTTCCAAAGATGAGAAATAATTCCGAATATACTCTGCATCTCTAGCTAAAACGCCAATATTTTTATTTTTAATATTTTTACTATTCGTGATGTTTTCGCTCGACTTCCCTACTAAAACAAAATGATCTGTATAAAAATCTAGAGCATCTGATGGTAAGCCATTTCCTACTTCTAAGGCAAGTCCAGTACTTTCCTCAGTATTTGTAATTGTTATTGGATTAAAATTTATTTCTTGATCTCTTGTAAAATCTTCTAGAAATTGATAATAAATTCCTTCTCCAAGATTACCAAAAATATTGATATCGTTAACAACATAAATGTTTTGAACATTTGATATGTTATCATTGAGCCATCTTCGTTCCTCGGCTGTCAGACGATTCTCATCTATAAAGTGGAAATAAAAACCTACTCCTACCAAAAATATTAGAATGACAGCTGTTATTATTATTGGTTTCTTTTTCATAAATTATTCCTCTTTAGTTACTGGGGTGTTATTATTCCAAATAATTGTTGAGTTATTACGAATGTTTTTTGCCCCCATAATTGTATATCCTTCTACTGTATCCGTTGATTCTTGTACTAGTGTGTAATGAATATCATAGTGAGCTTTATATTCATCATTAATTACTTCTAATGTTGATGCCGCAATTTCTTTAGCCCTATCTAATGAAGCATTTGTAAATACAATCCTAATGTAAATGATTTTTCCTTGTGTATGAACAGAAACTTCAGTTACATTTTCATTTTCTTTCGCTTTGTTTTCAATAGCTATACGATCTTCATCTTTTAATGGAAGACTCTCAATATCTTCTAAACGATCTCCATATTCTGAAGAATTAAAACCCACAAAATATTTTATAACTACTGCTCCCATTATTAAAAAGCAAATTATAATAATTGTACATAGCACAACCAAAACACGATTATTATTCCATAAGTCTTTAATTTTTTTCATTTTTCACCTCTAATTAGTTTTAGTATATTTATTATACCTTAAAAATATCTATTTTTAAAGAGTGAAAGTTTATTCAAGAATTTCTTCGTTTAAAAAAATCAATCTTGATTTTTGATTGATTTTTATCGATTGCTTCTAAAGCGTTCTTTTGGGTCTAATATAGCTTTTCTTAGGCGAATATCGTCAGGTGTTACTTCAACATACTCATCATCTTCAATAAATTCTAACGCTTCTTCTAATGTGAATTTCTTTGCTTTTGTTAAATTTATTGCTTCGTCTGAACCAGAAGCTCTGGTATTTGTTAGATTTTTATTTTTACATGGATTGACATCTAAATCATTATCCCGATTATGGATACCAATAATCATACCTACATACACATCCGTTGCTGGGTCAATGATAAGTGTTCCTCGATCTTGTAAATTCCATAAAGAATAGCCTAAAGCTTTACCATTTTCCATTGATACTAGGACGCCATTTTTTCTTCTTGTAATCTCTCCAACATATGGTTTATAGTCCTCAAAACTTCGAACCATAATTCCTTCACCTTTTGTATTTGTAATGAAAGCACTTCTGTAGCCGATAAGTCCACGAGTAGGTGCTGAAAATTCTAGATGAGAGTATCCTTCATCTGTCGTAGAAACCACTTCTAATGTAGCTTTTCTTTCTTGTAAATCATTAATTATTGTTCCTTGATATTCCCCTGGACAATTAATAATTACTCTTTCAAATGGTTCACATTTTTGACCATTTATTTCTTCAAATAATACTTCTGGTTTTGATACACAAAGTTCATAACCTTCTCTTCGCATATTTTCAAGTAATATAGATAAGTGTAATTCCCCTCGACCACTTACTTTATATCCATCAGAGTTTGGAAGTTCTTCAACTAATAAACCTACGTTTGTTTGAAGTTCTCTTTCTAATCTTTCTTTAATATGGCGAGTTGTTAAAAATTTTCCACTTTGACCAGCAAAAGGTCCATTGTTAACTAAAAAGTTCATAGATAATGTAGGTCTTTCGATTACAATTGGAGGAAGCGGATCAATGTGATCTTTACTACAAATTGTGTCTCCAATTGAAATATCTGCACAACCAGCGATTGTTACAATATCTCCATAATATGCTTCTTTTTTTTCAACTCGTTCAATTCCTTCGGTAACATAAAGTTTTGAAATACGGAAGTTTTCAATTTTTCCATCATTTCTAGCTAAAGATACCGTTTCTCCATTTTTAACTACGCCTTTGGTAATTCGGCCAATTCCTAATCTTCCTAAAAAATTATCATAATCTAAGTTACTTATTTGTAATTGCAATGGGTCATTTTCATTTCCTTCAAATGGCGAAACTTGATTTACAATAGTTTCTAAAAGCGGTTCAATATTTTCTTCTAAATGTTCAGGATTCAATGAACATTTTCCATCTTTTGCTACTCCATAAACAATTGGAAAATCTAATTGCTCATCTGTTGCATTCAATTCCATGAAAAGATTAAATGTCATATCAACGACTTCTGTTGGTCTAGCATCTTTCTTATCAATCTTATTGATAAACAATATTGGTTTTAAGTTTTGTTCTAAAGCTTTTTTCAAAACAAATCTTGTTTGAGGCATTGGACCTTCTGAAGAATCCACAATTAATACAACTGTGTCTACTGTTTTGATTACTCTTTCTACTTCACTTGAAAAATCAGCATGGCCTGGAGTATCCACAATATTTATTTTGTAATCTTTATAATGAATTGAACAGTTTTTTGAATAGATTGTAATTCCTCTTTCTTTTTCAATGGAATCACTATCCATGATTAGTTCTCCAACTTCTTCATGAGCCTTAAAAGCACCATTTTGTTTTAATAATGCGTCTACTAATGTACTTTTGCCAGCATCAACGTGAGCGACAACCGCGATATTTATGATTTTGTCCATAAACTCATCCCCTTAAATAAATACGTAAGTGATAATACAACAAAAAAGGAAATTTTGCAAGATTTTTCTAAATTAAGGGCTAAAGATGTTACAGTTTTGTGAGAAAAGATGAAAAAAAGAAATTTTTTTAAACAATCGTG
>CAMLWN010000032.1 GCA_946490195.1 uncultured Mycoplasmatota bacterium
AACTTTTTCATAAAACTTGTTAAAAATTACTTGACTTATTTATAGTTGTTCTTTATTATTCTGACAATTCTATTTTAGGTGGTAAGTAATATATGAGTCTATTACTATTTATCAATTCGAATATCCGAATTTAAATTTTATACCAATTCGAATATCGACTTTTTAATTAACATTTTCTTTTTTAGTCTTGACGAGCATAATTGTGTTGTGTATAATTATAGAAGAGTAGGAGTGTCTTAGACATGAAAAGAAAAGGATTTACTTTAATTGAATTGTTAGCAGTTATTGTAATTTTAGCGGTTATTATGTTAGTCGCTGGTCAAAATGTATTTGGTATTATGGGAGAAGCTGAAAAGGGTTCTTTTCGAAACGAGTTTTTGTCTTTTTTAGATTCGGCAGCAACGGCAGCTCAGTTTGATATTATGAATGGAAATATTTCAGCATCTAAAAATACGAAATGTTACTCTATGACTGATTTGGAAAATTATTTTGAATTAAAGGATGGATATACGGGAAGTGTTTCTGTTACTTATTCAAACGGTCAATATTCAATTTCTGGATGGATGAGTAGTACTAAATATATTATTGAGAATAAGGATGATAGTTTGACTACTGGTGATGTTTTAGATTCGGATGGTCGAGCTGCTTCTACTACTTGTGGACAGTAATCTGTTATAAAAAGTCTAGGCATAGACTTTTTCTTTTGGTATAATTTTTTTGAAAGTGAGGAAGTTATGATTATAGGAAGTCATGTTTCTTTTGGAAGTGAACAACTTCTTGGAAGTGTGAAGGAAGCCCTTAGTTATAAAGCAAATGCTTTTATGTTTTATACTGGAGCACCTCAAAATACTATGCGTAAGAAGATTGATGAGAATTTAACAAAAGAAGCAAAAAAAATCATGGAAGAAAATGGAATAAATATTCAAAATGTTATTTGTCATGCTCCATATATTATTAATTTAGCAAATAAAAAAGATGAAGAAAAATGGCATTTTAGTATTAATTTTTTAGAACAAGAGTTAGCACGATGTGATGAGTTGGGGATTTCTTATTTAGTTTTGCATCCTGGGAGTGCGGTAGGATATCCGGTTGATGAAGCTTTACAAAATATTGTTGATGCTTTAAATATTGTTTTAGAAAAAAATTATCGATGTATGATTTTGTTAGAAACGATGGCTGGTAAGGGAACCGAATGTGGAAAAAATTTAGAAGAAATGTCTTTTTTTTTAAAGAATGTAGAAAAAGAAGTAGGTGTATGTTTAGATACTTGTCATTTACATGATGCAGGATATGAGATGGATAAATTTTCAGAATTTTTGGAAAATTTTGATAAAAAAATTGGGTTAAATAAAATTAAATGTGTTCATATTAACGATAGTAAAAATCCTTTAGGAGCTCATAAAGATCGTCATGCTAATATTGGTTACGGCGCTATTGGATTTGAAACTCTTTTGCAAATTTGTTTACATGAAAAATTAAAAGATGTTCCTAAAATTTTAGAAACACCTTATGTTGGAGATACTTGGGATGCTAAAGAGAAAAAATATCCTCCTTATTTATTTGAAATTGAAATGCTTCGTAATGCTACGTTTAATGAACATTTATTAGATTCTATTTTGTCTTATTATAATAAATGACCGTATTTTTGATAGTACATCACAAATAATTTTTGAATTTTTTTGAAGTTTTCTTCAGAAAATTGTTCTTTATAACGTTCTAAATGTAAGAGATTGGGATTTCGAAAAATCATTTCCCAATTTTTTTTCACAAAAGTATATGTAAAATTTAATTCATTTTCAGATAAAAATACATTGTTTTTCTTTGCAAAATCATTTACTTGTTCTATGGATAAATTTTCCATATATCTTTTTACCAAATTATACATAAAAAAATCACCTAGTATATAGTATGAAATTGTTGCTTTTTTAAATACTAATATTAGGTGGTTTTTATGAAATTAAAGGCTTTTCTTCTTTTTTGTTTTTTAAGTTTTGGGGGAGTTATTTATACTATTAATCAGACTAATCATGTATATTATAGTACACTTTTAGAACAAAAGATGGAAAAAATTGTGTATGGTTCTTCGGCTCCAAGAGGACGTATATTAGATTGTAATGGGAATGTTTTAGTAGATAATGTTGGTGTTCTTCAAGTCGCTTATCATAAACCAGTGAATAGTACGATTCAAAGTGAATTAGAGATTGCCTCTTTGTTGGAACCTTTTGTAAAAGAATATTCTTTGAGTTTAACAAATTTAAAAAATTATTATTTAGCGATTCATAATAATGGTCGTGATTTAATTACGGAAGAAGAGTATCGTCTATGGGATGAACGAAAGCTTAGTAATGAGGATATTGCTGCATTAAAATGGGAGCGGATTACTGAAGAAATGTTAGAATTTGATGAAAAAGAAAGAAGAATTATTTATCTTTTTTCTTTGATGAATGAGGGGTATTCTTATGAGGATAAAATTTTGTTTACAGATGTTTCGGAGGAAGAATTAGCTAAAATTATGGCTTTAAATATTCCTTCGTTAACTTCTGTGATTGATGCGAAACGAGTTTATCCTTATGGAGAAACTTTAAAAAGTATTTTTGGAACGATTGGAAGTATTCCTAAAGAAAGTGTTCGTAGTTATTTAAATAATGGGTATTCTTTAGATGATATCGTAGGAACTAGTGGTTTAGAAGCACAATATGAAAGTATTTTAAAAGGAGAAAAAGCTAAATATTATGTGAATTCTGATAATACTCTTACGCTTTTAGAAGAAGCTAAGGCAGGTAGTGATTTGGTTTTAAACATTGATATTGGTATTCAACTTGAATTAGAGAAGATTTTACAAGAAGAAATGATTTTAGCTAGTAAAAAAAGTAGTAGTAAATATTTTAAAGAAGCTTATGCTATGGTTGGAAATCCAAAAAATGGGGGAGTTTTAGCTTTAGTTGGATTAAAAATGAATAATGATGGAACATTTCAAGATATTACGATTACTTCTTTTACTTCTTCCTATGCGATGGGAAGTGTGGTTAAAGGCGCTAGTAATACAGTCGGATATTTAACTGGGGCAATTGAAGTAGGAAAGAAGGTGTTAGATAGTTGTGTTAAGCTTTATAGTCAGCCTTCGAAATGTTCTTATCAAAGACTCGGATATGTAGATGATATTACTGCTTTAAAAACTTCTTCTAATTATTATCAATTTTTAACGGCAATTAAATCAACGGGTCAGACGTATAAATATAATATGAATTTTCAAGTTACGGAAGAAAACTTTAAAAAATATCGTGATGTTTTTGCTTCTTATGGATTAGGTTCAAAAACAGAAATTGATTTTCCTCAAGAAGATACAGGTATGAGAGGTAGTAAAGTAGCTGGAGATTTGCTTTTGAATTTTGCAATTGGGCAATATGATACTTATACCCCCATTAGTCTTTTACAATATATTCATACCATTGCTAGTTATGGAAATCGATATGCTTTACGATTAAAAAAAGAAGAGTATAATGTGTTTTTAAATCAAGTTGGGTTAGATAGTAGTTATTATGATCGAATTATTGAAGGAATGTATCAAGTTTTTCATGGTGGAACAGCTTCTAGTTATGTAAATAAAAATTTACATGCAGTTGGGAAAACTGGAACGGCTGAAACATTTTATGACAGTAATCAAGATGGTGTAGTGGATACGGAAGTAATCAGTTCCACTTTAGCCTATTATTTTCCTAGAGAAGAACCTACTTATTCAGTGGCTATAGTTGCGCCTTTTTTAACCGATACGACTACTTATCGTTATCCGTTTACAAAAACTGTTAGTTTAAAAATTAGTTCCTATTTACAAAGTATTGGTATCTAATTTGTCTTTTCCTTAGAAATATGATAAAATTGTTTTAGAAAAGAGGGAAAATTATGAATCTACAAGAATTAATTGTAAATACTTTTGTAAAAAAGGAATGTGATTTACAAGCGCCTAATGTTCGTGCTGCAATTTGTTATGCAGTTCAAAAAATGAGTTTAGTAGCTGATGATACCTATAATCAAGATGAGATTCTTGCTCAAACAGCTAGTTTATTTCATTTAACTGAAGAAGAAAAGAGAATCGTTTCTATGATGACATCACCATATGTTCAAGCAGCAATTGGATATTCCGTTCAAGTAGAAGATTATGGCAGCGCTAGAAAAACTTATGAGATAAATAAGCCTGTGTATGACCAAATCTTTAATGGCTTAAGTCAAATTGAGGTTTTACATACAGGTAGTGTGGGACGAAGATAATTCGTCTTTTTTTTGGAAAAGAATGGTATTCTTAGAAAAAATATGGTACTCTAATAGTAGGTGAAGTTTATGAAAAAAGAAAGTTTTTTATGGAATATTTATGGGAGTGGAGTTATTCTTCTTTTTGGTTGTTGTTTTTTACTTTTTCCTTTATTTCATATAACAAATATTACATTAGTTTTTCGATTATTTTTAGCGATGTTTACGATTATTTCTCTTATTGGTTTTGTTGCTCAATATAAAAATAAAGAATATTCATCTTTTTTAATTTTTTTAATAAGCATTATTTTATTAATTCTTAGTTTTCTTGTTTCTTTGACGGAACAGCCAAAAATATTAGCTTTATCTTTATTGGTTTGGATTTTATTTGTATCTTTAGCAAAAGTAAAAAGAGCTGATTTCTTTCATGATCGAAAAAGTAAAATTTGGTGTTTAGAAATTTCTTTATTATTTCTATTTTTCTTAAATGGAATATTTACATGTATAAATTTTGCTTTTTCTGAAACAACAACTATTTTAAATTTGGGCTATTTTACCTTTTTATATGGCGTATTAGAGATTCAAGAGTATTTACTGATTTATTTTACGAAAGGAAAATTAAAATGAGAGTTGTTGATGATTTTCAAGAATATCAAATTTTAAATATGGCAAATGGACAAAAGCTAGAAAAATGGAATGATGTTTTTTTAGTTAGACCAGATCCTCAAATTATTTGGCCAGAACCTATTTTTAAAGAAAAATGGCAAAAAGTAGATGCTATTTATCATCGTAGTACGAGTGGGGGCGGTTCTTGGGAAATAAAAAAAGAAATTTCTACTCCTTTTTATGTTCATTATCGGGATTTGACTTTTTGTTTAAAGTTAATGGGATTTAAACATACAGGCTTATTTCCTGAACAAGCTACAAATTGGAATTTAATACGTGATGTAATTACAAAAGAAAAACGACCAATAAAAGTTTTAAATTTATTTGCTTATACAGGGGCTGCTTCAGTTGCGGCTTTAGCTTCAGGAGCTAGTGTAGTACATGTAGATTCTTCTAAAGGAATGGTCGAGTGGGCTAAAGAAAATGTTTTAGTGAATCATTTACAGGATCGACCTATTCGATTTATTGTTGATGATTGTTTAAAGTTTGTAAAAAGAGAAATTAGAAGAGGAAACACCTATGATATTATTTTAATGGATCCACCTAGTTTTGGTAGAGGAAGTAAAAAAGAAGTTTGGACAATTGAAGAAAAGTTATATGAACTTGTAAATTTATGTACAGAACTTATGAGTGAGAAATTTGTTTTATTTTTAATTAATTCTTATAGTACAGGGTTATCTAAAACTGTTTTGGAAAATCTTTTGTATTTAACGGTAAATAAAAAGAAAAAAGGAATAATTTCTAGTGATGAAATTGGAATAAAAATGCAAGACTATCCTCTTGTTTTACCATGTGGAGTAACGGCTATTTGGCAAGATAAGGAATATTAAAGAGTAGAAGGTGTGTATTATGAAAAAAAATATTAAAAAAATTGTAGTTATTGTTGTTGGAGTTTTGATAGTTATTTTATTGGTAGGAAAACTTATTTCTGCATTTAGTATAAAAGGAGTAATGAATGATGCTGCTCGTGGTTCCTTTCGAAATGAATTTCTTTATTTTTTAGATGAGGTAGCTTTGATGGCACAAGAAGATTTTGAAAAAGGCGAGATTCATTTTGAAAATGAATCTCACTGCTATACTATTGATGATTTAGAAGCATATGATTTTAGAGACGAGTTTCATGGAAGTGCTTTAGTAGAATACAATGATGATCATTATATTATAACAGGTTGGCTTTATAATGATGATTATATGATTAGTGCCAAAGATGATTTATTAACGATTGATGATGTTGTAAAACGTGGAAATGTTACTAATTTTGAAAATTGTGGTAGATAGAAAGTTTTAGTAAGAAAAGAAATTTCTTGCTTTTTTTTCGTTTTTTTGATAGGCTACGGATAAAAAAGGGGGGGGAGTAGTTGTATGGATTTAAAAAAAGAAATTAATTATGCTAGATTATTAATGAATCGAATGGAAGTTGGACAAAACGTTTATCAAAATTTTGATAAAATGATGTATTTAGGTGGAGATAATTTTAGGGGCTTGTTTTCAAAAATTGAGGTTTTAAAAAATAAAACTCTTATTGTTTCTAGTTCTGGGGATTTTGGTTTAGAAACGGCTTATCAGGGTTTTTCTGATGTTACTTGTTTTGATATTAATTTTCTTTCTCGGCATATGCTTTATGTTAAAATTGCGGCGGTGCAAGCTTTGAATTATCAAGAGTTTTGTCAATTATTTCAAACTGCTTTAACTAAAGAATGGCTACTTAAAATTTCTCCTTATTTACCTCATTCAACTTTTCTTTTTTTTGATAAATTGTTTCAATTAAGTTCTTCTAAGATAACAAATTTGTTTACTCATAATTATTCTAAACATGCTGAATATTTTTTTCAAAAGTGTCAGCAAAATTTTTCTGTGTATAATGAGCAAGAATTTTATCAGTTGAAAAGTTGTTTGCAAACAAAAAATTTTCAATTTTTGCCTTTAGATATTTTTCAAAAAGAAAAAGTATCTCTTTGTTTAGAAGAATATGATTTTATTTATTTAAGTAATATTTTGTTTTTTGCAAGTATACCTATTGTAGATTTTCTGAGAGATATTTTTCCACTTTTTTATCAAAGCTTACGAGAAGGTGGAGTTTTGGTGCTCAATTATTTTCATAGTTATGTAGATGAAGTTAAAGAAAAAAGAACTTATAAAAATCGTTTATATCAAAAAAAAAATTTGTTGTTATATGAACAAATTAAAAGATATTGTAATCAAGAAATTGTTCTTCCAGGTTCCGGTTTTGGACATGGTACGGGTAGTAAAGATTTGGTTTTGGCTGTAAAAAAATAAAGAATCTTTTTTGGATTCTTTATTTATTTGTAACAATGAGTTTCATTGCTGTTTTATTTTCTCCGTTTATTGTAATATCGTTGAAAGCTGGAATAACAATTAAATTGTCTCCGCTTGGTGCAACAAATCCTCTAGCAATGGCAATTGCTTTAATTGCTTGATTTAAACTTCCTGCTCCAATTGTTTGAATTTCTACGGATTTTTGTTCACGGTAGATATTCGCGATTGCACCAGCTACTTTGCTAGGATTTGATTTTGATGAAACTTTTAATATTTCCATTTTTTAACCTCCGATATCAAACTATATGCGAAGAAGATAAAAAAAATACTACTAGGTTGTTAGTAGTAGTAAACAGGCAAGGAACATTCCTAAATTTAAAACAATAAATAAAAGGGCAGCTCCATTTGCATATCCGGCTCTTCTTTCTTTTAAAGTTCTCTTTAATGCAAGTTGTTCTTCTATTTTTCTTTTTTCTTCTTTTTGGATATCAAGAATATTTTTTATTTGAGCGTTTTCTTGGTATCTTGTTATTCCTTCTTGAAGAGTGTTTGATAAGTTAGGAAAGTTCATGGCTTCTTGGTAAAAGTTGTCAAAACGTTCAATATTTTCGTTTGCGCTTTCATTTAAAAAAGGTTGATATTTTTTTGCACGTTTTATGTAATCTTCAAATTCAATAATTTTTCTTTTTTCTTCTTCGGTATTATTTTCTTTTTGAATCAAAGAATAATATTCTTCTTTATTTACCATTTTGAAGCTCCTTTCCTAAATCTTCTAAAGTAACATTTGGGTTTTTCGTTTTTAAAATTCCATATAATTGTAATACTTTTTGAGGATTTTCTGTATCGTAGCGATATTTTTTATCAAACTCATCAATAATTAGAAGAAAGATTTTTTCATTTTCATCTTTTTGAAGAACAATATTTTTGATTTTAGGATATTTGCTTATCTTTCTTTGTTCTTTTTGGTTCATTTCTTCTGTTTCTTTATATAGACGAATGATTTCAAATAAATCTATTGGTTTTAAAGCATCGTCTGTTAAATATTCTCTTACTACTGAATTATATAAAATTTCTGGTAAATAGAATTTGCTAATATCTACTTTGTTTATTTTGTCGTTATCTTTGCAAATTAAATAGTTTTCTTCGATAAAAAGAGTGTCTTGAAAGCCGGGATTATATTTTTTCCATTCTTGTAAATAAAGAAAATTGTCTTGCATAATTTTATCCGTCATACAGCCACGTCCTTATTCTTGAAATATTATAGCATGAAAAAAATAGAAAAAAAATACATTTTTCCTTTTTTTAAGAATTTGTTATGAGCTTGTACTCATATTTTTTAGATTTGAATTGAAATTTTGAAAATTGGTTTAAAAAAGTCTACAAATTTAGATAAATTGGCAATTTGACGAGGTTTTTTCTTTATGTTTTAATGGCTTTGAAAGGAGGAATTTTTTATGAATACAGTGGTTTTAATTGGTAGGTTAGGGAGTGAACCTGTGCTTACAGAAACCAAAGATAGTCATCCTAGAACTGTTATTCAATTAGCTGTTCCAAGAACTTATAAAAATCAAGATGGTATATATGAAACAGATTTTTTTCGTTGCGTTTTATGGAATGGTATAGCTAAACGAGCAAAGGAATATTGCAAAAAAGGGGATATGGTTTGTGTGAAAGGACGGTTACAAGTTCGTGATTATCTTGATGAACATGATGAGAAAAAATATATTACAGAAGTTGTTGCTGAGTCTATTTCTTTTGTTAGTAGTGTGAAAAACAAAGAAGAAATTTCTTAAAAAAATAATATTCCAAAAAAATACACATAATATGTAATAGGTGAAAATATGAATAAGTATATACGCGCGTTTGGAATTTTGTCTATTTTGTGCTTTAGCTTTTATTATACTGAAAAAATTGCTTTGTTTATGCAAAAAAAAGATCCGATTTATGAAACGATTATGACTTTGAAAAGCGAGTATGAAACAAGTTCTTTAGATGCTTATATTTATGATGATTATATTATTCCTGGAGTTGTAGGTAAAGAAGTTAATGTTTTGGAAAGTTTTCGAAATATGAAGTATGATGGAGCTTTTCAAGCGGATGATTTAGTATTTAATGAAGTTATTCCAGAAATTACTTTGCAAGACCATAAAGATAAAATTATTGAACAAGGAAATAAAATTCATCAAGCAGTGGCTTTACTTACACAAGATGAGCAATTAATCACGTATTTAGAAGAAATGGGTGTCTCTTATGCCGTTCTTACCACCAAAGACAACGTGAATACTCATCGTGAACATGGAATTAAAGTGAATTATGATATTTCTAATTATGAAGAAGTGGAAGAAATTTTGAAAGAAAATAAAGAAAATACAGATTTGTGTTATATTAATCCGAATTATGAAGATTTCTGTAAAAGTGTTTCTAAAACTTTAATTAAAGAAACTTTGTCTTTATCAAAAAGTAATTTTCCAAGGAAATATAGTCAAGTAGCATCTGGTAATATTATCTATTTAGAAAATCATTTGGGATTACAATATTTGAAATTATTATTAGAACAAATTCGATATAAAGGATTGGAAATTATCCCTTTAACAGAATTGGTAAGTGAAAGTTTGTAAAATAGTGTAGTAAACAAAAAGATATGGATATTCCTATCTTTTTTTGCTTTTAAAATTCTTTGTAGAAAAGAGGAGAAAG
This sequence comes from uncultured Mycoplasmatota bacterium, assembly GCA_946490195.1. Classification (GTDB taxonomy): domain Bacteria; phylum Bacillota_I; class Bacilli_A; order RF39; family UBA660; genus Ventrenecus. The sequence continues at coordinate 9,886 of CAMLWN010000032.1, forward strand.
CAGGATAAAAGTATAAATTTTTAATCGAATAGTCATCGATCACAGTATTCATCGT
>CAMLWN010000033.1 GCA_946490195.1 uncultured Mycoplasmatota bacterium
ATATATATTTCAAAAATGTTCAATTTTCTATTGACACATTATAGTTGGTCTCCTAAATATTTTTCTACACTAAATCCTCTAATTAAATTATAACTTAAATTATGTATAATTCCTATAATTCCATGAAAAAAGTTAAAAATTATACCACAACAGGATATGGGAATGCACCACGAATTTTCAAAAATCTTAAAATTAAAGATCTTCGAGTCTTAGAGTTGCACCACCAACCATTTTCGTACTTACGAAAAGAACCTTTTTGATATATTTTAAGGTTCTAAATTAATTAAAATATACTTTTTTCTCTTTGTTTATATATAATTTACAATAACCCCTTTAGAACCTACTCATTTAAACTCTTCTATTTTGTGAAACATAAATATTGTTTTATCTATTTCTTTATCGGCATGATAATGACCACAATACCATAAATTATAATCAGTGGATTCTTCTATTTCATCTAAAAAATATTCTGTTGAATTATCAACTGTACTCTGATCAATTCCATCTAAAAACATTTCTCTTGGCAAATATTTATAAGGACAAGTATGAGATAAAACAATATCAACTCTATTATCTAAATCTTTTAAAACTTTCTTCACTTTATTTTTTGTTTTATCATTTGGTTGCTCGCTGTCATACCAATTATATCCGTGAGCTTTTCTAAAATATTTATCAACACTATAAGCTCCACCTATTACAAGAACTTTATGGCTATTAAAATTATATATTTCTCCATCTTTAGCAAATAATATATTTGGATAATTCTCTTCATAATACACAATTCCATTATGAAATTTTTTTGTTTTATAAGAATCAATATTTTCTGGTCTTTCTTCATGATTACCATGTATACAGAAAAATGTTATTGGATACTGTAACAAACTATCTTTTAGCATATAATCTTTATCACTTGCATAATAATTTATTCCTGCATCTCCAAGTACAATTAATATATCATCTAAGGTTGTTTCATTAGCATAGCAGAAATAAAATACTTCTCTAAAATCACCATGTTTATCTCCTGTTATATAAATCATATTTAATCACCATTATATTAATTAGAAAATACTAATTTATTCTTTACTAAGGATTCATTCTCATCACCAAATGGATGTATGCGCTCAAATCTAAAATGAAAATCAACAATATCTTCTAAAGTAATATTAATTTTAGAATTATATTCATTTAATAATTTTTCTATTTCTTGTTCAACATCTTCTGGTGCAGTTGTATGAATAACATTAACTACTCCTATTATATTCGGGACAACTTTAAATCCTCCAACATTATATCTAGGATTTTCTTCATCACTAGTATTTCTCTTTAAGATTTTATTCATTTCAATTATCATATCTTTTGTTAATAATTCATCAACATTATCTAACATATAATCAAATAATTTGAAATGATTTTTAGACTCTGTTAAATCATCTAATTTAATCGAATCATCACTTTTAGGAATAAATGAAGATGTATCAAATATTGCTTCGGTTGTTCGCTAGTTAATCTGCTGCCTTCAATTTTATTTGAATTATAAGCAAAATTAACTTGCGAATAATGATATATATTCCCCTTAAATTTAGATTCTTTTTGTTTAATTAATTCATTTTTAATTTTATTTATATCCATAATTCATCTCGCTTTCTTAATTATTTGCTTCATTGGAATATGACAAAATTTATATATGTTTTTAACATCGAACCATTTTATTTTTGCTTTTTTAGTTATTTTGCTCTTTTCACGCTTTATAAGTTAATTTTTTTGTTTTACTAGTTATTGTATTTTATTCCTTCTTCTAAAAATTTTTGGAGCATAAGGATCTTCGAATTGAGTTTCAAAGATGTTTGATTCGTTGTTTCCTATATGAACAGAATGTTCTCCATAGTAAAAAGTTTCTTTTTTTATTTTATATTTACACAATCGAATAAGAAATTGTAAATATTCCAATAAAGATTTTTTTACTAACTGTGGTTTAAAACTTCCCTTATAAGAGCCTTCTATTATTTGTTCATCCGTTTCTTCTATAAGCATTTGCTCAAAAGCTTCTTTTTCTTCTTTTGTTAAATAAACGTAGGGACAATCATATCTTTTGAACTCTGGTGGAATATCACTATACATATAAGCTTTTTCCTGTTCAATTATACAAGAGCAAATATATGGATTGCTCATAATTTCACTGTATTCTTCAGCATTTTTTACAAAAGTATTACTAACCAAACCTGTTTTTGGATCTTGTATTTTTAAAGCAATAATTTCTTCAAACATCTTTCTTACCCTCTTACTTTCTAAAATAAACTCAATTGACTGGTTTCAGGCATTCCTTCAAATATACCCATTACTCGCATTTTATCAATCGTTGTTTGATTTACTTTTCCACGATTTTGAAAATCTTCAATACTATAAAAAGATTTTTGATTTCTCTCTTCAATGATTTTTGTAGCAACAGAATCCCCTAGTCCGTCAAGGCTTCTAAATGGCATGATTAAACTGTTATCACTTTCATCCATTACAAAGTTATTTCCATCACTTTTTTCAATATCAATCATTTTAAATTTTACTCCACGAGCTGTAGCTTCTAAAGCAAGTTTCAAAGTTTCTAATAAAGATGATTCTTTATTTGTCATATCATATCCTTTACTTTGAAGCTCGAGCATTTTCGAACGAATTGCATCGTATCCTTTTACCATAGAATCGATATCGAAATCTTGGAATCTTGTTGAAAAATAGCTTGCATAGTAAACAAGTGGTTTGTGTACTTTATACCAAGCGATTCTAAAGGCACTTGTAACATAAGCTGCTGCATGCGCTTTTGGGAACATGTATTTAATTTTTTGACATGATTTAATATACCACTCTGGAATGTTATATTTTCTTAATTCTTCGGCATATTCATTCCATTGAGCTGGATCTTTGCTAGCTTTTCCTTTACGAACAAATTCCATGATTTTGAATGCTTTACTTGCTGGGACACCTTTTTTCATTAATTCAACCATGATGTCATCACGACAACCAATAACTTCTTTAAATGGACAAATGTTTTTTTGAATTAACTCTTGAGCGTTGTTTAACCACACATCTGTTCCGTGTGCTAGTCCTGAAATTTTAACTAGTTCGGCAAAAGTTGTTGGTTTGGCATCTTTAACGAGTTGAATCGTAAATGGTGTTCCAAATTCTGGAACTCCAAGGGTTCCGGTATCACACATGATTTGTTCTTTAGTAACCCCTAAAGATTTTGTGCCTGTAAACAATGCCATAACGCCTTTATCATCTAGTGGAACTTTTGTTACATCATCGCCCGTTAGTTCTTGAATCATTCTAAGTTGAGTTGGATCGGTGTGTCCCAAAATATCTAGTTTTAATACATCCGCATCAATGGCATGGTAATCAAAATGGGTTGTTCGCCAAGCACTGGTTGGATCTTCAGCAGGAAATTGGAAAGGCGTGAAATCAAATACTTCCATGTAATCTGGAATAACGACGATTCCTCCAGGGTGTTGTCCTGTTGTACGTTTACATCCAGTACAACCAATGGCTAATCTTTCAATTTCAATATTCCGCATGATAATATTTTTTGACTCGCAATAGCCCCTTACATATCCATAGGCAGTTTTTTCAGCTACTGTACCAATTGTTCCAGCTCGGTATACATTATCTACTCCAAATAAAACTTTTGTATATTCGTGAGCACTCGCTTGATTTAAATCAGAAAAGTTCAAATCAATATCTGGAACTTTGTCGGCGTTAAAACCAAGGAAAGTTGCAAATGGGATATCGTGTCCATCTTTTTGCATCTTCTCGCCACATTTTGGACAAGTTTTATCAGGTAAATCAAATCCACAAGAATAGGTTTGTCCTAAAGGGTTTCCATCATCGTCTTTAAATGTACTATACTTACATTTTGGACAACGATAATGAGCTTCTAGACTGTTTACTTCGGTAATCCCCATCATGTTTGCGACAAAGGATGAACCAACGGATCCACGAGAACCAACTAAGAAGCCTTCATCATTGGAATGTTTTACAAGTTTTTGTGCGATTAAATAAATTACGTCATAGTTTGCTCCGATGATTCCGCCAAGTTTTTTCTCGGCTAACGCTTGTTTTTCCTCGTCACTACCCTCTTCTTCTAGATGATTTTTTACCATTTCAATAACGGCATTTTTTCCTTTTAAAATGGTATCATGCACCAATAAGAAAGCTTCACTTTCCTCACTTTTTTCAGTTTTACACGCGTTGATTAAAGCGTCTCCGTATAACTCTTTAGCAAGACGTTCTTCAATATTCATAGGAAGAGGTTCACCATAAAGTTCTCTTGCTTTGTTATAAACAAGTTCTGTCATCGTTTCTACTGAATTTGGAATTCTAGGTGCGAATGGTTTGGGTGTATCAATAATTACTTCAATCTCTTCACACATTTCTCTTATTTTATTTGGATTTTCCACGACGATTTCATAAGCCACTTCAGCTGGTAAAAAGGAAAAATCTTCAAGCATTTCTTCAGTGGTTTTTAAATACATATTTGGTACTTCAATGCCTCTTCTATTTAAAGGATGGAGTTTACCATTGAATTTCTGGTTAATAATAATTTCTCGATAGATTTTGTCTTCTTTTTTTAAATTATGAACATCTCCTGTGGCAACAACTGGTTTTCCTGCTTCTTTAGCAATTCGAATAATTCGTTTTAAATATTCTTCAGCTGCATAAACATTTGGGAATTTAGCTTCAGGACCAATTAAGTGAGTAAAGGCGCTTACTGGTTGAACCTCAATGTAATCATAAAAGCTCATCATATTTACCAATTCTTCATCTTCTTTACTGCCTGCTTTGTCAAAAACTTCGCCGTTAATACAACCTGATCCGATTAACAAATTTTCTCGTAAATTTGCTAATTCATTTCTTGGAATTTTTGGTTGTTCATTTTTATATAAATATTTTGTGTTCGCAATGGAAACAATTTTGAATAAGTTTTTTAATCCTTCACGATTTTTAGCGATCATTGTCGCGTGGAACGGAAAGGAAAAACGAACTAAAGATTCCGTATCAATATTGTTTAGTAATTCAGTTGTCGTTGAAATATTTTGGTCATCTAAAGATTTACACATTTTATAAAATGCTAGGGCTGTTCCTTCGGCGTCATAGTCGGCACGGTGATGTTTATCTTCGTCCCAAGGCACATCCAATCGCTTTGTTAGGGTTTGTAATTTATGATTTGGCCAATCAGGATGAAGCATTCTAGCAATACTCATGGTATCTAGTACACATTTTTTAAATTCACCAAAGCCATATTTATTACATGCAGCTTTCATGAAAGAAATATCGAATTTTGCATTGTGGGCTACCATAGGATAATCTTCTGCCCATTCTAAAAATCTTTTGGTAACATTTTCTTCATTATCTTTACCAGCTAACATCTCATCTGTGATAAATGTTAGTTCCGTAATCTTTTTAGGTAATGGACGATGTGGGTCGATTAATTCATCAAATCGATCGATTATTTTTCCATCTTTGATTTTTACAGCTCCGATTTCAATCATTTGGTCGCTTCCAGCATAAAAGCCCGTTGTCTCGGTATCGAATACCACGAAAGTATCGGTAAGAAGATTATATTCGCTCGGATTAAAAATGATATCGACATCGTTATTTACAACGTTCATTTCTGCTCCATATAAAACTTTAAAACGCTCATCCTCAGCTTTTCCCTTATTTAAATCACATACGGCATGATATAAATCTGGGAATGCCTGAACACAGTTGTGGTCAGTTACGGCAATTGCTTTATGTCCCATTTTAGCTGCATGTTTCACAAGTGTTTTGGCATCAATTACCCCATCCATTGCACTCATCATTGTATGAGAATGAAGTTCAACTCTAGGCATTTCTGCTTCATCTTTTACGACTTCATCTTTGGAATCCATTTTTTCCATATTTCGAATACTTAACACTAAATCTTTAGCAAAGTTATCAAATTCCACATTACCTTGAATTCGATACCAGTTTCCTGCTTTTAAACTTCCCATAACTGCTTGATATTCTTTTTTATCTCGTTTAAAAATTTTAGCCAAAATTGAATTTGTTTTATCACTTACTTTTAAAGTAATAATATTAATATTTTCTCGTTCTAAAGTATCAATTCCAAAAATGTAGGCTTCAATAATTACGTTTTTAGCATCTCCCATAATATTATTAATCGCAGTTGGTTCCCCATCAATTGTTTTGCCAAGTAAAATATTTCCTTCGATTTTTGGTTTTACTTCAACAACTTCTCTTTCTTCTTTGTCCTTTTGAATTTCTTCCTTTATGCTTTTTTGCATCTCTTCATCAAAAGCAATTTCAAAATTTACTTTACCTAAACCATAGCCTTTTAAAGTTTCTTCCATTTTTTTGGTTTCTTTTTTCATTTCTTCTTCAACGGTACGATTCGAAACACCTATCTTACATGTTTTGTTTTGGCAAACAGGTATAGTATCTAAAACTCCAACTAAGGAAGGTTTTTTTTCAACCACTTCTTTTAAAAGAGCTTCTACATATCCATTTAAATCTTCTTCTGTTACTTCCTCATATTGAAGTGTAATGTAACAATTTTCTTTTTGATGAATTTTATTTTTGCATGCTTCAAATAATTCTTTGACAACTTCATAAGGCAAAACCTGATGATTTTTCATTAAAACTTCAAATGTTTCTGTATTTTTATGTAAGAAAACTTTTACAATTTCGATATTTTTTAAAATTTCTCTATCTCCCTGATAAGAAATACTGTCTAAAAATCTTACAACGTCATCTGCCATACTTATACTCCTTCTTTTATTTTTTCTATTTTATTTACATTAATTTGATATTCCATATATCGTCTTGCTACTCGACCATAGATAAGTAACACATCGCCGATTTTACATTCGGATAATTCTTTCATCTCCGAAGCAAATACCACAAAGTTACCTGTGGCTGTTTCATCGCTCACGGTTAGAAACGCCATTTTGGTATTGTTTTTGGTTAAAACTTCTTTTTTATATTCTAGAAGACCAACGACTTTCACATATTTATTATGAAAATGCTCAATATTTTCTAATTTCATAATCGATTCATCAATATACTTGCTTGCTGGATGGTTGCTAATATAAAATCCAAAGGATTCGTACTCTTCTTTTCTTTTTTCTTCATTCGTTAATTCTGGTCTTTTTACAAGAGCTGGTTTCATAACTAAGCTCGAATCCAAATCTCCTCTTAGCATAGCATAATTTAAAGCAACATCTAAATTTTCTCTTAATGTATTATGATTTTCATTAAAAGAATCTAGAGCGCCTGCTAAAATTAAAGACTCAATGGTTTTTTTGTTAACACTTTTTCCATAAGTTCTAGAAACAAAATCTAAGTAATCTATAAATGCTCCTTTTTCTCGTTCTTCTAAAATATTTTTTACGGATTCCATTCCTAAATTTTTAATAACTGTGAACGGCATCAAAAGAGAGTTTCCTAAAATTTTATATTCAAAACCACTTTCATTAATCATAGGAGGCAAAATGGTAATTCCTCTTCGTTTTGCTAAAGCGATATACTCCTTTGTTTTGCCACTACTATCTACATTCATGTTTAATAAGTTTGCTAGATAATATACCGGATAGTAACATTTTAAATAAGCCATTTGGTAGCCAATTAATGCATAGGAAACCGAGTGAGATTTATTAAAACCATAATTTGCAAATTTCAAAATCAAATCGTAAATTTCTTTAGCAGTTTTCTTTACGTATCCTCTTTTCTCTGCTTGATTTAAAAACATTTCCTCACCACTTACAATGACTTCACGTTTCTTTTTACTCATTGCTCTTCTTATCGTGTCCGCCTCGGCAAAGGTAAATCCTCCTATTTTTACTAAAATTTGCATAATTTGCTCTTGATAAACAATAATGCCATAGGTCTCTTTTAAAATAGGCTCTAAATCCGGATGTAAATAGGTAATTTTTTCTTTTCCTTCTTTTCTTCTAATAAAAGAATCAATATTATCCATAGGTCCTGGCCTATATAAAGCAATAGCTGAGACAATGTCTAAAAAACTCGTTGGTTTTAATTTTCGGAGGAAATTTTTCATTCCTTCGCTTTCAAATTGAAATACTCCAACTGTATCGGCTTTCGTAAATATCTCTAAAACTTTTGGGTCGTTCAATTCTATCTTATTTAAATTTACTAGGACATTTGAATTTTCTTTTATCAGTTTTAAAATATTGGCAATTATCGTAAGATTTCGTAGCGCTAAAAAGTCCATTTTTAAAAGACCTAATTCTTCTAGATAATTCATCGTAACCCCGGTAAGTAATTCACTCCCATTATAATGAATAGGTATAACATCATCTATTGGAACACTTGAAATGACCACTCCTGCGGCATGCGTCGAAATATGTTTTTTTAATCCCTCTAATTTTAAAGATATTTGTACAAGTTTTTTTAGACTTTCTTGTGTATTTATTAAATAATGAACATCTTTATTTTGTAAATTTTCTTTTAAATCTAACTTAGCATCAATATGATTTACAAAAGAGTCTAAAATTGCTGGATGGATTTCTAAACATTTTCCAACACTTCGTAAAACTAGTTTGCTTTTTAATGTTCCAAAAGTCATGATATTCGCGACATTTTTTTTACCATATCGTTCTTTTACATAAGAGACAACAGCATCACGTTTGCTTTCTTCAAAATCAATATCAATATCAGGCATGGTTATTCGTTCTGGATTTAAAAACCTTTCAAATAATAAATGATATTCTAAAGGATCTACATCTGTAATTCCAAGACAGTAACTTACTAAAGAACCTACAGCACTTCCTCTTCCTGCGCCGACTAAAATTGAATTTTTTTTGGCATAAAAGACATAATCATAAACAATTAGAAAATAATCTGCAAAGCCCATTTTTTCAATAACTGAAAGTTCATATTCTAAACGTTCTTCATAGTTTTTTAAAATTTTTCCATTTAATCTCTTTTTTAATCCTTTGTACGCTAAAGCTTTTAAATAAGAAAAAGAATCTTGATCTTCTAAATATTTAGGAATATATCGTTTATCTTTTGGAATGGTTACTTTTGAAGTACGAATGAACTCTTCCATTACTTCATCCAACTCAATTTTCTCCTCGTAATATTCTAATGCATTCTTTTCATAATCTTTTTTTTCAATTACAGCATAGCTATTATTTGTATCAATAGCTAGAAGCATATTAAGATAAAAACTATCTTGTTTTAAAAACATTTTAAAATCTGGGCAAAATAAAACATTTTTTGTGACAATTAGTGCATTATTTTTTTCGTATTCTGTCGTATATCCAATATAAAGATTTGGAAATATTTTGGAAAATTCTTTAAACATTTCAATTTCTTGATAAGGCAAGATTATATTTATATCTTTTGCATTTGTTTCTAAGTCATATATGGATAATATTTTTTCTTCTTTTTTGGTATGAAGTTTTAATAAAGTAAGATATCCTTGATATCCCCTTGCATATATATAAAATGTATTGGTATCTATTTTTACTTCTAAACCAATAAGTGGAGTAATATTATGTTCTAAACAACTATCATAAAATTCCATTACGCCGAATAAATTCTCGTCACAAATTCCGCATATATTTATCTTGTTTTTTTCCAAAAAAAGAATTAGGTCGGGTATTTTAATTAGGCTTTTCATTAATGAATAATCTGTTGTAACTTTTATCGGTACAAACATGTGCCTCACCCACCTTACTTAAATAAGTATAACAAGATTTTTCATATATTTCTAGTCAATCCAAAAG
>CAMLWN010000034.1 GCA_946490195.1 uncultured Mycoplasmatota bacterium
TTCTTCAAAAATATATTCTTAGAAAGATTTTTTTCTTTCTGAAATTATTATAACACACTTTTTTTCTTTTGCAACCGTTTAATTCTTCTTATAAAACATGCTTTTAAAACTTTTTATTGTAAACACATTGTCTGCAATTTTACTTTTCGTAGGCTTTTGTTATATAATCTCTTTAGAACTATCTGATTGTTAGGTGTTTTTTCCTCAGTCCATTAAAATAATTTTACTGGAAGTGAGGTGATGTCCTATGAAAGGAATATTTTATGGATTATTTAATAATCTTGATTGTACTTTTAGTAGTACTTTCAAAAATTTATTCCAAAAAGGATTAAAAACAATTGAAAACACCTATCTGAATAGGTGTTTTCTTACCCAAAAACATTTGGACTGAGAAACATCTAACTCTTGAAAATCAGATGGTTCTTTTTTTGTCCTATAATATATTATGAATTTTCTTCAAAAATATATTCTTAGAAAGATTTTTTTCTTTCTGAAATTATTATAACATACTTTTTTTCTTTTGCAACTACTCTACTTCTTTTTTCCATAAACCATGAAGATTACAATAAGAATATACTAATGCTCTGCCAGTATATGGTAAATGAAATTCACAGTTATCTCCTGGTTTAAAGAAAAATTCTTTCATTCCATTTTCTGTTTTCACTAAAATCCATTCAATATAGTGATTTTCTTCCATCACATGATTTACTCGAATATACATTTCACCATCTTCAATGTGAATTTCTGGGATGTGACGTTCAAAACTTGCATCCACACTATTTGGAATAATATCTTCCATTTCTTTTCCACAACAGATAAAGTTGCTGTTGTTTTTATTCTCCACAACTTTAACAATTGCTCCACAAACTGAGCATTTTCTTAATTTTATTTCTTCCATTTTTTATTTCCTTTCTTTATTTTCAGCTTGGACTGCTGTAATTGCTACAGTTCCAACGATATCAGTAACTGAGCAACCTCGTGATAAATCATTTACTGGTGCTGCCATTCCTTGAGTTACTGGACCATAGGCGTCAGCATGCGCGAATCTTTGAACTAATTTGTATCCAATGTTTCCAGCATCTAAATCTGGGAATATTAACACGTTGGCTTTCCCTGCTACTTTGCTATCTTTAGCTTTTAACTTTGCAACACTTGGTACAATCGCAGCATCTAATTGAAGTTCACCATCAATGCATATTTCTGATGAAGATTGTTGGGTTATTTTCGTTGCTGTCGTAACTTTATCGACATCGGTATGTTTCGCACTGCCTTTAGTGGAATGTGATAACATTGCAACATAAGGTTTCTCACCCGTTAAGCTTTCAAAACTTTTCGCACTATCAATTGCTATAAAGGCTAGCTCTTCGCTTGTTGGACTTTGAACTAAACCACAATCAGCAAATACATAGATACCATTTTCTTTATACTCACAATTTGGAATTTCCATTAAAAAGAATGTAGAAACTAGTTTTGCATCTTTTTTGGTTTTAATAATTTGCAATGCTGGTCTTAAAGTGTTTGCTGTTGAATGACAAGCTCCACTTACTATCCCATCTGCCATATTTTCTTTAACAAGCATGCAAGCAAAATACATAAAGTCTTCAGTTAAAAGACGATTTGCTTCTTCTAATGTCATTCCTTTTTCTTTACGTAATTCATATAATTTTTGAGCGAATTCTTTAGTTAATTCACTAGTTAAGGGGTTGATAATCTCCACATTTGTCAATGTAGGATGAGTTTTTAAAATGCTTTCCTTATTCCCTAATAAAATTACTTCAGCAATGTCTTCTTCTACAACTATTTTCGTTGCATCTAAAATACGTTCATCCATTGTTTCTGGTAAAACAATTTTCTTTTTTTCTGTTCTTGCTTGCTCTTTTATTTTTTCAATAAACTTCATTACTTACGCTCCTTTATATTCTTTACATGCTTCATCTAAATCCTTTAATAAATTATCAATATCTTCTCGTTTACTAGTCCTTACTCCACTTGCATATTTATGGCCTCCACCATGGTATTTCGAAGCTATTTCATTAATTACAGGTCCTTTACTACGAATATTTACTTTATAAAGATTATTTTTAGCATCATGAGTAACAAAACACCAAACATGAATATCTTTAATATAATTAAAATCATTAATCATATTAGATGCCGTTGCGGAATCCACATGATATTTTTCAATCGTCTCAGCTTTTATATCTACATATGCAAAGCCATTTTCTGTTACTGTTAGATTATCTGCTAAAAAACCTCGAAAGCGAATTTCCTCAATCGGACGTTCATAAAGTTTTTCGTATAATTTAGTAAATGGAATTTTACTTCTCTTTAATAATTCGGTTGTTATTTCAAAAGTTTTCACTGTCGTATATGATAATAGAAAACGATCGCTATCAGAAACAATTCCTAAAAAAAGGTTGCTTGCTACATTTGTTGATAAATTCCATTTTAATTTTATAAGCATTTCACTAATCATTTGGCATGTACTACTAGCTGTTTCATCAATCCATTCTATGCCTCCAAATTCTTCTTCAAACGGATGATGATCAATTTTGATTACTTCTTTAAATTTTAAGCCTTCTACACCATCTACCCGATAAAAATTTGGAACATCGGTTGTAATTAATAAAGTGTTATGTAAGGAAGTGACATCAATTTTATCTAAATTTCCGTATTTTTTAAATTTGGAAACCCCTGTTCCTACTGCATAAACTTTCTTTTTCGGATACCGTTCTAGTACGGCATCTCTTAAAGCGAGTTGACTACAAATAGCGTCTGGGTCTGGTCCGATATGTCTTGCAATTACAATACTGTCGTATTGCTTTATTTTTTTTCCTATTTTTTTTATGATGTCACTTTGCATTTATGTCCCTCTTTCTATTTTTCTGTTAATTCATATGTATCTCTTGCAATCATTACTTCTTCATTTGTTGGAATTACATAAACTGGAATCGTTGAATCATCTAATGTGATTTTTCCTTCATGAATTTCGTGATAACTTGCAATTTTCTCATTAAATTCTCTATCTAATTTTACTCCTAAAAATTCTAGCTTTTCAACAATTTTGCTTCTTTCATAAGCACCGTTCTCACCAACACCTGCTGTAAATACGATGGCATCGCATCCTTCTAATTCAAAATAATATTTGGCAATGTAATCGACAATTCTTTTAACAAACATATTTAAAGCTAGAACGCTTTTTTCTTCATTTTCTTTTACACGGTCGTAGATATCACGCATATCACTATATCCTTCTGATATTGCATATACTCCACTTTGTTTATTTAAAATCGTATCAATTTCTGATGGCTTTAATCCTGTTTTTTCCATGATGTATGTGATAGCTGTAACGTCTACATCTCCACAACGTGTTCCCATAATTAATCCCGCATTAGGTGTGAATCCCATTGATGTATCTATAGATTTTCCATTTTTTACAGCTGTAACACTTGCTCCTGAACCGATATGACAAATAATAAGTTTTAAATCATCTCTTCCTAACATTTTGCTCATATATTCAGCAATATATTTATGGCTTGTTCCGTGTGCTCCATAGCGTCTTACTTGATATTTTTCATACCATTCCATTGGAAGAGCATATAAATAATTTTCTTTTGGCATAGTTTGATGATATGCTGTATCAAATACTACTACTTCTGTAGCGTTTGGCACGACTTCTTTAGCTGCTTTAATTCCTAATACTGCAGCTGGATTATGAAGCGGTGCTAAACTTGATAATGAGTCAATATCTTCTACAACTTCATCTGTTGCTAAAACGCTCTTATCGTAATGGTCTGCACCTTGAACAACTCGGTGACCAATTCCTTTAATTTCATCTAAAGAAGAAACTACCTTTAAATCAATTAATTCTTGCATTAAGATTTGAAAAGCAGTGGTATGATTTGGTAAATCAACTTCTTTTCTTATTTTTTCTCCATTTATTTTAATGGTGTAAAAACTTTCGTGAATTCCAATTCTTTCAAAATTTCCACTTACTAATATTTTTTCTTCTGGCATTTCAAATGCAGTAAATTTTAAAGAAGAACTTCCAGCATTTACTGATAATATTTTCATAATTTTTCAACTCCTAATACTATTATACAAAATATTTAAACTTTTTACCATGCAAAATTCTTTTCTCATAAAAAGCATTAAATTTTCATAAAAAAATCTAGCATTCAAAGAACACTAGATATTTAGATAAATTCTATTTCTTATTTTGATTATCTTTTTAAGCAATTAGGCCCGGTAGAAAGCTCTGCTATAGCTATTTCTTCTTGATTGGTATTTTTTTCTGTTATATCCCATGGAGAAAGAAATTCTTTTTTTATTCTTTGTGTTTGTGATGGTTCTTTAAGATATTTAAATAATTGCATAAAATCACCTATAATTAGAATGCATATTTTTCTTTTTTTTATACATAGTAATAAGGGTGAATTGTTATGAGTAATGAATATTTTAATCAAAGAATTTCTTGTTTAGTAAAGGAATGTAAATATTTCGACCAACAAGAACAACGATGCAATTTAGGGTGCATTGAGGTTGGAAATTGTGAAAATATGGCAAGATGTAATAATTACGAAAAAAGGAATTAAAGTAAATCTTCAAATTCCTTTTTTGTTTGGTTTGTTAAAACTGTTTCGGTTTGTAAGGCCTCTTTTATTAATTCTTCATATGGGATAAGTTTTTCATATTCAAGACATTTTTCTTTCTCTGGATTAATTACTGGATGTTCTGGCACGAAAATCGTACAACAATCTTCAAATGGTAAAATACTTGTTTCATATGTACCTATTTGTTTAGCTAAAGCAATGATTTCTAATTTATCAAAACAAGCTACTGGTCTTATTACTGGAATACTTACAACTTCATTAATTGCTGCCATAGAAGTAAGTGTTTGGCTTGCTACTTGGCCAATAGACTCGCCATTAATTAGGATTTTGCAATTGTTTCGATAAGCTATTTTTTCAGAAATTCGATACATCATTCGACGCATTATGGTTATTAGATATTCATGAGGAATATTTTTATAAATTTCTTCTTGAATTTTTGTGAAGTTTATGACATGTATTTTTATCGGAGTTGCATATTCACTGATGATTTTAGCTAAAGCTTCTACTTTATTTTTGGCTTCAACACTCGTATGTGGAGGGCTTTCAAAATAAATTGCTTCAATTTTAACGCCCCTTTTCATAGCTAAATATCCAGCAACTGGACTATCAATTCCTCCGGATAGCATTAATAAACCCTTTCCTAAAGTCCCAACTGGATAACCACCTAAACCTTTAATTTTTTCCGAATAAATATATGCATGGTCTTTTCTTATTTCTACATAAAAAATTACTTCTGGATTTTGAACGTCAACTTTAATATTTTCTTTATTTTTTAAAATGATTCCGCCTAAGTGTTTGCTGATTTCTAAACTTGTTAAAGGATAGTTTTTATCACTTCTTTTTGTTTCTACTTTGAAAGTTTGAAAATCTTTGTTTTGAATAATTTTTATTAAACTTTCTTCAATTAAAGACATCTTTGTGTTTTCAATTTGATACCCTACTTCTATTTCATGAATGCCAAAAATTTTCTTTAATGAATTTAAAACAAAAGAATAATTTTTTTCTTCTGTTTTTATAAACATTCTTCCCTTATCAAATTCTATATTTGCAAAATTTCCAATTTTCTCTTCAATATTTTGTTTTAAAATATGGAGAAACATTCCAATATTAGCCTTTTTTGTATTTAATTCAGCATATTTTAGCATGATGATTTTTTGCATACTTACACTTCCTAACTTCTAGTACTATAGCAAAAGTTTAACAAAAAGAAAAGAAAAACACCGTTTTGGTGTCAAAATATTTTTTGGTTATTCTTCTTTTTTTAATAAACTTAATTTTTCATAAACTAAGCGAAAACAGGAAAGAAATTTATTAATTTCATCTGTTGTTGTTAAATAAGACAAACTTATTCTTAGGGTACTTGAAGCTCTTTTTTTATCGTTATAAACAGCCATGACGGCCGTAGAAATCTCTCCACTTGAACATGCTGTATTTGTACTTACATAGATTTCATATTCTTCTAGAGCATGTAAAAAGGTTTCGGCTTTGATATTCTCAAAAGAAATGTTTAGAATTTGAGGAATACAAATTTTTGTTTGATTGATTCTTATTCCATCATACTTTTTTAATTCATTTACAATTTTTTCATTTAATCTTTTGATAAAATTTTCTCTTTTATCTAAATCAACGGTTGCTAAGCGAATGGCTTTGGAAAAAGCTACAATTAATGGAACTGGAGGTGTTCCTGGATTATACATATTTGTTTGACCACTTCCATATAAAAGAGGAGTGAATGGTACTCGACTGTTTTTATAGAAAAGTCCTATTCCTTTTGGTCCATAAATTTTATGAGCAGTTGCACTTGCTAAATCTACATCATGAAAACTTACAGGAATTTTTCCTAAAGCTTGAGTCATATCACTATGTAAAAATGTATGAGGATTTTCTTTTTTGATGATTTGGCGAATCATTTTTAAAGGTTGTCTGATTCCCATTTCGCTGTTTACTGCACAGACACTTACAAGAATGGTATCATCCCGCATTTGATGCTTTAAATTTTCAAAATCAATTAATCCTTCCTCTGTATTATCGATGTAGCCAATTTCAAAACCGATGTTTTCTAAATATTTACAAATACTATAAATAGAAGGATGCTCCAATTTAGAAACTAATATGTGATTTCCATATTTCATATTTGCTAAGGCTGTACCAATTAAAGCTAGGTTATTAGACATTGTAGCTCCGGCTGTAAAAGTAATTTCACTTTCTAATACATTAAAAATATCGCTGATTTGTTTTACTGCACTATGCATTAAGGCTTTTGATTTCACGCCTAAGCTATGTAAAGAATTTGGATTTCCCATAAAATCTTTCGTCGCTCTTGTATAAGACTCTAAAACATCATAAGCAACAGGTGTGGTTGCTGAATAATCTAAATAAATCATACTTCTTCACTTTCCTTTATTAAAATCGAACGAATTTGTTCCCAATCATAAACTCTTCTAATTCCTAATTTTTCTAATTCTTCAAATGAATATTTTTGATTATGAAGTTGGTCTATCAATAATTTTGTTTCTCCATATCCTTTTAAATTCGCTACTTTATCATCTATTTTAATATCACACATAATCATATCTTTAGCCCCTGTTAAAATAATCTTTTTGGGGTCAATATAAGGCATATTTTCTAAAATCCATTCATATTTATATTTAGCCATAATGCTACTTTCTTTTACTCGTCTTTTATCTACAAAAGCTGTCACAATATAAATTTCATAAT
The DNA here is from genome assembly GCA_946490195.1 of uncultured Mycoplasmatota bacterium. Lineage (GTDB taxonomy): Bacteria > Bacillota_I > Bacilli_A > RF39 > UBA660 > Ventrenecus. The sequence goes on from CAMLWN010000034.1 coordinate 7,332, forward strand.
ATTTTGAAAGATTTTCAATCACCTCTAAGGCTTTTGGCATAATCTCAGCATGTTTATAGATGTTGATATTTTGGTAAAAATAATCTAAAAATTTCTCCTTTTCTTCTTCATCCATGACATCTTCAACATAGTAATGAGGAATATCTGTATACTTATAATCTGTTTTTAGATATTCGTTTACCGCTTCTAGATATCCTCCCTGACATATGGTTTCATCTAAATCAATCATTAACTTCTTCATTGGTTGCTACTCCTTTTTAATTTTGATATTCATCCATTAATTTTTTATAGATTCCTGGTTCGATAATATTAATGGCATGAATCGCTGTTTCTAAAGCATTTTTAAACTTACCTTGAAAAAACAATTTTTCAGCTTTCGAAAGTCCAATATCCACTTCGGTATTTATTGGTCGATAGCGATTTCCATAAACAATTGCCGTTTCAGCCATTTTTGCTGTTTTTACCGTTTCTTTTGTTGTGTTATACACTTTTAGTACTAAATCTCTTGCTGTATCCACTCTTGTATTTAATACTTTAATCGAGATTGGTGTTTTTTCTAGTTCTTGAACCATATTGGCAATGGCTTCTGTTGCTTCTCCTAGTTCAACAAAATAGTTTTCTGGAATCATTGGTAATTTGAAGGACTTTATTCCAGATTTTGCAGACTCCAAAATCTGTTTCATTTCATCTAATTGTTCTCTAGCTCTTAGTTCGTCTTCTTTTAAACTTCCTAGACTACGTAAAGCTACTTCTAATTTTTCTTCGGTTTTTAAAACTTTAATATTTAAAAGTTCCATCAATTTTCCTAAGTGCGAATAAGAAGATTTTTTGCTTCTGCCATCATCAATAATATCATCGTATTCCCCGCGTTCACTAGCAAGCTCTTCTTTTATAGTAAACACTACTTCCACATCTTCATCATTTAAATCATAACTATACTTTATGTCATCAAGTCTTTTTAATAAAGTATCATTTATTTTGGTTAATTTTGTAATTTTAATCAAAATGGTTCTTAAATAATCGTTATATATTTTTCGAGAAATTTTTTCTTTATCAAATTCATTATAAATAGAATCAAAATAATCTAACATTGTTTTTAACTCAAAAATAGAATCTTCTATATTTAAAACATTTAAACGTTGAAAAATATCTGTAATTTTCTTACTTGATTCTGTAACATTGTATGGAATATTTAGGTAATCTAAATTAAAACCATCTTTTTCCATTTTTTTACTAATATTTGTAATATCTGTAATTTTTTTTGGAATGATATTTTTCCCCAACATAATAATTGTTGGAGCTTCGTCAATAACGAGTTTTAAATTACCAATTAAATCATCTATTGCTTTAACAATTTTACTTACTTCTTGGTAAGATTTATTTTCCATTGCTACTTCAAACGCACTGAAAAGTTTGTCAACATTTTCAAATTGAAGTTCTAATGGAGAAGAAACTAAACTATAATCATTTTTATTATCTTGATATTTTCTTAAAATTTCACGATAGCTCGCTTTTAATTTTGTAATTGTTTCTCTATTTCTTTCTTCGCTTAAAGTAATTTCTTTAATTTCATCTAATAAAAAATTAGCTTTTGTTCTTACATAATAGATATCCATTTCAATTTCAGATAATTTCTTTTTTAAAGTTTTATAATCTTTTTTGGCATAAAGTTCTTCTGCTTCAAGAAGTGCATCTGTTATTCTTGGAACATCGCTTTCTTTGATTTTTGTGAATCTTTTTTGCCAAAGAGCCAAGGTATCTTTCATATTAGAATTGCTAATCAAAGGCTCTACTTTATTTAATTCGGCAATTAAGGAAGCAGAGATAATCAAATTTTTATCTCTTTCTAATTCATCCATTTGTTTGCGAATTGTTGTTTTGTCTCTTTTATTTAATAAGTTTAGAGTGACAATAATTAAAGCAACGGTTACGATATAATATGCTATACCAAGAATGATTATAAATTCAATGCTCATGGATGACCCTCCTACTCTTACATACATATTTTATCATATTTTGACATATTTAGAAGAAGAATTTTTGAAAAACATAAAAAAAAGACTATTTTGTATCCTTTAAAATTTATTTAATCTCCAAACAGTTCAAAGATTTCACTTATAAAGGATTCTTTTTTTCTTGGAGTTTGCTTTGTTTCTATTTCTTTTTCTTCTTTTCTGTTCACAACTTTTTCTTCTGCAGCAAGTAGTTTTTCTAATTCACCACGGTCTAACCAAATTCCTCTGCATTCTGGACAACAATCGATTTCGATTCCTTTCTTTTCAGACATTAATAATGTTACATCTTTGCACACTGGACATTTCATATTTTTCCTCCTCGTATTTAAAGTATAGCAAATTTTTTTGATTTTTCTACTTTTTTCTATTATTAATTAAGGCAATCGCATAAAAAATAATTTGTAAAAAATGGTACAATATATTTTTTTC
>CAMLWN010000035.1 GCA_946490195.1 uncultured Mycoplasmatota bacterium
AATATAAGATAATGTAGTTAAAAAATATCTTAACTACATTATACGAGGAGGAAAAGATTTGAAAGGTTGTATATTTTGCAAAATTATTAATGGGGAAAGTCCTTGTCGTAAAGTATATGAAGATGATTTGATTCTTGGAATTATGGATATTGATCCTTTTTGCGATGGTCATATTTTATTGATTCCTAAAAAACATTATACAGACATGATGGAACTAGATGAAACAGTTTTGACACATATAAATAATGTAGCTAAAAAACTTACTCCAATAATCATGCAAAAACTTGGAAAAGTAAGTATGACTGTAAGTTATAATTATGGTGAAAAACAAAAAGTAAAACATTTTCATACGCATTTATTGCCAAACATTGATGACGATCCCCATGAAGATATAGCAAGCATTTATGAAAAATTACAATAAAATACCAAAAATGGTATTTTTTCTTTGGAAAAAAATACAATGAATTAGGTGAGGCTATGAATTATATAGATAAAATAACGCAAGAGTTATTAAGTGAATTAGAATTATTCTCTCAAAAAGAAATAGAAGAACATATTTTTGAAAAATTAAAAATGATTCCTGTAGAAACACAAGGCAATATTGACACTTTTTTAAGCCAATTTACTTTTTGGGGAAAATTAAGTACTGTAGAAAATAATACAATTATTAAAGTGAGCTCGTTTTTAAAAGAAAATAGTAAGGAGCTTAAAAAATTTTATAACAGTTTAAGTGATTATCGTTCAAAAAAAACTTTTTATGCCATTGTAAATAATTGGTATAATTATGATTTTAAAAATTTGGGAGATGTTATTGAAAAACATTTTCCTCATTATTTTGATTTAGATATTATTCCAGTTTGTCAAAACGAAGTTTTTGTGGATTTGGGGGCTTATACAGGGGATACGATTGAAGAATTTATAAAAACCTATGGAAAAGAAAGTTATAAGAAAATATATGCATATGAAATTACGGATGAAAGTATGCGCGCTTTAAAAGAAAATTTATATACCTATCCAAGAATTATTTATTCTAAGAAAGCAGTTATGGATTTTGTAGGAAATGGTTCAGTACTTACTCATGAGATTAGTACTTCTTCCAATCAAGTTTTAAATGAAGAAGAAGGGGATTTACTTATTACAACTTTAGATGAGGATATTAAAGAAAAAATCACGATATTAAAAATGGATATAGAAGGTTCCGAAATTTATGCTTTAAAAGGTAGTGAGAAACACTTAATAGAAGATAGACCCATTCTCATTATTTCTATATACCATGGCTACGAAGATTTTTTAAGAATTTGGCAATATATAAATGATTTAAAAATTCATTACAAATATTATTTAAGATATTATGGTGGACCAATATTTCCAACAGAAATCGTTTTATATGCAATTCCTGTATAATTTAAAAGAATATGTTTAAACTAAAAAGGTACTAAAAAAATACCAGAAATTAGCACTTGCGCTTGACAAGTGCTAAAAAAAGAGTATAATGATAATTGTGAAAGGAATGATAAAGATGAAATTAGTACCTAGAAATTATTATTTAGATGATTTATTTAATAACTTTTTTGAAGGAGATGAGAATAAAATGAAATGTGATATTTATGAAAAAGACCAAAAATATCATATTGAAATGGATATTCCAGGATTCAAAAAAGATGAAATTAAAATAGAATGCAACCAAGGAAATTTAACAATTACAGCAGAAAAGAGTGAATCCGAAGAAGAAAAAGAAGAAAAGAAATATATTCGCCGTGAAAGAATTTATGGTAAATATCAAAGAAGTTTTTACCTAGGCGATATTGATGAAGAAAATATTGAAGCATCATTTAACCATGGAACTCTTTCTGTAGTAATTCCTAAAAAAGAAGAAAAAGATACTAGAAAATATATTGAAGTAAAATAAGAAGCAATCCTTCTTATTTTTTTTTGTCAAGCTTTTAATTTTATGATATAGTATAGAAGAAAACACAAATGCATTTCTAAGAGGGGGAATACACATGTACATTACTAAAAATACTATTCAGTTCATTCCTGGAGAGTTTATTACTACAGAAATGGAACAATACATTGGCGAAAAAGAAGAATTACAAACAGTTGTAGAAGGAAAAAAAATGTTTGTAAATGCTGAGCCTGTAACGGTTTATCGTGATAAAAAACAAGAAGAAGAAAATAAAAGGATCATAGAATATCAGTATTGTACCGATGAAAAAATAAATTTTATCAAATTACAAAGTCTATTATTGCAAACTAAAATGGCCCATTTAAAACGACTTTACTTGCCTTTTCGAGTAGTGGCACCTGGAAAGCATTTTACGGAGAAATTTTTGACCATCAACCAACTTTCAAACATTCCAAACTTTTATACAGTTATAGATATTAGAAAAAATGAAAAAGGATGTTGGTATACTTTCATGAATAAATCCTCTGTTATTGCAACACCAAAAAATGAATTTGGAACGTTATTACAAGGAAGCGACCAAGAACTTTTAAGAAAATTAGAAATGAGGAAAAAATAATGAGTTTTATAAAAACGCCTATAAAAGGAACTAGAGATTTTTTACCAGAAGACATGGCTTTACGAGAATATGTATTAAAAATTATGAAGGAAACATATGCATCTTTTGGATTTGAAATCATCGGAACACCTTGTCTTGAACACATTGAAAATTTAACAAGCAATCAAGGTGGAGAAAATGAGAAACTAATTTTTAAAGTTTTAAAAAGAGGAAAAAAATTAAATTTAGAAAATATACAAGACCAAGGCGATTTAGTGGATAGTGGTTTGCGTTATGATTTGACAGTCCCATTATCAAGATTTTATGCAAACAATATGAATGAACTAAATAATCCTTTCAGAGCATTCCAAACCGGTTTTGTCTGGCGTGCTGATCGTCCCCAAAAAGGAAGATATAGAGAATTTATGCAATGTGATTTAGATATCTTCGGAGAAAAAACAAATTTAGCCGAAATTGAACTCATCACAGCTGTTACAACATTTTTAAAAAACTTAAATTTTCAAAATTTTCAAATTAAAATAAATGACCGTCGTATTTTGACAAGTATGGTTAAATTTTCAGGATTACCAATGGAAAAAACAGATGAAATTTTAATTTCTTTAGATAAACTTGATAAAATTGGCTTTGATGGAGTTAAAGAAGAACTGTTAAAAAACAATTTTGAAGAAGACAAAATCGAAAAATATTTAAATTTATTTCAACAGGATTCTCAAAAAATAACGGATTTTTGTAAAGGTTTAGAGTTAGATGAAAGTGTAGTAAAAAATTTAGAAGAAATTATGCACATTGTTTCTCAAAATGTTGAAGCAAATTTGGTATTTGACCCAACTTTAGTAAGAGGAATGAGTTATTATACAGGACCAATTTTTGAAATCAGTGTTGAAGATTTAGGCTCTTCTATCGGAGGCGGTGGACGTTACGATAAAATGATAGAAAAATATGCAAATATTTCTGTTCCTGCAGCCGGATTTTCTATTGGATTTGAAAGATTAGTATTATTATTAAAAAAACGAGGATTTAAAGTTCCTAAAAACAAAGAAAAAATCGCCTATATCATAAATCAGCTTGACGAAGAGATTTTCAAGAAAATTCAAGAAGAAAGAAATGCTGGAAAAATTGTAAAAATTGCTTATCGAAATAAAAATTATAAACATCAAAAAGAAACTTTAGAAAATGATGGCTATACAATAATTGAATGGTAAAAAATACCATTCTTTTTTTTGAAAAAATTTCCATATTATTTTTAGGTGAAGTACATATGCGAAAATATATATTTTTAAGTGGATTTATTATGATTTGTCTACTTGTTATGAACATCAAACCAAGTTATGGCTTAGAAGTAATAAATGAAACAGAGACAAATATTCGAAGCAATGAATTCTTAACTTATGTTTCTGAAAACAAAATAAATAATATAAAAAGATTATGTGTTAAAGAATTCTGTGACACGTTAAGAGGAAGCAGTTTAGAAAAATCTTTTGCTATATTTAGTGAAAAATATAAAAATTATTTAAAAGAAACAAAAGGAGAAGAAATAGCTTTGGAAACTTCTTTAAAAGGATTTATAATTACAAAAATAGAGACATTAAGTTAAATCTCCTTGATAAATGTCTCTTTTTTTCATTTCCTTATCAATATCATTTAATAGACAAACTTTTTTTAAAAGCCAAGAAGGTTCAATTAAATCTTCTTTTTTGGGGTCACCAGTAATCCGATGAATGACAATCTTTTCGTCTAAATATCTTAATTGTTCACATACAATATCAATGTATTCTTCCTTAGATAAAATATGAAAAGGATGAGCTTCATAATAATTTGCTAAAAACGTATTTTTAAGAATATGAAGCATGTGAATTTTAATCCCGTCAATCCCTAAATTATTTAAAAATTTAACAGTAGCAATCATATCTTCCTTGGTTTCATTAGGTAATCCATTAATAATATGAACAACAACTGGAATATTTCGTTTTTTAAGTTCTAAAACACTTTTTGTAAAATTATCTAAGGTATGGCCACGATGAATAAATTTTAAAGTCTTTTCATGTATGGATTGTAATCCGAGTTCAACAGTTAAAAAAGTTTTTTTAGATAATTCTTCTAAATAATCATAAACTTCTTCTGAAATGGCATCACTTCTTGTCGCAATAGAAAGGCCGACAACATTAGGTAAAGCTAAAATAGACTCGTATTTTTCTTTCAAAGTGGCAAGCGGAGCATAAGTATTTGTTCCTGCTTGAAAATAACTAATTGCATAACTTCCTGGCCATTTTCTTTCCATGATTTTTTGCACATTTTTAAATTGAGTAACCACATCATCTCTTTTATTCCCAGCAAAATCTCCACTTTCATGTGAGCAAAATATGCATCCACCATTTTTCATATGTGGACAAGAAAAACCAGCATTTAAGCTAACTTTGTATACTTTTTTTCCAAATTTTTGTTTATAAAAATAATTTAATGTATGATATCTTTTATTGTCTAACGTATATCGAAACATAAATTTACACCTCCTACTAGAAAAAATGTTAATCCTATTATATAATAAACAAAGAAAGTAGAGAAGCATTTATGACGAAAGAAGAACTAGTAAAGGAAATTAATCGCTACGCAAAACAACTTATCTTACAAATATTAAGAGATTACCAGGATAGTTTAGGATTAGAAAACGATCAAAGACTAAGAAACTTATTAACAAAAGATTTTGTTGTTTTAGATGAAAAAACACTTCCAAAGCATGATGATTTAGTTCATATTTATTTGGACCAAGAGGATTTAAATGGCAAAAGCTATGAAGAAATGGAAATGCTAATTAAACGAAATATATTAGTCAGAGAACTCTTTCGCTACATTATAACTCCTCAAAAAGAAAATGAACAAGATGAAGTCAAGAAAAACTTTGTGAATGCTTTAACAGAAGGTTTATTAGAAAAGTATGCAGAAGAGTTTTCTTTAAGACACGATTTAGGAAAGCCAGCAAGAAAAAATGAACAGAATTATGCCTTAGCAACAAAGCTATTAAATGGAATCCCTGAAGGCATTTCCAAGGATGCTTTATTTTTTCAATACCAATATCCATTTATGCTAGAATATTATAAAATTGGGACGGGAAAAGAACTATTTACAGAATATGAAAATAAAGATTTTTATGTTGAACAAAAAAATGAGCCTTATAAATTAGAATTAAAAAAGGAAAAAGTAGATGCAACTGCTTATTCCAAGGGATTTTTTAAAGGTTCATGTATAATTGTAGCTTGTTTAATCTTAGGCTTTTTTCTAGCATACATTATGATAAGATAAATTGCATAAGCAAGAGAAAAAATGTTATAATGTTTTATAAGTAAGATAGGGGCTGATGCTTGTGTTTAATCAAATGGATCCACATTTTAGACCAAATTATCAAAATGCCAAGAGTAAAAAAGAAGCAATTTTTCAAGGTCAAAAATATCGGATAACGGTGCTTACTGAACGCTTAGTTCGTCTAGAATTTAACAAAGACGGAATATTTTTTGATGACTTAACGGAACAAGTTATAAACAGAAATTTTCCAGTTCCAGAGTTTAAAGTAGTAGAAGATGACAGGTATCTAGAAATCACAACAAAGTACTTTATGTTAAAATATCAAAAAGAAAAACCATTTGAATCTTTAAACATCGAGATAATGCTTTTAGATACAGATAAATCTTGGTTTATAAAAAATAAAGAAGTAAGAAACTTTAGAACTTCTGGTTTAGGAATTGACTTATCCACACCAAACTATCAAAAAGGGTTATATTCTGTGGATGGTTTTGTTTCAATAGATGATAGTTCGAGTATGATTATTAATGAAGATGGTTTTTTAACACCAAACACAAGACCAAGAACAGACCTTTATGTTTTTATGTACCGAAGAGATTTTGGTTTATGCCTAAGAGATTATTTCATGTTGACTGGATTTCCTGAACTAATTCCTAGATACGCATTAGGAATTTGGTGGAATAAAAATGAAATATATAATTTCAATAATATAGCAGAATTAATATCGAATTTTAATCGATATCAAATCCCTTTATCTATTATTTTATTAGGAGAATTTTGGCATTTAAAAGATGCAAAAGACTTAACCAAATATAAAACAGGATATACTTTTAATCGTAATCTTTTTTCAGACCCAAATCATTTTTCAAAATATCTCCATGACCGTGGAATTCGTTTAGGTCTAACTCTTGATCCAAAAGAAGGAATCATGCCTCACGAAGATCATTATGAAGAAATTGCAAGGAATATGGGATTAACGGATAAAAGTACCATTCCATTTAATGTTTTTGATAAATTTATTTTAAATAGTTATTTTCATAATTTGATTAAACCATTAGAAGATAAAGGAGTAGATTTTTTCTTTATAGACTACAGTAATGAAAAAGACTTATACACATTAAGAGCTTTAACAAGATATCATTTTGAAGATTATAAAAAAACTTTTGAAAAAAGAGGCTTAGTCTTAGCAAAAAATGGCTTAGTAGCTTCTCATAGGTATCCAGCATTGTATAGTGGAAAAACTCTAGTTTCTTGGGAAACATTAAATACCCTTCCATATTTCAATTCTATGGCTTCCAATAAAGGAATTTCTTGGTGGAGTCATGACATTGGAGGTTATGAGTTTGGTATGGAAGAAGCTCTACTTTATATAAGATATATTGAGTTAGCTTGTTTTAGTCCGATCTTCCGTCTTTCATCAAAAGGAGGAAAGTATTACAAACGTGAGCCTTGGAAATGGGATGTAAAAACTTTAAAAATTGTTCAAGATTATTGCATACTCCGTCATAGACTGATTCCATATTTATATACAGAAGCAAATAAATATCATGAAATAGGTCTTCCTTTAATACAACCGCTTTATTATACAAATCCGGCAATTTATGATGAGCCAACTTACAAAAACGAATATTATTTTGGTACAGAACTGCTAGTCTCACCAATAACTGAGAAAAAAGATATGGTTATGAACAGAACAGTCGCGAGAATCTATTTGCCTGCAGGAATGTGGTATGATTTTAAAACCGGAAAAAAATTCCCTGGGGACAAGCATTACGTAACTTTCTTTAAAGATGAAGACTATCCAGTATTTGCAAAATCAGGTTCGATAATTCCATTAGCAATTTTAGAGGAAAATAGAAATATTACCAATGCTCCAAAAGATATGGAAATTCACATTTTCCCGGGAAAAAGCAATATTTACAAACTGTATGAGGATGATGGTGTAACAAGACTTAATGAACAAGGATATTACATTAAAACAGCTATTGATTATAACTATTTACAAAATAATTTCACAGTAATCATTCGACCATTAGAAGGAAAAAGTGGAATTATTCCTGATACAAGAAATTATAAAATTCGTTTTAGAAATACGAGAAAAGCGGATGAAGTAATCGTTTATCTAGACAAAAACGTTTATGAATCGACGAGTTATGTAGAGGATGCAGATTTTATTGTTGAAGTAAAAAATGTAAAAACAACTAGTCAATTATCCATAAACTGTAAAGGAAAAGACATTGAAATTGATGCCGTTCGTTTAATAAACGAAGACATTGATTCTATTATCAGCGATTTGCAAATAAAAACAGAATTAAAAGAAATGCTTGGTTCTATAATTTTTGGCAATCAAGATATCAAGCGTAAAAGAATAGCTATTCGTAAATTAAAATCAAGAGGACTAGATTCGAAATTTATTAAAATGTTCATGCGACTCTTAGAATATGTTTCTGAAATTTGACAGAAAAAGAAAAAAAGTTTATAATATCCCCTACAAAAGGGGGTTTTTATATGACAAGAGAGCAATTTGATAAATATGTAGCGTCAATTAGAACTTGTTTAAGTGTATTTGAAAGTCAAACAATTAAAAATGCTACCATCGGACTATATCTCTCGGACGAACAAAAAAAGATTTATTATAGCATTAGTAATTATAATGTTGCACATTTATTGGGAGTAAAAACAGATATTATAAAAGAAAAATGCTTTTTAAAAAAAGATATGAGTTCCTACGAGATTCTAAAATATTTAGTGAAAAATACTTATACTGTATATAATAAATGCTTTTTAGAAGGAAATCCAGTAAGTCCATTTTCAGATTTTATTCAAGAAAAGCTATCTGCTTTTTGTAAAAATTTATTTCCAAATTTTTCAGAAATTGAAGCAGTTATTGAATTTGACAAAGAAAAAACATTTGCAAACGATTATTCTAATGAGCTAATGAGCATCAACTATTTTATTCTACGAAAAAGAGAAAATACTATGTTTTTATTAGGTCTTCGTCGAAAAGAAGATAGGAAAAATGAATTTGAACCCACTACATCTTTAGAAATTACACCTACAACAGAAGAATTTTTAAAAAAATATTTATGGAAACAAAATTGGTACTATGTGAGATATTTAGAAGTGAAAAATTTCTATACGACTTTAGAAAGATATCAATTAACTTATTTGCAAAGAGCTGAAAAAGTTCAAAAATTACGAGGCTATCAACATATGTATAATGCTTCTATATGTGTTGCTGCTGATGCGTTAGCAACTTATAAAACTTTTGAAACAATTACAAATCAAATAAAAGAATATCAAGAGTATGCAAGATGGCTCATAAATAAAATACGCAATAATTTTATAGGAACAAAAATGTTTGAATTTTCTACAATTAGAAAGTTTGATCAAGAGTTGTTAATGAAACTAACGAATGAAATTGATAATATTTTATATTCAGGTTTTCAAGGAGATTCACAACCTTATTCAATTCTAAAAGAAGAAAACCAAGAATTATCTATCCAAAATCAAAACCTAGTAAAAGAAAACGAAAAGTTACGCGATGAATTAGCAGCTCAAAAACAAGCTTTAGAAGAACAACGTCAAATAAACATGGAATTAGAAGAAAAGAATAACCAATCAAACTTAAAATTATCAAGAATTGCATCCATCTTACACAGTAAAAAAGAGTGAAATAGTTTAAAAGAGAAAACTTTATGAAAAAAGGAAAAG
>CAMLWN010000036.1 GCA_946490195.1 uncultured Mycoplasmatota bacterium
GAAAGAAATCAACTTAATTTTTGGAGTAGATAAAAAGAAAAAAATTTGTTATAATGAACAAGATGAATACAAAGGAAGTGGAAAAATGACGTTAACGACGTTGTGGTCATTGTTTACCAAAATACTAGATATCTGTATTGTTTGGTTCTTATTCTATTTTATTTTAAAGAATATTCGAAACAATGTAAAAATGATTTTAATTGTCAAGGGTGTTTTACTAGTTATCTTAATTGAGATTTTAAGCCAAGTGCTTAATTTATATACAGTGGGATTATTATTAGAATATGTTCTTGATTGGGGACCTTTAGCTATTATTGTGATTTTTCAACCAGAAATCAGAAGCATGTTAGAGAATTTTGGTCGTACTCAACTTTTAGGAAGACACAAAATTTTAACAGTTGACGAACGAGAAAAATTGGTTACAGAAATTATGAAAGCAATAGAGTTCTTAAAGAAAAATCGTATTGGAGCTTTAATAGTTATTGAAAGAGACGTATCTTTACAAGAATATATTGGTCGTGCAACAAAAATCTATGCAGATATCTCAAGCGAGCTTTTAAGTAACTTGTTTTATCCAAATAGTCCACTTCACGATGGTGGTGTAATTATTCAAGGTGATAGAATTACATGTGCAGGAGCAGTATTTAGAACGAGTATGAGTCCAGGATTGAATAAAAAATTAGGAACAAGACACCGTGCTGCTCTTGGAATTGCCGAAGAATCAGATGCATTAGCTTTAGTTGTATCTGAAGAAAATGGTCGAATCAGTATTGCGTATGAAGGTGAATTACATTACAATCTAACTTTAGACGAATTTAGAATGACTTTAATGGAAGAATTAAAGCCAAAAGCAGAAGTTTTCTACGGATCTGACGCTTCCGAAAGTGAGGGAGATATCCATGAGTAAGTTAGGTAAAAGAATTGTGAAATTTTTTAGTAAAATCTATAAATTTATTGATGAAAAATTTATTACACCATTTAGTCGAGCACTATATTTTCTTTTTGAAAAATTAAAAGATAATCCTATTCATGTTGAAAAGCTTTTAAATCGACCACGAATTTTAGTTTATGTTTCGTTAATCTTAGCAGTAGTAACTTTCTTTCTAGTTGATTCTCAAGTGATTACCCTAGTAGAAAATGAAGCTGAAATTTTGGCAAATGAACCAGTTACGGTAGTATATAACAAAGAAGCTTATGTGGTTGAAGGACTAGTAGATCAAGTAGATATTATTTTAACAGGACGGAAGAGTGCGCTTTATTTGGCAAAACAATTAGGAGAACATGAGGTGGTTTTAGATTTATCTGATTATGAAGCAAGTGATACACCAGTTCGTGTCCCACTTTCTTATAATCAAACAGTAGATAATATTAGTTATAAATTAGATCCTGCTTATGTAACGGTAACAATAAAGAAAAAAATTAGTGAGAAAAGAAATATTTCTTATGAATTATTAAATGAAGATAAACTAAATGAGAAGTTTTCTGTATCTGACGTAACGTTGGATCAAACAGAAGTTGTTGTTAAAGGATCACAAGATGCATTAGACCAAATCGCTACAGTAAAAGCATTAATTGATTTAAGTGATTCTAAATACTCAGAGGCAATCACTTATGAGATTGATAATTTACCACTAGTGGCATATGATAAAGATGGAAGAGTATTAGAAGATGTAGAAATTGTTCCTCAAACAGTAGGAGCCAGCATATCATTTAGTACATATAAAGCAACAGTTCCAATTGTAGTTACAACAACGGGAAATTTAGTCGCTGGTAAAGCCATTTCATCTATTACAATTAACGGACAAACAGAATATACAGTTGATATCTACGGAGAAAAAGAAGATATTGATAAAATAACAAGTGTCCCTGTTACAGTAAATATCGATGGCCGAGGTTCAGGTGGAGCTTTAACTTACAATGCAAGTATTTCAAAACCAACTGGAGTTCGTTCTATAAGTGAAAGCGATGTTCAAATAGTTGTATCTTTTGGAGATGAAAAACAAAAAACAATTGATATAAACAATATTCGCGCTAAAAATTTATCAAGCGGTTTAACTGTAAATCGTACAAATAATGATCCGATTTCAGTTCAAGTCAAAGGTGTTCAATCAGTAATCGATTCGATAACTGCAGATAACATTTCCGCATATATTGATTTAACAAATTATACAGCCGGAACTTATGACGTTGATGTTCAAATAGAAAGTAATGATCCAAAAGTTAACTATGTCGTATCTAGTCAAGTTAGCATAGTGATTACAGGAAGTTAAGAAAGCAAAAAATTGCTTTCTTTTTTTATGTTAAACAAGTGATATAAAAAGAAAAAATATCAATAAATTTTAAGAAAAACAAAATAGTATATATAGCAATAAATATAAATGGCAAGCGATTTAAAAAAGCAGATGTTCGTTTCAGTTGACAAATTTCCATGTGAAAATGGTAGAGCGCAACCAAAAGAAACGGTATAATGGGTTTACAGAAAAGAGGTTTATATATGAATGTTGGAGAAAAAATTTTACAACTACGAAAAAAGATGGGCTTGAGTCAAGAAGAACTTGCTGAAAAGCTAAATGTCACAAGACAAACAATTAGTAAATGGGAAACTAATCAAAGTTCGCCCGATTTTGAAAAAATAGTTCCATTATGTGATTTATTTGAAATTACTACCGATGAACTATTACGTGGAAAAAGTGAAAATATTAAAAATTTAGATGATAGTAAAATAAGAAGAAAAACTGCATGCAAAGTTAGCATAAGTGTCTTTATTTATTTTCTAGCAATTATTTGGATTATTTCTATGTCAACAATGCCATGGATAAGTGAAGAAATAACAGTAAGTGTTTTCTTATTGTTGTGTGCGATTGCTACAATAAATTTAATTTATCATTTCATGAGTTTACCAAAAGAAAAAGAAACAGAACAAAAAAAAGAAAAGAATAAATATGAATGGTTAGATGATTTAGTGACACTAATCTTTACAGCCATTTATCTATTAATCAGTTTTATTACTATGCATTGGGAAATTACCTGGATATTATGGATTGTCTATGCCATTGTTCTAGAAATTATCCATCTTGCTTTAAAATTAAAGGGTGATCAAAATGAAAAATAAAAAAATGATTTTAATTCTAATAATAATTCTATCAATATTAGCAATTGCTTTATTAGGGGGATTAATTCTTTATTTAAGCAATCCAAATATTGTTTTTTCTGTATTTCAACAAAGTGAAACTCTTGTAGAAAAGACATATTCACTGGAAGAAATAGAACATATAAAAGTAGATGCTTCTTCTCAAAAAATAAAAATTATCAAACAAGAAGCAGATAATATAGCAATTAAAGTAACTGGCTATGGAAAAGAAAAGTATTCTATAGGACTTCAAGACAAAGAATTAGCAATAAAAAAAGAAAAAGGATTTCTATGCTTTGGCTTTTGCATGGGAAAAGAAGAAGTATTGATTTCTATACCAGAAGAAAGTTCCATTCAATTTACTTTACAAACAAGTAGCGGAGATATAGAAATAGAGGATTTTCCAAATAGTGTTATTACAACAGATACTTCTAGTGGTGATATAAACATAAAAGGTGCCCAAGCCATTTACGCAACCGCATAAAGTGGTGACATAGAGATTGGTACAGTATCTAAAGGAAACTTTAAAACAAGTTCAGGTGATATTGATATTCTTTCTTTTGATGTAACAGAAAATGGTAGCATTACAACATCAAGTGGTGATGTCTCTATAGAGAATATCAAAAATGCCTATATTGAAACTTCTACAAATAGCGGTGAGGTAAACATATCAAATTCTGATCACTTTGCGCCTTACACAATAAATATAAAAACAAGTTCAGGTGATATATCAGCAAATTAAAAGATAAGCAAAAAAAACAAACAAAATAGATTGTTTGCTTATTCAAATGGATGTGAATCAATATGATGAAATAAAATACCGATACTCACAAGACCACTAATTCCAACTAATGAATAAAGAATTCTAACCATAACAGATCCTTCTTCAAAAATGGCTGTTACTAAATTAAAATCAAAAAGTCCAATTAGTCCCCAGTTAACCGCTCCTATAATCGCGAATACTAGGCAAATCTTATAAATAATTTCCATATATTCCCGTCCTTTCAATACTATTATGGAAAAAATAAAAGATTTTATTCATAAAATGTTTTTTTTCAAAATATAGTTAAACTAGAAAAGGAATGTGGTGAATTTTGAAAAAGTTATTAGTGGCATTGCTTTCATTAACTTTACTAGTAAGTGGCTGTGGCAAGACCGGGACGGAAAATGTCGTAAAAGATTTTACCTCCAAAGTAAATGATAGCAAAAGTTATACCTTGAAAGGAAATATGGAAATTTATGCGGATGAAGAAACATTCACATACAGTTTAGAAATTAATTTCTTAAAAGATTACTTCTACAAAGTAAAAATGGTAAATCAAACCAACAATCATGAACAAATCATTTTAAGAAATACAGATGCAGTCTACGTAATTACGCCATCTCTAAACAAAAGTTTCAAATTCCAAAGTGAATGGCCAGAAAATTCAAGTCAAGCGTACATTTTAAGTTCAATAACAACAGACATGAACAATGATGCAGAAACAAAGGTTGAAGAAGTAGATGGAAACTTTGTAATTAAATCAAAAGTAAATTATCCAAATAATCCAGAATTATCTTATCAAAAAATTACTGTGGATAAAGATAACAAAATCAAAAAAACAGAGATCTATGATGAAAAAGATGCTTTAAAAATGAAAGTAACATTCACAAGCGTGGAATACAATACCAATTTAAAAGAGGATGACTTCAAACTAGAACAATACATAAAAGAAGATACAAACACGAAAGATACAGAAAACAATCAAACGAATAATCAAAATAAAAATGAAGAATGTACAGATGAAGAAACTTGTAAAGAACAACAAGAGTGTACCGGTGATGACTGTGAAACTGACAATGCTCCATGTGAAGGGAATGCTTGTGACGAAGAAACAGGAGCTATTGAAAATATCTTGTATCCATTATATGTTCCAAGCAACACCTATTTATCAAGCAGTGATCGTGTTGAAACAGATATTGGAGATCGAATAATATTAACGTTTGGAGGAGAGAAAAACTTTGTTCTTGTAGAAGAGAAAGCAGTTATGGCCGAAGAATTCGAAATAATACCGGTTTATGGAGATCCGTTAATTGTAAATGACATAATCGGGGCTCTAGGAGCAAATTCTCTAACTTGGACAAAAGATAATATAAGCTATTATTTAGCTGGAAATGATTTAACCACTGCTGAACTCTTAGCAATTGGGGAAAGCGTTGGCTACAATAATCAAACAGTAAGTGCAGAGAAATAACATCTCTGCTTTTTTTTTGAAAGAATAAATTGCATTTTTTCAAGCTTTTATGTATAATACCTTTAGGTGAAGTGAAATGAAGAAACAAAAAATTGCATATAAAACAGAAGAATTTGAAGAAATGAAAAAATTTGTAATCGTATTAATTGTGGTAATCATCTTAATTGTAGGAATTTATTTTATAAGTAAGGCAGTTATAAAAAATAGTGCATCTCTTCTTACATATCAAGACGGAGAAATAGAGACAGATACAATTATTGTAGGAACTTTATTAAATAGACCAGAGGATGAGTATTATGTATTAGCCTATGATAGTACATCAAATCAAGCTTTGGCTTACACAACATATACAAGCTATTATACAAGTGAACAAGAAAACCCAATAAAAGTTTATTATTTAAATTTACATGAAGGATTTAATCAAGCATATTATGTAACCGAAGGAAGTAATCCAAAAGCGACAAAAATTTCAGACTTAAAAATAAAGGATGGAACTTTAATTCGTGTAAAGAATGGTAAGATAGCTGAATATATTGAAGGAACTGAAAAAATTGCTGCAGAATTAAAAGTAGAGGAGAAGTAACTCCTCTTTTCAAATGCCAAAAAATATGATAAGATTCTGTAAGGTAAGGTGATAAAATTGAAAAAAGTCTTTCAAGGATTCTCTTTAAAAACGGTAAGCATAATAATCGTTATTACAGCAATTGTAACAAGCTTAACAACCGGAATTATAATATATAACAATAATAAAGTGGTTTTAGGTGGTGCAGATTGGATTAAAGATGAAGCTTTACAAGAATTTTTAAAAATTTATAATAGCCTAGATGAAGACTATTATGAAGATATTAATAAAACAGAAATGGTGGATGCAGCAATATCTGCAATGGTAGATTATTTAGGAGAAGAATATTCTATTTATTTAAATCAAAATGAAACAGACAATTTATCAGACCAATTAAGCGGAAAATTTACCGGGATAGGAGTTTCAATAGGTGTGGGAAATACAATTGTTAAAGTCTATGAAGATACTCCAGCCAGTCGTGCAGGTATTGAAGCAAATGATGTTATTATAAATATAAATGGAACGGATACTGAAGCAAAAACGACTGCCGAGGTAGCAAATATGATTGATAAAACAAAAGAAAATACAATTATTGTGAACCGTAATGGAGAGGAATTAAGTTTTCAAGTAACACCTGAATCTATTAATGAACCGTTAACAACGACAACCTATCAAAGAAATGACCAAAATATTGGATATATTTATGTTGAAGCATTTACAAATACAGTAGGAGAGGAATTTAAAAAATCTTTAGAAGAACTTGAATCGCTAAATATAAATAGTCTAATTATTGATTTGCGTGGGAATACTGGAGGCTATCTAAAAGGAGCTACAGACATTGCAAGCATGTTTGTTGAAAAAGGAAAAGTACTTTATATGTTAGAAAATAAGGATTCAAAAGAATCTTATTATGATGAAACAAATGAACGAAGAAATCTACCTGTAATCGTTTTAATTGATGGTGGATCAGCCAGCGCTAGCGAAGTTTTAGCTGGAGCCTTAAAAGATAGCTATGGAGCTACCCTAGTCGGAAAATTATCTTATGGCAAAGGAAAAGTTCAACAAACAAATAAATTAGAAGACGGAAGTATGGTTAAATATACAATAGCTAGATGGCTAAGACCAAATGGAGAATGTATTGATGAAATAGGAATACAACCGGATTATGAAGTCGAATTAGAACAAGATGAAGAAGGAAACTTTATTGATACACAATTAGCAAAAGCATTAGAACTATTAAGTTAGTTCTTTTTTATTGTTCAAAAATCTTGTATAATAAAATAAGAAAGCGGAGTAATTATGAATATAAAAAAAGGAGACAGATTAAAAATAGAATGCTACAAACACAATGGATATTTAGATCGAACAAGTGATGAGGCAACGGTCATCTATGTCGATCAAGATTCTTTAGTTGTAGCAAATAATCATACAAAATTAACAGAACATGACGGAAAGAGTCATACTACAAATGAACCAGCAGTATTATTTTTTTATAAAAATAAATGGTACAACATAATAGGACAATTAAAAAAGAATGGATTATTCTATTATTGTAATATTGCCACACCCTATATAATTGATGGAAAAACCATAAAATATATTGACTACGATTTAGATTTAAGAGTTTTTCCAGATGGTGGCTTTAAAGTAT
This sequence comes from uncultured Mycoplasmatota bacterium, assembly GCA_946490195.1. Lineage (GTDB taxonomy): Bacteria > Bacillota_I > Bacilli_A > RF39 > UBA660 > Ventrenecus. The sequence goes on from CAMLWN010000036.1 coordinate 7,578, forward strand.
TAGATCGAAATGAGTATCGTTACCATAAGAAGATTATGAGATATACAAAAGAATTAGATTTAATTATTGAAAAATCTTTACAAGAATTAATTGAATTAAAAAAAGCCAAAAAGGGACCATTTGGGCCAAATGTGGTGAATGAGTATTATAAAAACTTCAAAGAAATAGAAGAACAGGAGCAAAACAATGATTGATAAAATTTTAAATTGGCAATCAGGGAGTGATATAGAAGAATTAGAAAAAACATTGTTAGAATCCAAAAATCCGCGTAATTTATATATTGCATCCCATTATATTAAAGATCTGGATATAGAAAAAATAGGAAATGAGTTACTAAATCTTCAAGATGAAAAATATCTTCACAATTTTTTCAGAGAAAACAAAGTTTTGAATAATATGGAATATTTAAAAAGAATAATAGATTTTAAAGACCCTAGAGCACTCTATAATGTTGCCTATGAAAAAGAAAATTTGAACATACAAGAATGGCTAGTAATTACGGAAGCTTTAATTGATATAAAAAATGATTATTATATAAATAAATTGTTTTATTTTTATTTTATCATTTTAAAAAAAGAAGACGCCCAAATGATTCAAGTTGTAAATAATTATTTAAATAAAGAAGTATCTAAAAAAGAAATTGAAGAATATTTAATAAAAGTTCGTAAGAGAGAGAACGAAAAATACTCAAAACCAGAAAATTTTACAAATAACAGCAGTGAAAGAAGCGAAAATATAGTTCCGGATATGGTGGTTTTACACTTTACCAGTAACGCAAGACGAGCAATAAAAACATTTTATGATCCAGAAAGTTTTTCTTCCTGTCATTTTGTGATAGATGAAAAAGGAAATACATGGAACATAGTTCCTTTAGAAAAAAGTGCATGGGCTCACGGAACATCTATAAATGAGGACAGTAATAATTTTTACAAATTTACAAAAAGTAAAATTGTAATGTCCAGATTAGAAAATGCTAATGATTATACTTATTCCATAATTTTAGAAAGTTTTGATGGAAAGGTAACTGAAGGACAATATCAAAGCCTTATAGATATATTAAAAGAAATAAACAATTTTTCAAAGAAAAAATATAATAAAGCATTAATAATGGATAGAGAACATATAGTAGGATATAATGAAATAAATTCAATTATTATTGGAGAATATCCATATAAATATTTTGATTTTAAAAAAATGTTAAGAGATCTAAACTCTTAATTTTTTTAGTAAGAAAAGAAAAAAGCAAAAAAACACAAAATTTTACAATTTATGCTTGCATTTATCTAAACTATGTTGTAGAATGAAACTCGTGTTTTGAAAGACACGAACAGCAAAAAACAATAAATTGTAAAAAAATCAAAAAAAATTGCAATTTATGCTTGCATTTACATATACTTTGATGTAGAATGTAAAACGTGTTGAGGAAAGACACAAGAGTTTAAACCAAAAAATGCTTACTTTATTTTTTATTAAATGTAAAGCAAAAAATAAAAAATAAAAAAAATGTCAAAAAAGTGTTGACAAAGTAAAATTGATTTGGTAAACTCATATTGCACTTGACAAAAAAAGAAGTGTGAAAACGATCTTTGAAAACTAAGTAAAAAAGTCAATTTGAGTAGCTT
>CAMLWN010000037.1 GCA_946490195.1 uncultured Mycoplasmatota bacterium
TCTAAAAAAAATAAATTCAGAAGTAGTTGGGTGGATAACGGTAAATAATACAAATATTAATTATCCGATAGTGCAACATAATGATAATTCTTATTATCTTTCTCATTCGATTGATCAAAGTAAAAATCGTGGAGGTTGGATTTTTATGGATTATCGAAATAATAGTAAAAATCTGAATCGGAATACGATTATATATGGACATGATCGAGCTGATAAAAGTATGTTTGCAACTTTAAAAAATGTTTTAAAAGAAGAATGGTATACAAACAAAGAAAATCAAAATTTTACATTATGGACGATTAATAAAAAGTATGATTTGCAAGTTTTTAGTGTATATAAAATTCCGACGACAACGGATTATTTACAAACTGATTTTTCCACATTAGAAGACTATCAAATTTTTTTGAATTTAATAACTGAGCGTAGTATTTATGATTTTCAGGCAAGACCGAGTACAACAGATAAAATCGTGACGCTTTCTTCCTGTTTTAATGATTATATAAAAGTTGTTTTACACGCAAAAGTTGTTTAAAGTATAAAAAAGGTATCCGTATTACTATTTATTTAGTATAATCTAATAGGAGTAGAGTAGTATGAAGGTAAATATTAAAGTTGGAATTGTTATTTTTTTAATTTTTCTAAATCTTTCATTTTTTGCTATTGGGTATTATGCATATTTACATCCAAAATTGGGAGATTTTACCATAGAAACGGTTGTAGAAACAGAAAAGTTTTTAGCTCTTAATATTACTCCTTCTTCAAATGCGACTAAATATGAAGTAGAAGTCGTGAAAAATGATGAAGTAATTTATGAAAAAACGGAAGAAAATACACATATTTCTTTAGATAATTTAGAAGCTAATTATAATGATGAACTTGAAATAAAGGTAAAAGCCTATAATAAAAATAATGAAGAAAAAGAAAGTTTAAATACATATAACTATGTTTATAAAGATGCGAGTTTTAAAAAAGAGCAAAATCATTTATTAGCTAAATCTTCTGATTTAGTATTGCAACTTGATGGTTATAATGCTCAAGAAAATTATTATGTTCATGTTTATTATGGAAAAAAGTTTTTGTATGAAACGAAAAAAGTTGGCGAGGAAGTCGTTGTTCCTTATGATGTTGTCAAAGATTATTCTGGAAGATTATTAGCGGTTTTATATACAGAAAGTGGTCGTAAATTAAGCACATTTACCTTTTATTTAAACACCCCTGTTGTTGGAAAAATTGAGCTTTTGTCACCAAATTCGGATTTTTCAACACGATGGAATGATGTGACAATAAATTATGCGGGTGGAGAGAACGCTAATCATTTTTATGTGAATTTGTATACGGATGGAAATCTTCTTTCACAAACAGAGGTTTTTCCAGAAAACAAGACCATTATTTTGCCAGCCACAATGTTTAGTGAAGAAACAAGTTATACAGTTGTCTTAAAAGCTGTTTATGAAGATTATTTTGAAATATCTGAAACAACAAGTTTTGCCTTACATATAGGTAAAAAAGAAACAACTAGTCCAGTATATGTTACTCATAATCCGGATTTTATTAAATCTGGTACACAGGTTGAGTTAAAAAGTAGAACTGCAGATACGACTATTTATTATACAACGGATGGCTCAGAACCAACGACTTCTAGCTTGATTTATGAAAATCCGCTTGTAATTACTCAAGATATGATTGTTAAAACTTATGCGGTTAGTAAGAATCGATTTGATTCAGCTATAAATACGTATCATTTTCAAATTCGAGATAAAACACCTGTGATATATTTAAGTCCAAGTAACCAATATGATAATTATGGAGTTGAGGAAGCAGGATTTACCACTGAGAAAGAAATGATGAATAAACTTGCTGATGTGATTGAAAGAGAATTACAAGCTGCTGGATTTGTGGTATATCGAAACAATCCTTATGGAGATATTAATGCATGGAATAGTTTTAGTAATTCTGTTGGAGCAGATTTTCATTTTGCGATTCATTCGAATGGTTCAACGAATCATACTGCACGTGGTATTGAAATACACGTAGATGATGAAACATCTCCTTCTTTATCTATTGCTACAAATATTTATGAAAATTTGTATACAATTTATCCGGAAAATACTAATTCTTTATATGATCGAGGGATTAAGTATGCAAGAGGAAGTTTAGGGGAAGTTAATAATAATTATGTGAATAATGGGGCTTTGATTGAGGTTGCTTTTCATGATAATTATGATGATGCATTGTGGATTGCACAAAATTTAGAACAAATAGGACAAAATATTGCAAGTTCAATCATTTCCTATTATAATTAAGGTATAGAAAGTGAGACTTATATGAAATATATTACGTTTGCTGTTCCTTGTTATAATTCAGAAAGTTATATGGAACATTGTATTGAAACTCTTTTGAAAGGCGGAGAAGATGTAGAAATCATTTTGGTTGATGATGGTAGTAAGGATAAGACTGGTGAAATTGCTGATCGATATCAAAAGAAATATCCATCTATAGTTAAAGCTGTTCATAAAGAGAATGGAGGGCATGGCTCAGGTGTAAATAAAGGTTTGGAACTTGCAACAGGTCTTTATTATAAAGTTGTAGATTCTGATGATTGGGTAGATGAAGATGCTTTAAAAAAAGTGTTGGAAACTATTAAAAAATTTCATAAAGAAAAAACACTTGTAGATATGCTAGTTGTTAATTATGTCTATGAAAAAGAAGGCGAGCAAAAAGTTATTCGTTATACGAAAACATTGCCAGAGAATAAAATATTTACTTGGGATGAAGTAGGCAAATTTAAGAAGGATGCATATCTCCTTATGCATTCTGTAATATATCGTACAAAGTTTTTAAAAGATATTGGTTTGAAACTTCCAGAGAAGACTTTTTATGTAGATAATATTTTTGTTTATTATCCTTTACCATTTATTAAAAATATGTACTATTTAAATGTGGATTTTTATCGTTATTTTATTGGAAGAAGTGATCAATCTGTTAATGAACAAGTAATGATTAAACGTATTGATCAACAAATATTTATTACAAAAACTATGATTGATTTCTTTAATCCATATGATTACTGGGAATCTAATAAAAATTGCGCAAAATATTTAATTCATTATATTGATATTATGATGAGTGTATCTTCTATTCTTTTGCAAGTATCAAATACGGATGAGAATCAACATAAAAGAAAAGAATTATGGAAATATTTAAAAGAAAAGAATCGAAAACTTTATAAAACCTGTCGTTTATCTTTATCAGGCGCTACATGTTTGCCACGGGATATTGCAGTAACCGGATATCGGATTGCTCGTAAAATTTATAAGTTTAATTAAGGAAGCATCTTAAATATGATGCTTTTTTTAAAGGAAAATTTTTGGTATACTAGATATAGTAGAAAAGAGGATAAGAAATGGAACAAAAAAGTATTTTTATTGGAATCCTCCTTACCAGTCTAATTGTTCTGGGGGGGGGGGTATACTGAATAAAAAAGAACTTCCTAAACAATTAGAAAATATTGAAAATGTTGAATTAGCCATTTATTTGAATGATGAAGAAACAAATACTATTCCTTCAAAAGAGGGGAATATTTATGACGAAACGAGAAGTAATTGCACGAATGGAGCTTATATTATTTGGGATTATGAAACATGGAGTCCAGTAGTTAAAAATATGAGTGAACATAAAACAAATTGTGAACTTTATTTTAAAACAGAGTATAAAGAGAGTATTTTAAATGGAATGGATCCGCTATTAGAAGGATCATTAATACCTGTAACGATAGAAAGTGATGGTACGGTAAAAAAAGCAGATATCGGAAGTGAATGGTATAGTTATGAGAAAAAGAACTGGGCGAATGCAGTTATCTTATTTGATGAAAGCAAAGATTATTTGGCAGGAGAAGTTATACCAGAAAGTGAAATAGAAAGTTATTTTGTATGGATACCAAAATACAGATATCAACTATGGGATTTAGGACAATATGATAGTTTAACAAGTGTCGACGAAAGTAAAGTACATGAAATACCTATCCTTTTTGGAGACTATGATACAAGTGATTCGAAAGATGGAGAATGCACTACCCCAATGGAAAGTGGATCCTCAGGAAATTGTGCTGTTGGGGATTATATGACCCATCCTGCATTTTTAAGTATCCCAAGTACAGGGTTTTGGGTAGGTAAATTTGAAACAGGATACCAAGGCGCAACAAGTACAACAGATGCTGAACAAAATGTGAATGATGCAAGTAAAGTAATTATTAAACCAAATGTTTATAGTTGGAGAAATATTAATTTAGCAAACATTCACTTAACTTCCTATAATTATCAGAGAGATTTGGATAGTCATGCTATAAAAAATACGGAATGGGGAGCCGTAGCTTATTTACAACACAGTGCCTATGGAAGTGCAACAAGTGTGAGAATCAATAACTATTCTTCTCATATAACAGGATATCAAGCAAATGAAGAGCCAACTTGTGGATGGACAGGAACAAATCTTGATTGTAATAAGTATTGTGATGATGGGAGCTGTAATACAGCTTATCCAAATAGTACATTAGCAAGTACGACAGGAAATATCAGTGGAATATACGACATGAGTGGAGGAGCGCACGAATATGTCATGGGAGCTATGACTGATAATGATGGCAATGTACTTACTGGTAGAGACAGTCAATCTTATTCAGGATTTAAAGGTGCATTAAGAGATGGAGAAGTAATTACAACAGGATATGATTGGCCAGAAGAAACATATTATGATAAATATGTCTATAATACGAGTGATAAGAACTATCAAGCTCGAATATTAGGAGATTTTACTGGAGAGGCAGGTCCATTTTTTATTGTGACTCCGCCTGGATCGGTAAATTGAAATTCAAGTAGTTGGTATAATGATAATGGGTGGTTTATTACAAATGAAAATCCCTTGTTTGTTCGAAGTTATGAAGCACGTTTTGGAAACAGTACAGGTATGTTTATTTTTTTGGGAGCTTCGGGGGTAGAAGCTAGTGTTACAAGTTTTAGGATTGTTCTAACACCAACAGGAGGTACAATATGAATTTGGAAAGACTTAACAAAGTAGATTTGAAAAGATATTAGCAATTATAATTCGTATCAATTTCATTTATGATGCTACTTTAAAAAATATGCTTCTTGTGTTACAATACACTTGAAGTTTTTTCTTTTTTGGGTCAATATTATATGCTAAAAGGAGAAAAATGAATACATTATAGTAAGCACAGGAAAATAATGAGAAGAAAGGAGTGATAGAATGAATATAGAAGACTTTCCTATGTTAAAAGAAGACTTAATCTATTTAGATAATGGAGCAACAACTTTGAAACCTCAATGTGTAATAGACAAAGTTACTGAATATTATACGAAATATTCTGCTAATGCCCATCGAGGTGATTATGATATTTCTTTTAAAGTGGATCAAGAATATGAAAAAGCAAGAGAAATTGTTCGAAATTTTATACATGCAAAGTATAAAGAAGAAGTTGTTTTTACAAGCGGAACTACTGAATCTTTAAATATGATTGCTAATGGCTTTTTTGGAAAATTTCTTGAACCAAACGATGAGATTTTGATTACACAAAGTGAACATGCTTCAAATGTTTTACCTTGGTTTCGACTTTCAAGAAAATTAGGAGTTGTCGTAAAGTATATTCCTTTAGATGAGCATCACTATGTGACTTTAGAGAATGTAAAAAAATCAATCACCCCAAATACAAAAGTTATTTCTCTAGCTAGTATTACAAATGTCATTGGTGATGAAAGACCTATCAAGGAAATATGTGAGTTTGCTCACGAAAATAATATCTTTGTTGTCATGGACGGTGCACAATCTGTACCTCATCGAAAAACAGATGTTCAAGATTTAGATGTTGATTTTTTGGCTTTTTCAGGCCACAAAATGTGTGGACCAACGGGTATTGGTATTCTTTATGGAAAAAAAGAACTTTTAGAAGAGATGGAGCCCCAAAATTTAGGTGGGGGAATGAATGAGTCCTTTGATAGTCCAAATGAAGTTTATTTAAAAGATTTACCAACTAGATTAGAGGCTGGTACACCTAATATTGCTGGAGCAATTGGTCTTGGAGAGGCTATAAAGTATTTAGAAAGTATTGGAATGGAAAAAATTGAAGATTATGAAAAAAATCTTCGAGCGTATGCTATTAATAAACTTATTCTAATACCTCATTTAGATATTTTAAATATTGAATCGGATAGTGGGATTATTTCCTTTAATGTTACGGATGTTTTTAGCCAGGATGTAGCTTATTATTTGAATAAATATAAGATCTGTGTTCGAGCTGGAAATCATTGCGCAAAGATATTAAAAAAAGAAACTGGTGTTCAAAATAGTTTGCGTGTAAGTTTATATTTTTATAATACAGAAAATGATATAGATAATTTAGTGGAATTACTAAGTAATAAAGAAAAGATTGTTGAGGGGATACTTTAATGGAAAGTAGAGAAGTTATCATGAAACACTATACCTCTTCTCCCTACAAAAAAAATAAAAATCTTGATGAGAGTTATCAAAAAGTGACAACTAAAAGTGATTCATGTATTGATCGTTTAGATATATTTATAAAAATAGAAGAAGATAAAATTGTAGATGCTTACTTTGAAGGGGAAGCATGTGCGATCGCAACTTCTTCTTGTTCTATCCTTCTTGAAAATTGTAAAAATAAAAGTTTAAATGAAGTAAAACAATTTATAGAGAATTTCGAAAATATGATTAATAATTATCCTTATAATGAAGAAGAATTACATGAAGCAGTTGTTTTTAAAGAAATTATTAAACAAGGAAATCGAAAAACCTGTGCTTATCTTCCTTATAGTGGATTGAAACAGATTTTAGACAAGAGCCTTTAGTAGTGCTTTTGTCTTTTTTGTTTTTTTTAAACATAAAATAGTAGGGGTGAGAGTATGAATTTATCTGATTTGCAAAGGAAAGACGTGATTAATTTAGAAAATGGTAAGAGATTAGGAAAAATCATTGATGTGGCAATTAATGAAAAAGGCTTAATTGAATTTTTTGTTGTTATGGATCATAAATTTTGGAAGTTTTGGAAATCTGCTGGAGAATTTAATATTACTATTCAGCAAATTAAAAAAATTGGTACAGATGTGATTTTAGTTGATCAAATTATATAAAAGCTATATAAAAGAGTTATCTTTTACATTTTTACAGATAACTCTTTTTGTATTTCTTTTATTTGATTAATAGAATAGCCGGTGTATTTTGCGATTTTTTCGGGCTTTTCATGTTCGTGTAACATATTGTTGATAATATTTAGTTGGCTTTTTTTGATGCCTTGTTCTATGCCTTGTTCTATGCCTCGCTCAATACCTTGCTCAATACCTTGCTCAATACCTTTTTCGATACCTTTTTCGATACCTTTTTCCATGCCTTTTTCCATGCCTTCTGCATAGCCTTCTTTTTCGGCTTCTCGTTTCCATTTGTCTTGTAAGTTTTTCATTTCTTTTGTTTCTTCGTCATAAAGAAATTTTCGTATTTGAGTAACAACATCCATTAAAAATTCACTCCCTTCAGCAATGGACTTTCTTTCTTCATCCGTTGTAGCTTTAATGATTTTAAATATTTTGTTTAATAAATTATTTTCACCCACATTATAATTTGACTCTTCTAATTTGTCAAGATTATAGATATATCCTTTTAAATCATGAGCAACTATAATATTCTTTTCTTTTTCTTTTAATAAATATTCTGTTTTTAGGTTTTTAGTAAAAGATAAAGAACTTTTTAAACAAATGTTATATTGAGATACTTTGTGTTGTCTTTCATACTTTTCACCAACAGGTAAATCAGTAGAATAGATACGAAAGAAATAAACTTTACTTTTTGTAAAATCTTCTTCATCAAAACTTGTATACATTTCTAAATTAATGATTTCACCTGGAATCTCTACTAAAATATCTGAAACAACACTTTTATTTTTAACATTTGTTTTATTTAAAGGATTTCCATTTAAAATAGTTACTTTATTTTTTAATGAATTTTTGGGAAACTGTTTCAATTCTTCTAAAAGAACTTCTAAAAAATGAATATTTTTTTGAGTACCAAAAATTTCTTTAAAAACCAAATCCGAACTCAACATTGATGATTTTTCCTCCTCGTATAATGTAGTTAAGATATTTTTTAACTACATTATCTTATATT
>CAMLWN010000038.1 GCA_946490195.1 uncultured Mycoplasmatota bacterium
GCTAATACTATTATACATCATTTTTATTTATCAGTCATTATGTTTAACACAACTTTTTCAAAAAGTAGCAAATAATAATGAAATGAAATAGTAGTAAGGAGAATGAAGTTATGAAAAAATTAACAAGAACTGCATTTATTTATGCCATTGTTGCGATGATATCAGGCGTATTATACAGAGAGGGTAGTAAATTTTTAGAAGTAACGGAGCCAACAACTTGGTCGTTTACTCATACGCATTTCTTTGTTTTAGAAATGTTCTTCTTTTTAATAGTATTATTAATTGAAAAAAATTTCTGTATTATGAAAGATAAAAAATTTAATCTGTTTTATTATATTTATAACGCAGGTTTACTTATTACGGGTAGTATGTTATGGGTCAGAGGAGCTGTTGATTTAACTACGAGTGTTCCAATAATTTATGATAAAATGATTAGTGGTATTAGTGGAGTAGGACATATTTTGTTAGGCGTTGGTATTATCTTATTTTTTGTTATTTTGAAAGATAAAATAAAAGAAGAAAAAAATAATTGTTGATAGTAAAGTTAGAAAAAACAGGATGATTTTAGTGAGGCACATTTCTCTTAGATTTGGCATAAACTATATTGTGATATTTATGAAAAAGAAAACTTCTATTATTATTTTAACTTATAACAATTTAGCCTTAACTAAGGATTGTATTGAAAGTATAAGAAAATATACTGAAAAAGATACCTATGAAATTATTGTGGTCGATAATTGTAGTCAAGATGAGACCCCTGGATGGTTAAAGGCTCAAAGTGATTTACATGTAATATTTAATCAAGAAAATGTCGGATTTCCTAAAGGTTGCAATATAGGTATTGCCTCTTCATCTAAAGAAAATGATATTTTACTTTTGAATAATGATACTATTGTTACTACAAATTGGCTTAGCAACTTGCAAGAATGTCTTTATAGCGATGAAAAAATTGGTGCTGTAGGCGCTGTATCAAATCATGGAGCTAATTTACAAGCTTGTGAGTTTACTTATGAAAACTTTGATGAAATGCAAGAAAAAGCACTGAAAAATAATATTAGCGATTCTAGTAGATGGGAAGAGAAGGTTTGCCTAATTGGATATTGTATGCTTATTAAAAGAGAAGTGATTGATGAGCTTGGTGGATTAGATGAAGGCTATACGCCAGGATATATTGAAGATAATGACTTGTCTTTGCGAATAGTTAAGTTAGGCTATAAACTCTATTTATGTCATGATGCTTTTATTCATCATTATTTAGGAACAGCTTTTCGCAAAGATGAACAGAAATTTAATCGGCTTATTTTAAAAAATCGCGATTATTTTGAGAAAAAATGGAATTTTGATGTTTTTTCTTTTGATCACAGTAAAAATCTGTCTATTTTTTTAGGAAGAGAACCTCAGGAAATTTTAGATTATCATTCTGAAATTGGTGCTTCTTTATTGAGAATTCGTTATCTTTTTCCTAATGCTCATGTTGTAGGTGTAGAAAGCGATTCTTCTAAGTTTGCTATTTCTAAATTGCTAGGAGAAGTTACTGATGATATAAAAAAAATTCCTAAAAATTCTTTTGATACCATTTTTATTGGAAATGTTTTGGAAGAAGTAGAAAAACCTTTGTTTTTTATTCATGAATTAAAAGAGTATTTAAAACCTGGTGGATATATTATTGGAGAGTTTTCTAATATCAATAATATTGAGAATATTTGTTTGTTGTTTAAAAATTCGTGGTATTATCAAAATTTTCAAAAGCAAAATCATTTTACAAAAAGCGATATTTCAAAAATGTTTTTAGAAGAAGGATATATTGATGGTTATTTTTATCCTTTCTCTAAAGAATTCACTGATGAAGAAAAAGACGTTTTAAAGAAATTTTCGTTAAGTGAAGAAGTAAAAGATATATATTATTCGTTTCGATTTCAAAAAGGATTTTTTTAAAGAACATCTACATCTGTTTCGTTATCACTTATGATTTCTGTAAGTATGTAAATTATGCCTCCAATTAAAAATAAGGTAGCCGCAATGAAATTTGCATTTGTAACAATCATACTTTTTATTGAAGTATGATTTTCTCTTTCTTTGAAACGAGAATAAGTAAGTAATACAAAGTATAGATAAATAAAGAAAACAACAATAAAGATAGCTATATTAATTGTTTTAAACGTTTTTTTTGAAGTTTTATTTCCATTTATTAAATAGTCTTTTTCAAAGAAATTGGCAATTAAAGCAAAGCTTGCAAGAAAAAGGTAAATAATCCAAATCCAATCTTCAATACGTACCTCTTCTAAGGTTTTTAATACTTTATTCATTGATAGAAGTATATGCATTATCTTTCTCTTTTATGTTTTTCTCTTTTGTGATAAGATATTTTTGAGGTGAAAAATGAAAAATAAATATCAAAGAATGAGTAAAGAAGAAAAAAAGCGATGCAAAGAATTTTATTATAATACATCTAAAGGTAAAGAAATGAGAAAAAGATTAAATCGTTTAACAATTATTGGAATAATTGGACTTCTGTTTTCTGTTTTTTTAATTGTAAGTGGTTATATATCTGAAGAAATTAATTGGGCTACTTGGGTAATGAGTGGAGTTTTATGTGTTTTTTCATGCGTTTTTATTATTGGAGCTATTCGTTTACGAGGTCAATGTTTAAATCAATATGCTGTTGCAAAAATGAAATGAATTATTAGGAATGCGTTTAAAAGGAAAATTGGATGCATTCTTTTTTGTTAAATCTTGATGAGCAGCTTGGATAATATTTGACAAGCTCTTTCTTTTTTGATAGAATTACTTTGTTTTGTAAGGCAATTAGCTTTTATCAAAACCGCTCGAAAAAGGTTTTTAAACGAGATATCGTACCTTTACGGCGCGTCTTAAATTTATAAAGGAGGTAGGAAATGAAAGCTATATTTGTAACAGGTGGGAAACAATATTATGTTTCTGAAGGAGATACAATTTACGTAGAAAAATTGCCAAATGAAGTTGGTAGTGATGTAGAATTTAATGAAGTTTTATATGTTAATGGTAAATCTGGTAATCCAACTGTAAAAGGCGCTAAGGTTGTTGGAACTGTGGAAAAACATGGTCGCCAAAAAAAGATTATTGTTTTTAAGTATCGTCCAAAGAAAAAATATCGTAAAAAACAAGGACATAGACAACCTTATACAAAAGTTACGATTAAGAGTATTGTTGGCTAATGATACGTGTTTTGATTAAAAAGAAAAAAGGAAATTTTGCAGAAATTCAGATTTTAGGACATGCAATGTATGATGATTATGGTAAAGATATTGTGTGTGCTGGAGCATCAACTATTTTGATTACTACAGTAAATGCGATTTTGCGTTTTAATAAGCAAGCGATTGATGTTCAACAAGAAAAAGATTTGGTTTGTCTGAGAGTATTACAAACTAGTGAAAACATTGATATTCTTTTAGAAAATATGGTTGATTTGTTTTTAGAACTTTCTTCAAAATATCCAAAAAATATAACGGTTAGAGAGGATGAGTACAATGAATAAGATGTTTTTAAATCTTCAATTATTCGCTCATGTTAAGGCTCAAGGTTCTACAGATAATGGTAGAGATTCAGCTGGTCGTAGATTAGGAGCAAAGGTTGCTGATGGTCAAGTTATTTCAGCAGGAAGCATTATCTATCGCCAAAGAGGAACAAAAATTTATCCAGGAACAAATGTGGGAATGGGTAAAGATCATACCTTATTTGCAAAAATAGATGGTGTTGTTCGTTTTGAGAGATTAGGAAGAGATAAAAAGAAAGCAAGTGTTTACGAAGTAGAAGCGTAAACACTTTTTCTTTTTGTTTAAAAAAGCGAAAAATTTGGTATATTATTGTTAGGGTGAAGGTATGCAAGATAAAACAAAAGAAGAAATATTAAGGATTTTAAAAACGAGTAAAGAAGGTTTATCATCTGAGGAAGCTTTAAGAAGATTAAAAAATGACGGTAAAAACGAGCTAAAAGAAAAGAAAGAAAAAAGCCTTTTAAAGATGTTTGCAGGTCAATTGAAAGATAAAATGATTATTATTTTATTAATTGCTTCTGTTCTATCTTTTATTTTAGGAGAAACTGCTGAAGGAGTAGTTATTTTGATTATTGTACTTATTAATGCTTTTATAAGCGTTTGGGAAGAGAAAAAAGCTACGGATGCTTTAAAAGCTTTACAAAAGTTAAATGCTTCTCTTGCTAAGGTAATTCGTGATGGAAAAAACAAAAAAATTTTAACAAATGAATTGGTAAAAGGAGATATTGTACTTTTAGAAGCTGGAGATATTGTTCCAGCTGATTTACGGCTTTTAGAGGAAAATCAATTGAAAATCGATGAATCTTCTTTAACGGGTGAGAGTGTTCCGGTCTCTAAGGATGACTCTTTTTTGGCCGATTCAGATATTTCAATAGCTGATCAAAAAAATATGGCATTTTCATCAACTTTGGTTAGTTACGGGACTGGAATAGGGGTAGTAGTAGGCACAGGCATGTCTACGGAGGTTGGAAAAATTGCTTCTATGCTTCAAGATACAAAAACTCTTGATAGTCCTTTAAAAAGAAAATTAAATAAAGTTGGAACTACTTTAAGCATTGTTGGAATTTTGGTAAGTATTTTGATTTTTTTGATTGGCTTTTTAAATGGTCGTGATTTTATTTCGCTAGTTATGATTTCTGTTTCTTTAGCTATTTCGGTAATTCCAGAAGGATTGCCTGCAACTGCAACAGTTGTTATGGCTTTAGGTGTGGAGAGAATGGCTAAGAAGAAAGCTCTTGTAAAAACCCTTCCAGCTGTGGAAGCACTTGGAAGTGCTACGGTTATCTGTACGGATAAGACGGGTACTTTAACTGAAAACAAAATGACTGTGACTTCATATTTTTTAGCGGAAGACTTGTTAGAAGAAAAAGATTCTATGCAAATGAATAAGGATATGTTTTATGCAATGATTCTTTGCAATAATGCTTCCTTAGAACAAGAAAAGATTATAGGAGATCCAACAGAAGGCGCGCTTCTTTTGTTTGCTAAGAAACATAAAATTGATTTAGAGCAAATTTTAAAAAATTCTCCTAAACTTTTTGAACAACCTTTTGATTCGGTTCGCAAAAGAATGTCGTCTGTTCATGAAATAAATAATCAACTTTATGTTTTTTCTAAAGGTGCTCCAGAAGAGTTATTAGAAAAGTGTTCAAAAGTTCAAATTAAAGACCATGAAAGAAATTTTTGGGAGAATGAAAAGGATATAATAAGAAAACGTGTTGCTTATTTTTCTAGTAAAGGAATTCGATTACTTGGTTTCGCTAAAAGAAAAATTGATCATATCCCTGTAGATGAACAAGAAAATGTAGAGGAAGAATTGACATTTTTGGGTATAGTGGGCATGATTGATCCGCCAAGAAAAGAAGCGTATGATGCAATTTCTTTATGTCATACTGCTGGAATTCGTGTGATTATGATCACAGGGGATCATAAGTTGACTGCTGCAGCGATAGCTAAAGATCTTGGGATATATAAAGAAGGCGATGATGTTGTTGATGGAATAGAATTACAAAATATGTCTGATGAGGAATTGGAAAAACGTATTTCAAATATTTCTGTTTTTGCACGGGTTAGTCCAGAAGATAAATTAAAAATTGTCAAGGCGTTGCAAAAAAATGGAGAGATCGTAGCAATGACAGGAGATGGTGTCAATGATAGTCCGGCTTTAAAAACTGCAGATATTGGGGTTTCGATGGGATGCATCGGAACAGATGTAGCTAAGGATGCTTCTGATATGATTTTATTAGACGATAATTTTGCTACGATTACTGTTGCTGTTCGCGAGGGAAGAAGAGTTTATCGAAATATTGAAAAAGTCATTCAGTTTTTACTTGCTGGTAATATCGCAGAGGTACTTGTGATTTTTCTTGCTATGGTTTTAAATTTGGAAACACCTTTATTGGCTGTGCATATTTTGTTTGTAAATTTAGTGACAGATACTTTTCCATCTTTAGCGTTAGGTATTGATCCAGAAAATCCAGATAGTATGCAAAAAAAGCCACGAAGAACTAAAAGCTTATTTCAAAAAGGATTGGTATTTCGAGTAATTTTTTATGGAGTTTATATCGCAGCAATTACTTTATTTGCCTATAGTATTGGTTTAAAGCAAGGATATAGTATTGCTCTAATTATGGCTTTTATGGTGCTTTGTTTATCACAAATCTTTCATTCATTTAATCAACATTCTAATAGTATTTCGTTATTTAGCAAAAATTCACCACGAAATCCTTATTTATTCTTCGCTTGCATGATTTCGTTTGTAGCGTTACTCATTGTTATTTTTATTCCGCCGATTCGTGAATTCTTTTCTTTAAGCGTTTTACCTTTAAAAGATTGGCTTTGGATCCTTGTTCTATCTTTTTCTCCGATACTTCTCGTTGAAATTTTTAAGGGAATTCGTAAATTTGTTAAAAGAGCCTAGATTTTTTACAAAAATTGTGGTAAGATATATTCGTACAAGTAGTGATAGAAGGGAAGTGTGATCCTTATGTGGTGGATTTTTAGAATTTTCTTCTAATAACTAATTGGAAGACGAACTGAAAAGCTTTTTTCAGTTCTTTTTTTGTAAAATTTAAGTAAAATGACTAAATGTTTATAAAGAAAAAACATTTTAATGATAAAATAAAGGAAAGGTAGGATGTATATGAAAAAGAGTGAAGTTTTGTTAAAAACAACATCATTATATTTAGTGTATTTTTTATACACGTATTTCGGAAGCTATATTGCGAATATGTTTCCTATTTTAGACAGCCAATTAGTTATGCTTATTTTGGATATTCTGTTTTTACTTATCATTGTTTTGACATATAAAAAAGTTTTAAAAAAGGATTTTCAAATCTTAAAAAAAGAATATTCTTTAAAGAAAGTTTTAAAAGTAATGGTGATTGGATTTTTTTCCATTGTATTATTAAATGTTGTTATCGCGGCTTTAGGAACTCTTCTTTTTGAAAATGCTAGCATGGATCAAAATACACAGTCTATTCAAAATTTGGCAAGTTTATCTATGCTTTATACAGTATTTAAAACAATGTTTTTTGGGGTTGTTGCTGAAGAGCTTTTGTTTAGAGAGTCTTTAAGTGATTTACTAGATAATAATGTTTTATTTGTTTTGGTAAGTGCAGTTATTTATACTATTATGAACTTTATTTTTACCAGTGAAGCTTTTAGTATGTCTCAAGTTTTGGCGTATTTTTTACCTGCTTTATTGTTTGGAATTATTTATGTAAAAAATAAAAGAAATATTCTTTTGGTTATGTTTACAAAATTTGCATATAACCTAATCCCTTTAGTTATACTAATAAGTGGGGTATAGGTTTAAGAAAGGAAGAAAAAAATGAAAAAAAAACAGCAAAAATATATAACAATAGTCTTCATCCTTGCGGGGTTAATTTGTCTAACTTTGATTGGCAAGTATACTTTTTTTCTTCCAAAAAACGCTATTACAAATACTATTTTAGTAGATGATGAACAAAGTAAGGTTTTAGCTATGGAAAATCGTGATACGAAGATGACTAAGACAGAAACTGCTGATTATTACTATTATGAAATTAAGGATTATGAAAGAGATTTAGAATATTCTTGGAAGTTTCAAAAAGAAGAAAATCAAAATATATCTGTGGAAGATAGTTTATATATAGAGGAGGATCTACGACTTTCTTTAGATGCTGATACTAGGGATACTGAAAAAATTAAAGAAGAAGTATCTCAAGATAAACTTATTATTACTTTTGATTATCATGGAGATTTGCCTTTAGATACCACTGTAAAAATCAATGTTCAAGATAAATTTCAAAATGGAGAAAAGCTTTATTTATATTATTATAATCCAGAACTTGATCAAATCGAATATATTGATCATGGTGTAGAAGTAAAAAATGGATATGTAGAATTTCAAATTGATCATTGTTCAGATTATTTTCTTACGGCTGCGGTTGTAAATGATGCAGTTAATAATCCTCAAAGTATTAATTATATTATTATTGGTTTAGCTGTAGTTGTTTTCATCTTAATCGCGATAACTTTATTTCAATCTAAAAAATAAAAGATTGTTAAAAATTTAAAAAACGTTTATAATAAAAGAAGAATAGGT
>CAMLWN010000039.1 GCA_946490195.1 uncultured Mycoplasmatota bacterium
AAACATGTAATGGAAGTGAGTATGAAGAAAACAAACAAAATGCATCTGATGGAGTGCAAAGCGTTTATTTAGGAAATGGAAATTATTATATCTGTGTAGAAGATAAAGTTGGAAATAAGACAAGCAATGAAGATTTAGAAAATCCCAAGAATCAAATTCATGTAGAAGGGGTAGATACAAGTATTCCAGTTATTAGTAGTTTTACGATTAAATCAAGGAAGAACGGATATAATGATGTAGATACAACATTAACGATTTCAGCCAGTGATGATGGAGGTACAAATGGTTTACAAATGTGTATCTCTAATACGGGATATCTACAAGGATGTAGTTGGGAGAAATATAACGCTAGTAAAAACTGGAAAGTCACCGGAAGTTTGGATGGAAAAGGAAGAACGGTATATTTAAGTATAAGAGATAGTGCAGGAAATATAGTAAATCGAGAAGCAAAGTATACGGTATACAAAGATTGTAGTAATCAAAGGAAAGAATATACAGAAAGCAATTATGGAACCTGTAGCAAAAGTTGTGGAGGAGGAATACAATACCGAGCATATCGAATGAAAGATAGTAAAACAGGAACGATATGTACAACCGGAAAAGATTCAAAAACTTGCAATACTCACAGTTGTGATCCAGTTGAATCTATGGATCCAAATGATTATGAAAGTAGTAAAAAAGTGGCTTGTGATAAAACGTATTTTAAACGTTTGGTAGATGAAAATAGTAATAAATTCCGTACAGCTCTTGATTATCAAAATTTTCGAAATGCTTTATATGATTGCGCTAGTGTAACTAGTTCTATTTTAAGAAAGAGTGATACAGCTTATGATATTTTAAGAAGTCATTCCAGAACTACTATTGTTTCTGGCAAAGGAAAGAGCGAGACATGTACATGTTATTATAATAAAGATAGTTCAAGTGCAGAGAGAACTTGTAATAAAGCTGCATGTACTCAAGAACATGAAAGATTTGTTTCTGGAAATATCTATAACGGTAAAATTTTGGTCTTAAGTGCTACAACCTCTTTAAAATGGCCTGATTGGGGAACTTCTTCTTCCAAATGTGGAGAGGATAATGGATTTGGAGATTGTGAAAACGAAACAAGTAGTGTAGAAAAATGGGGTTATCGTAGTATATTAATAGGAGATAGTTCTGGAGATGTTTCTGAAGCAACTGGTTGGGGTGCATGCACAAAAGAAACTAATGCAATCATTAACTGGGAAGAATGTGGATCTAGAGATGAAAGAAAAAATCGTATTGCATCTTTTCAAAATGGACTTACTGTAGGACTTTATACTTATCAAGATTGGTATTATTGGAAAAATGAACGTTCGAGTCGAGATAAAAATAGTTATAAAAATGGACAAGTTTACGTTCAAATATTTAAAATATAGGAGGAACAATGAAAAAGACAGTTAAAATAGGATTTTTCATTCTTCTGGGCTGTATTTTGCTTGGAATAGGAATAGTAATTTCTATTTTCAGCCGGCAATTAAATTATGAAAAATTGTTAAAAGCTGGTTATAAAAATTATGAAGTGGATATTACTTATACAGCAGATGAAGAAGATGGTTTTAGTTTTTGGGGAAATTATATTTATGAAACTAATGAATTGTCTTTAGAAGATGATGATGGAATAATATATAATCTTCAAGGAAATATTTATGATTCGTTAGTTACGAAGATGGAAAATAAAAAATATGAAAACGAGATTACTTTTTCTACAAATATTGATTTTCAAGAAATTTGTTCAAAAGAGCAGGATTTTGAATTGTTTTTAAAAGATCAAGGATCTATGGTATGTGAATATGAGATTGATGATAACAAAATATATGATATAAGTTGTGAAAAAGATGAAAAGAGTATAACTTTTAGTTTTGATTTTAAAGATTAATAAAATCAAGGATGGATAAAAAATCAATTTATTGAACTCCTTGATTTTTTATTTACTTTCAATGTGTAAATAGCGAACAAAAGTTTTTAAAAAACATTGACACGAACAAACGTTTATAATAGAATATTTTTAGAAAGTAGGTAGAGAAAATGGAAAAGTTTTTAAAAAAATATGGAATTATTATTTTACTTTATTTGGTAATTGTTGGAGGAGTGATCATGCTTAACGAGCGTATTCGGTTGTTAAATGAAAATTATCAAAGTTTGGAGTATTCAAAATAAACGATTTTTAATTTACTATCTAAAAAAAATTTGTTATACTTTTCATAGAATCGAAAAGGGGAATGGATTTCATGAATCAAAGTGATATTCAAGCTATGAATGAATTAAAAATGCTTTCAATAGATATGATAAATAAGGCTGGAAGTGGTAATCCAGGAATTTGTTTAGATATGAGTGCAGTAATGTATACATTATTTGCCAAAGTGGCTAATGTATATCCCAAAACTCCAAACTTTTTTAATCGAGATCGTATTGTTTTATCATCTGCCCATATAGCACCTTTATATTATGCTATGCTTTATATGGCTGGATATCCTATTTCTAAAGAGGATTTGATGAATTTTCGTCGGCTTGGATATAGTACGCCAGGAATGCCTGAGTTAAATAATCCTAGTGGTGTTGATTCATCTACTGGTATAGCTGGCGACGGAGTTGGAAATGCTGTGGGTATAGCTTTAGGTAGAAGATATATCGAACAACTTATAAAAAAAGAGGATGAAAAACTAAGTCTTTTTGATTTTACTACGTATTGTTTTATAAGTGATGCGGATATTCTTAGTGGCGCCTCTGAAGAATCTTTTTCTTTTGCCGGAGTACAGCGATTAGAAAATTTGCTTTTTTTATACGATGCGAATGAAATGATGGCAGAAGGACCGATGAATCAAGTTTCTATTGAAGATGTGGCAAAAAGATTTCAAAATAAAGGATTTTATGTTGATAGTTTGAAAGACTCTTCAAATATTAAAGAAATTGCTCGAGCATTAGAATCGGCTAAAAAAGCTCGTAAACCAGCTTTGATTATTTTTAAAAATATTATTGGAAAAGATTCTTTTAATGCTGGAAAAAACATTGTTCATTCAGGGGCTTTATCCTTTGATGATGTTAGTGCTTTAAAAAGAAAATATAATTTGTTTTTGCCACCTTTTGAAATTTCAAAAGATTCTATTTTGCATATTGAAACACAAATTAATGCTCGAACTACTAAATTAAAAAAACGATTTGATGAATTGTATGCTCGGGCAAAAAATATTAACAGTTCTTTCTTGAATAACTTATTAAGTTTATTAGAAAATGCTTCTTTTGTAAGTGATTTTGATTCAAGTAATTATAAAATTAATGATGGTTATAGAGAATCTTTGGTTGAATCTAATTATAAAGTGATGAATTTAATAGCTCCTCGTACTGAATTTTTTGTAGGGGGTAGTGCTTCCCTTAGTTTATCTTGTCAAACGTTGATTGGCGGGGCAAATTATCAAGAATCAGCAAATCCTTTAGCAAGAAATATTCGTTTTGGTTCACGAGAACGTGCGATGAGTTATATTTTAAATGGTATGAGTTTATTAGGATTAAGAGTTTTTGGATCTACAAAACTTGCTTTTGCAAGTGAGATGATAAGTGGCATTAGACAAAGTGCACTAATGAATGCGGCTGTTACGTATATTTTCACTCATGATAGTATCTATAATAGTGAAGAAGGACCAATAAGAATGGCTGTTGAGCAGCTTTCTATGTTGCGGCTTATTCCAAATTTTACGGTTTATCGACCAGCTGACATTATGGAACTCATGGGGTGCTGGGAAACTATTTTACAAAATGCTAGACCAAGTGCACTTGTTGTAAGTACGAATAGTATTCCTAAGCTTCCAGGTTCAAATGCTAAAGAAGTTAAAAAAGGAGCTTATATCATAAAAAGGGAAGTTCAAAAGCTAGATGGAATTCTTATTGCTACCGGAAGTGAAGTCGTAAGCGCGATGCAAATTGCTTTTGACTTACAAAAAAATGGAATAGATTTGCGAGTAGTTTCTATGCCATCTTTGGATACATTTTTATTGATGGGAAGTACTTATATTGAGCAAATTCTTCCAAAAAATATTAAAACAGCTGTTATTGAAGCAGGTAAAGAAGATTTATGGTACCGATTTGCCACTAACGAAGATTATATTTTAAGCATTTCTGATTTTGCTTATTCAGGCAATCCTTTGGAAGTATTACAAAAAATGGAGTTTGATTATGATAGCTTAAAATTAAAAATTGAAAATTTAATGAAATAATTCGACAAAAAACGCGCATCTTTTCTGTTATTCTAAAAAGGGTGATAGGATGCGTGTTTTTTATATTTTTCAAATAAAAAAAGATTTAGAAAAAATTACTAAAGAAAATCCTTATATGCTTTTTCATACATTAGAAACGATTTACTACCGAGAACCTGATGATATAAAATTAGGGTATATGTTTTTAAAACAAATTATTGAGCCTATAGCTATTAAAGATTTAGATGTTTTATTATTCAAAAAGTATAAAGAAAATTATTTTTATATGAAATATCGAAATGTTCATAGCATGCATGATGTTTATCGAAAAGAAAATACAACATTAACATTAAATAAAACTTATATAAAATTGGAAACAAATGTGATTAAACCAAGGTTTTTAAATGAGCTAAGAAAAAATTCAAATTTTTTTATTTGTGATTTTACTGAAAAAGATTATTTTTGGTTAGATTCTTTAGAAATTTCTTTGGTATAAATAATGGGTTTGTTTTGGATGTCAAAAAGGCTATTTTGTGAATGAGTAAGCATATCATAAAGTAAAGATGCTTTTATTTCTTCTTGATATTGAATTGAATCTTTAATTGGAGTAAGAGGGATTTGAATGTTTTTTCTGATTGAATTTAAATATTCTTGACCTTTTTTAGAAAAACCTAAAATTTTTATATAAGAAAGTGGTTCTTTAGCTATCTTTTTTTGATGGCCTAGAAGAACATGAATAAGCATACGATTTATTCGGTTGTAGGTATATCTTTTGCTTTTTAAATTCTTTATAAATTCTTCATAATTTTTGGCATTTTTGATTTCTTTTTTCATTTTAAAATCTAGTCCTTCTGTAACATCGATGTAAGAATCTAAGTGATTATCTGTTAAAATTCGATATTTTAGAAATTCAAAAAGTTTTTGCATATCTACTTCTTGCCAACTATTTAAGGCTTCAGCAGGTAAATATTTATGAATATTTTCTTGATTTTTTCTTTTATGTCTTATATTTGAAGCACTGATTATGGGTTCTGATGAGGTAATATTATGATAGGAACTTGTTCTTAAAATAGGGGTGGTTTTGATGGAATAATGATTTTTAAAAATAGCTTTGCAGTAACTAATTGCTAGTAAGTCATTAGGAGGGATAATGTTTGGAATATTTAAGTTTTTCGCAAGTAAAGTAGGATAGTTTTGGGTTTTATCTTTTATTTTGAAAGTAAATTTTTTTTCTACTTGTTCTTTCGCAATTTCTTGTATTTTTTCAATATTCGTTGATTCACTTCCAAAAACAATTTCTTCTATTTGAAAATTTTGTAAAATGTTGATGCTAGCTTCAGCAAAAGTATCAGAGGATTGCGTACCGTAGATTACAGGAAGTTCTAAGACTATATCGATATCATTTTTTAAAGCAAGTTTGGTTTTATTTTCTTTAGATAGGACACTTATTTCTCCTCGTTCTAGGAAATATCCATTTAAAACTAAAATAAGTAAAGAATCTGGATAGAGTTCTTTTATTTTTTGAATATGATATATATGACCATTGTGAAAAGGATTATATTCTGCAATAATTCCGATTTTTCGCATAAAAATCACCTAAATAAACTATAACATAGATTGAAATATCCTGCAATTTGTACTATAATGAAATTGTGATGTGTATGGATTTAGATTTGACAAAAGTGCCTATTCGAAATATAAATTATGAAGGAGTAGTAGCTATTCCAAAAGAATATTATGAAAAAATGGATATTTTAGATGTTCAAAATGTTCATCTAAAATTTGAAATTTATAAAAATATGGATCAAGATGATATTCTACATTTAGTCTGTACAGGAAATTTTCTTTTACAAGATGCGAGAAATTTAGAACCTGTTTCTTATCCGTTTCAGTTTGAATTTGCAGAAAAAATTGATGAAGAAAGTGAAATGTGTGGGAGATTTTTAGAAAATTCGCAAAATACACTTGATATTATGGCGATTTTATGGGAAAATATTGTACTGGAAAACCCCATTAGCTATACCGAATGTGATTCTTTAGAAAATCCTAAAGAAAATGTTGGCTGGCGTGTGGTTGGCGAAAAGGATGATGAAGAAATCGATCCGAGACTAGCTCCGTTGATGGAGCTTCTAGATAAGAAAAAGGAGTGAGAAAAATGAAACTTAACCTTCAATTATTTGCTGTTCCATTTAGAAGAACTAGTAAGACAAAGAAAAGAATGCGTCGTACTCATTTGAAAAAAGAAGTTGGTGCACTTGCTGTTTGTCCAAAGTGTGGAGCAAATTTGAGACCTCATCGTGCATGTGCTAAATGTGGATATTACAAAAACGAAGACGTTTTACATGTGAAGAAAGAAGAGGAATAATTTTTGATTGAAATTATAATAAGAATGTATTATAATTTCTTTGTAACGTCCTGGTAGCTCAGCTGGATAGAGCAATCGCCTTCTAAGCGATCGGTCGTGAGTTCGAATCTCGCCCAGGACACCATATATGACTGTTAAGCCCTGTATTTATGGGGTTTTTTAAATAATTACTCCCAAAATTACTCCGGAATATATTTTAAAAGTATTTATCTGTTGATTGAGCTATCTCCTTTCTTGCTTGATTTGATAGATGTCCGTAAACATCAATGGTGGTGTTTATTTTTTTATGTCCCATTCTTTTGCTAAACATATAGGCTTCTTTACCTTCTGCCATCATTGTTGCAGCATAAGTGTGTCTTAAATCGTACATTCTGATTTTTGGAACGTTAATAATAAAAATGTTTCCTTAATACAGTGTCGCTGTATGGTCTGTTGTTTTTGTAATTAAAGAATAAGACACCAGATCGAATTAAACTCAGACTTTTATAGTTTGAGTTTTTCTTATGTAAAAAATAGTTAACTGGATTTAAAATCTTTCTTAAAAAACTCTTGACTTTAAAGAAAAAAAAGTACTATAATCCTAGAGTCTACAGAAGTTCTTAATAGAATAGGGAGGAAAAAATATGATAAAAAAGTTATCAAAATATATTAAAGAGTATAAATCTAGTGCTATTTTGACACCAATATTTGTAATTTTTGAAGTTATCATGGAAGTATTAATTCCGTTTTTGATGGCTAAAATTATTGATGTTGGAATTAATATTGAAAAAATAAAAAAAGAAGATCTTCGTAGATCTTTAGGAATGGTTTTACAAGACACAAGTTTGTTTAGTGGAACGATTAGAGAAAATATTCGTTATGGAAAGTTAGATGCTACAGATGAAGAAGTGTATGAAGCAGCAAAACTAGCGAATGCAGATGAGTTTATTAGAAACTTACCAGATGGTTACGATACCGTTATTGAAGGAAACGCATCATCTATATCTCAAGGTCAAAGACAACTTTTATCGATTGCTCGGGCTGCTTTAAATAATCCACCAGTACTTATTTTAGATGAGGCAACTTCAAGTATTGATACAAGAACCGAAAAAATTTTTCAAGAAGGAATGGATAAATTAATGAAGGTTAGAACAGTTTTTGTTATAGCCCATCGTCTTTCTACAATTAAAAATTCAGATTTAATTATGGTATTAGATCATGGCCATATTATCGAACGTGGAAATCACGAAGAATTAATCAAATTAAAAGGAACTTACTATGGTCTATATACCGGCGCTATAGAAATTGATTAAAAAATCTATTTCTTTTTTTTTTGAAATTTGCAAAGCTAAATTTAGTATGTTATAGTAATAAACAGATACATCCACGTTTCAGGTGTTCCCTCTTTTTTAAAGAATAAAGGGAGACTTGCTAACCAATGTCAAGTCTTTTTTAATTATTATTTTTTCTAAAAAT
>CAMLWN010000040.1 GCA_946490195.1 uncultured Mycoplasmatota bacterium
ACCAGTGTAAAACCCTTATTCATTACTTTCACCTTAGTATAAGAATAGCATAAAACGTGTTTTTTTCTAGGGCATTAAAAAAACATCTATTTACGAGATGTTTGAGATGTTTTTTCTTTTTTACTTTTTTTATTTGTTTCTTTTGTAGTTTTTGCTTTAACTACTTTTTCTTTTTTCTTTGTTGTTTTTTCTAATTCGCTTTCTAAAACTTTTTGTTCTTCTTCAATTCTTTCCAAACGATTTTCTATTTCTTCATTTGTAAATACTACTTTAGTATTGGCGATAAAATCATGAAGTCCTCGATTATCTTGCCGAACTAGGACCATAAATAGAATAATATACATGATAATGTATCCAACCATATTCAAGTTTTGATATACCGTGTAGTAATTTCCAGCATTCATAAATAGAATAACTGCGATTAGTCCAATAGAAATTAACACGTTGTTTAGAATAACACTTCGAAGCAAAAAGTTTCCTAAAGTAAGCGGTTTGTCATTTGCACTTACTATACGAATTTGAAATAATTTTTTACCAATTGTTTGACCTTTACAAAAGAATGGTAATACTCCAAAATAAATAATTACACAAACAAGATCAATAATTGTAGAAGGAATATTTAAACGATATAACTCATAAGATATTGGAATTGCTGCTTCATTATATTCTTCTTCAGATATTTCATTGTTTTGAAATTGTTCATATACGTTCACTAATTCATTATACTTTTCTGTATATGCCTCATGATTCGGATTTAAAAATGGAATATAAGAAAGTAGCATAACAATTAATGAAACAATTATCATATCTAATAAATATGCTCCTGCTCTTTTTGCAAATGTTCCTGTCAAATTTTTCTCCTCCTTATCTGACAAAAAGAATTATACCATAAGATAAGAAAAGACGCTACTACTTTCTCGTAAGCGTCATTACATCATCCGTTTTATATCTTCCTTCAATAGTTATTGCATTTCCAGAATATTGGTTAGCTACAGTATACCCTATTACTGCATAACCATTTGCTACTAAATTCGTATAATTTTCCATGTTTTGTTCTTCAATAATTTCTCCGGTTTCTGATTGAAAGATAATCGATTCTACAACTCGTACTTCTTGATCTTGATATAAAGATGTTTTTGCATTTTGGTCATACGCTAGGGAATATATATCATCATATATAGGTGCATTTGCTTCTATTTCAACATAATCTCCTACATTGATCACTTCTTCAACTTTTGTAGTATTCTGATTTATTTTTTCTTGAACTTTTGTTAACGCAGATTTAATCTTTTCAAGTTCTTCTTTATTTACTGTATTTTCCAAATACTCATCTAAGCTAATCTCGATCTTTTTATCTGAATCATTTTCATTTTGGATTTCTGTTTGTTCTTTATTTTCTTCAGCAATTGTTTCAGATGGAGTATTAATTATTTCTATTTCGCTCTCACTTTCTGGAATTGAAGGTTCTTCAATAGTTTGATCTGTTGATTGCGTTGTTTGAGAAATAGAAGGTGTTTGTGTTTTTGGTTTTGAAAAATTTGGAAGTAAAGCAGAAGCAAATAATGCTACTCCTAAAGAAATACTTGTTCCAGTAACGACCATTTTTCTCATTACCTTACGATATCCATTTTTAGCATTTTTTATGTTCTCAGGTAATTTTTCCATGCATTCTTTAAAAGTTAAGTTTCTACTATAAAGTTCATCAAATTTTGATTCCACAAAATCTTTTGTTTCTTCAGTAATAGAATCATTATTTTTTAAATTTTCTATATAATCTAAGTAACTTTGGCCATCTAGGTATCCATCAGCATTATACTTTAACAATTCCCTAGCATTTTCACTAGACCTCTTTGCATGCATTGCTGAGACATTATTTATGTCACTTAAAACTTCATTAGGTTTATTTCCTTGTAATATCTGATCATATTTTTTATCAATTTTGTGAATTTGATTAGCATATTTTTTTAGTTCCTTATTGGTAATTTCATTTTTTTTCTTTTTTAATAATTCCTGTGTCAACATATAATTTTTAAAAGTCAAATAATCCGGTAAATCTTTCGAAATTACTCTTTTCTTTGTTTTCTGTTTTAATTTATCCAAAATATTGAAATTCTTTTTTGAAAAAGGTTTTTTTATTATACTTTTTATACTTTTTATACTTTGAAATTTTTCCTTTTTCGCTTTTGTTTTTTCTTTCATATTCCAGATAAAGTTTTCTAAAAAAGATTTTATTTTATTATCATCTTCTAAAGCATCACAAATTTTTCGTTGTTCTTTTTTAGATAAATTTCTAATTACATGTATTCCTTTTTCCTCTTTATTTTCTGAAGTATAAAGAGGTGAAATGATAGCTTTTATTTGCTCCAGTTTTTTTATCAATTTATCTATTTCTTTTCTTTCTTTTTTAGAATATAAATTTTCATTGCTTAAATCATTTTTTAGATTTTTTATATTTTCATCTACTTCTATTAAATCTTGACTATTAAAATTAAGTTGCTGAAAATTTGAAATCTGTTCTTCGGCAAGATTAATATCTTTGTATTTTCTTTCTAAATAAACCTCTAATTCATTTATAAAGTGTCTAAATAGTTCTTCATCTTCTTTACATATTGCATATTCTTGATAAACATTATCTGTGTCTGATAAAATTCCTTTTTTTAAAATTTCTTGTAATTGTTCTAACCAAAAAACAGCATCTTCTTGTTGATTATCTTTTAATAATTCGTCTATATATTCAATATATGCCTCATTATTATTCATAAAATCTTGTTTTTCCATCATATCAATTCCCCTCTGAGTCCTTTTATTATACATAATTTATAATTTTTGTCAAATTTTTGAAATTTTGGTATTTTTTATAATTTTAAAACTAAGCTTTTTAGGCTTAGTTTAATGTATTTAGATATTCACAGGCCATTATCGCCGCAATTGTTCCATCGTTAGTTGCAGTAGTTAATTGTCTTACTTTTTTTTCACGAACATCTCCAGCAGCATAGAAGCCTGTAACTGAAGTTTCTAAATCATAGTTAGTTATAATGTATCCATTTGGTGTAAGCGGGACAAAATCTTCTAATAATTTTGTATTAGGAATATTCCCTATTGCTACAAATACGCCATCCACTTTTATTTTTCTTTCTTGCATATTTTCCAATAAGGTTATGCTTTCGACAAAATTTTCTCCATCAACGCTTTTTACCGTAGCATTTAAGATAAATTCCACATTTTCTTTTTCTTTTAAAAGACTTACTTTAACTGGTTCTCCTCTAAAAGAATCACGACGATGAATTACATACACTTTTTTACAAAGATTGGCTAGATAAAGCGCATCATCTATTGCGGTATTCCCACCACCAATAACACAAACTTTTTTTCCTTTAAAGAATGCACCATCGCAAGTAGCACAGTAACTAATTCCTGATCCTAGAAGTTTCACTTCATTATCTACCTGAAGTTTTCTTGGACTTGCTCCAGTAGCGTAAATGACAACTTTACCCAGATATTCTTTTTGACCTACTGTTACAGTAAAATTTTCTTCGTTTTTCTTTATTTGAGTTACCTCACCATAAACATTTTCTACTCCTAGCTTTTTAGCTTGATCCGCCATTTTCTCACCTAGGTCCATACCTGAAATTTCTTCGAATCCAGGGTAGTTTTCCACTTTAGATGCTTGAGTAATTTGACCACCAAATACACTTTTTTCAATAATTAAGGTTTTTTTTAATGCACGTGAAGCGTAGATGGCTGCCGATAATCCTGCAGGTCCACCGCCAATAATAATTATGTCGTAAATCATGCAGTCACTCCACTTTCTTCGGCATATTTTGTTATATTAGAAGCATTCGCTATTTTTTCACCTTCTTTGGTAATTAAAGTTGGAGCTTGAGTAATTTCTAATTCCTTAACGAGCGATTCATTTTCTTCCGCATCAATTACATCGTAAGGAATTTTTGCTTCATCTAAAGCTCTTTTTGCAAGCTTACAGTTTGGGCAAGTTTTTGTTACAAAAAGCATTGCTTTGGTATTCGCTTTTTGGTCTTTTTTTGACTCTTTTTTACTCTCCTTTTTGCATACTTCATTAAAACTTCCATCAACAGTATATGTTACACGGTCTTTAAATTCTTGACTTTTACCATCATTCCAATTTTTTACAGGACGATAGTAGCCAGTGATTCGACTATAAATTTCAGCTGGTTCACCACAAATAGGACATTTTTCTTGCTCTCCAGCTAAATAGCCGTGTTCTCTACAAATTGAATACGTTGGAGAAAGGGTATAATATGGTAAAGCATAGTTTTCGGCTATTTTTCTAACTAATGCTGCTGCACTTTGCCAGCTTGGAAGTTTTTCTCCTAGGAAAACATGGAATACAGTACCTGATGTATAAAGTGTTTGCAATTTATCTTGGATATCTAATGCTTTAAATACATCTTCTGTATATCCAACTGGTAAGTGAGAACTATTCGTATAATATGGCGTGCCATTTTCATTTGCTGTGATAATATCTGGAAATTTTTCTTTATCATGTTTAGCAAAACGATAAGATGTTGATTCCGCTGGAGTAGCTTCTAAGTTATATAAGTCTCCATATTTTTCTTGATAATCGCTTAATCTTTCTCGCATATGATTTAAAACATCAATAGTAAATTTTTGTGTTTCTTCATGGGTTAAATCTTTTTTTAACCAACAAGCATTTAATCCTGCTTCATTCATTCCAACTAAACCTATGGTTGAGAAATGATTATCAAAAGAGCCTAAATATCTTTTTGTATATGGATATAATCCTTCTTCCAAAAGACTTGAAATAACTGTTCTTTTTGTTTTTAAACTTCGAGCTGCAATATCCATTAAATTGTCTAATTTTTCATAAAAATCTTGTTCATCTTTTGCTAAGTAAGCAATTTTTGGCATGTTAATTGTTACAACACCAACACTTCCTGTTGATTCTCCACTACCAAAGTACCCACCTGATTTTTTTCTTAATTCTCTTAGGTCTAGACGAAGACGACAACACATACTTCTTACATCACTTGGCTCCATATCGCTGTTAATATAATTTGAGAAGTATGGAGTACCATATTTACTGGTCATTTCAAATAATAATCGATTGTTTTCCGTATCGCTCCAATCAAAATCTTTCGTAATTGAATATGTTGGAATTGGATATTGGAATCCTCTACCATTTGCATCTCCTTCTATCATAATTTCCAAGAATGCTTTATTAACCATATCCATTTCTTTTTTACAATCTTTATATTTAAAATCCATTTCTTTACCACCAACGATAGCTGGTAGTTCGGCTAAGTCATTTGGAACAGTCCAGTCTAAAGTGATATTGGTAAATGGAGCTTGCGTTCCCCAACGGCTTGGAGTATTTACTCCATAAACAAAAGATTGGATGCATTGTTTCACTTCATAATATGATAAATTATCTACTTTTACAAATGGTGCTAAGTAGGTATCAAAAGATGAGAATGCTTGAGCACCAGCCCATTCATTTTGCATAATTCCTAAAAAGTTTACCATTTGATTACATAAAGTTGAAAGATGTTTTGCTGGACTTGAAGTGATTTTTCCTTCTATTCCACCTAATCCTTCTTGAATAAGTTGTTTTAAGCTCCATCCTGCACAGTATCCTGTTAACATGGATAAATCATGAATATGGATGTCTGCATTTCGATGAGCCTTAGCAATCTCTTCATCATATACTTCACTTAACCAATAATTTGCAGTAACTGCTCCAGCTTCGCTTAATATTAATCCGCCGACTGAATAAGTAACTGTTGAATTTTCTTTTACTCGCCAATCTTCAACTTTAACATAGCTATCTACAATTTTTTTATAATCGATCATTGTATTTTTGACATTACGAAGTCTTTCTCTTTCTTTACGATACAAAATATAGGATTTAGCAACATCTGCATACCCAGCATCTGAAAGAACTTTTTCAACACTATCTTGAATGTCTTCCACCCCAATGATACTATCTTTGATTTTCTCTTCAAAATCTGCTGTTACTTTAAGTGCAAGTAAATCTAACACACTGTCGCATGTTTCTCTATTTACTGAATCAAAAGCTTTTTCCATTGCCTCTGATATTTTTTTGATGTCAAAACGCACAATTTTGCCATCACGTTTTTTAACTCGATACATAATTTTTCCTCCTACCTTTTACCATGCTCATTATAACAAACTTTATTTTGCTCTTGGTGTGATTTTTGCAACAGATAATTTCTTTTTTTAAAATGCATAAAAAAAGCCTTATTTTAAAGACTTTTTTTATTTCAAGCAGATGTAAATCGAACATGTAAAATCAGATTCCACGCAAGTAAACATTTGAAGAAATTTTCAAACATTCTTCATACATTTTTCTTAAATTTTCTTCACTATGAGCATGCAATCCTTTTTTTATAACATCTTCACTATCTCGAAATTGTTGCAAATAAAGTTTAGATGGACTAACCCATTTCACAATATGTAGAAGATCTTCTACCTCGTGAAATTCCCGCACAACTGTTGTTCGAAATTCATGCTCTATATTGGATTCTTTTATTAGAGCAATAGATTGTTTTATTTTATCTAAATCTATATTTATACCCGCGGTTATGTTATATTTTGCTTCACTATTTTTAATATCCATTGCAATATAATCCAAAAGATGCTCATCCAGTAATTCTTTTATTTTTTCTGGAAAGCAACCGTTTGTGTCTAGTTTAATTAAAAAACCTAAACTTTTTATTTTTTGGCAAAATTCTTTTAAATCCTTTTGAATACATGGTTCTCCACCAGAAATACAAACTGCATCTAGCTTGTCAACTCTTGATTTTAAAAATTCAATTATTTCTGTTTCTTCTATTTTTTCATTATCTAGGTGTGTCACTAATGAAGCATTTTGACAAAATGGGCAACGAAAATTACAACCTCCTGTAAATATCGTACAAGCAATTTTTCCAGGATAATCTAAAAGCGTTACTTTTTGAATTCCTTTTATAATCATACTATCTACTTCTTTCTTAAGAAAAATTATACTCTAAAAAATACTTATTGAAAAGCTTTCTATTTTTCATGAAATAAAAAAACTATTAGAAATAGTCTAATAGCTTACTTTAAATTTGCTAATAATTCGTCTTTTTTCATTGTAGAATAACCTTTAATACCTTGTTCTTTAGCTAAATTTTTTAATTCAGTTAAAGTCATTTTGCTATAATCGTTCTCAGTTTTTTCTACTTTAGTTTCTGATTTTTTTTCTTCTTTAACTTCTACTTTTTTTCCACTTTTTAAAGCATCTTTTGCAATAGTTACTAAATCTTTGAAAGCTTCTTTATTGTCGATTGCAAGTTCAGAAAGCATCTTACGGTTAATTGTTACACCAGCAATATTTAAGCCATTGATGAATTTTGAATAGCTAATTTCATTTTCACGGCATGCTGCGTTGATACGTGTAATCCATAATTTACGGAAATCACGTTTTTTAGCACGTCTATCTCTAT
>CAMLWN010000041.1 GCA_946490195.1 uncultured Mycoplasmatota bacterium
AGTTACAGGAAGTCTGCAACTCCTCCTACCGTGCTTTGTAGTACACACTCCTTCATGACTGTTATTATATAGAAAAATAAATTTAGTTCAAGGTTCTCATTCCTATGTGTGCCTTGAACAAAGTGAAAGGAATGAAACTTGTTATGAAAAAAAGAAAAAAATTAAAAAGAAAAATCTTGACATATACATTAACTTTATGTTTCACAGCTTTAATTATTGGTATTATTTATTTTGGATACACATTATTTTTTAACAAAGAACCCCAAAAAAGCTTTTTAGAAACAATAGAAACAACAGCATACGTCGATATTGATAAATATGCAATTTATGGAATACATATGAATATGGAAGGAACATTTACTTTACCTGAAGAAGTTGAAGAAGTTTCTTTAAAACTTACCAATGGAACAGATAATATTAATATTAACTGGAAGCTTACTGAAGAAGAAAATAACACATATTCGTTCATTACAAGCGAATATATCAATGAAGGAATCGTATTAGAAAACTTGCCAAAAGGTGAATACTATTTAGTTATCGAAACAATAAATCATGACGAAGAAAACAATGAAATCAAAAAATATTATTCTGTTCAAAACAAAACAGAATATGAAGACTTAGAATATTATACTTTAACTAAAGACGGTAAAAATAACAAAATTGATATTGAGTGGAATACTTACGAAGAAATTCCTACATTAAGATTTACTATTAAAGAAACAACATTACCTGATGACGTTTATGACATAACTATTGACCCTGGACATGATGCAGTTGACGGTGGAATGACTGCTTGTAGTGACGGAAGTACTCCGGATTACTACTACGGTTGCTATACTGGAACCACCATACACGAAAGTGATTTAAATCTAGAAGTATCCTTAGAATTAAAAAGAATTTTAGAAGAAATGGGTTATAAAGTCGCGATGACTAGGGATGACCCTGAAGATGAAGTATACATCTACGAAAAAAATGGAAGTGCAACTTTAGCAAATGATACTAAATCAAAATTTAGTTTAGCTATTCATCATAATTCATCAGGAATGGGCGGAACAAGTTATTTAAAAGGATTAGAACTTTATATAGCAAATGATACTAACTTAGATTTAGCTGAAATTTTTGTTAATGAAATTACTCAAAATGCAAATACTACAACTTCGCCAAAACAAGAATACAATATTGCTGATGGAATTTATCAAAGATTCTTTACCTTAGAAGAAATTGGTGATGATTTAGGATTCTGGACAACTGACATGATTTATTACTATTATATTAGAGAAGTCGGCGGTATATCTACTCACGCAGCTCAAGATGGAATTTATAAACCAGACTACCCAAAAAATGAACATTACAATTCCAATAATACAGCTGAACCTTATTTATTTGAATTAGGATATATGGATAATTACGAAAATCTTTTAAATGTCCTAAATAACCGAACAGGTTATGCAAAAGGGATTGCTTCTGCAATACAAAAATATTTAGAACAAGAAGTCTAGAATATGATATAATAAAACCCCATATAATTACAGAAAGGAGCTTTTTTATGGATTCAAAAAAAATATTTTTTGGAGATTTATATAAAATAACAAAGTATGATGTAGAAATAGATAAAGAAAGTACATATGAAGATGGGAGATTTATTCCAGGTCTAGGTCACATAAAAAAAGAAAGCACATTATACAAAAGGCATGCCGTTCTACTAAAAACATTTGATAATCATTACATAGATTTAGAACAATTAAATTGGCTTTTAACATTAAGAATAAATCATAAAATTCCCTTCACACCAAAAAGTGCTTTATTAACAACTATTCCTTTAGAAGAAAATCAAATTTATGTAGATTCATCAAGCATAACACCATATTTATCCGCAAAAACAAACGTCAACTTAAAAATCGTTCGTAAATGGCAAAAGCAAGCTAAATAACTAGCTTGCTTTTTGATCTAAATGAATCGTTAAATCTCGATAATCTCCATCACGATAAACCGTAACTTTCATTGTATCGCCTACACTATGATTATATAAAAGATATCTTAAATATGCTAAATCAGTAACTTCTTTATCATCAACAGCTGTGATAACATCTCCGGTTTCAATACCACCATCGGCAGCTGGGCTACCTTCAGTTACACTTTCAACATAAACTCCAGAATCAACTCCAATATTATTTAATGCTGGATAATAATACGACATAGCGGCAGCTAAATTTCTCATAGTTATTCCAAGTGAAGGACGTTCAATAGTTTCACCATTTTCTAATTTTTCAGCATAACTTAAAGCAGTTTCAATAGGAATTGCAAAACCCATACCCTCAATACTTGCATTACTAGATAAGCCACTAGATGAAAGTTTTAATGAAGTAATACCAATAACCTCACCATTTGCATTAACAAGTGGTCCTCCAGAATTTCCTGAATTAATGGCAGCATCTGTTTGTAATACACTCATCATAATATCTGAAACATTAGAATTTTGAGTAGAAACACCAACCAATCTATTCTTTCCGGAAAGAATACCTCTTGTAACTGTTCCAGAATAAGCATCAGAATTTATTGGAGCACCAACAGTAAATACCGTATCTCCTACTCTTGCATCTTCACTACTTCCCATCTCAGCAACTACAGACACCTCATCAGCATCTAAAGAAAGTACAGCAATATCAGAATACGTATCTTTTCCTTCTACAGAAGTTTCAATTTGTCTTCCATCTGTAAATTCTACATATATTGCATCTCCAGACTCAATAACATGGTTATTCGTTAAAATATAAGCCTTATTATCATCTCTTTTATAAACAAAGCCTGTTCCTGTTGCATAAAGTTGTTGGCTTTTATAAGTTTTGACAACAACAACTGCATCATAAATCTTTTCAACAGCATCAGCTATACCTGTATCTGTAATATTAACATTCCTTGTTTCTTCAGTAATTGTCTTTACAAAAGGAGCTGGAAAAAAATACATAACAGCATATAAGCTAATTGCTCCAACAAAAAACATAACTACACCGATTAAAAAATACTTGCCACCTGTATTTTCTTTGATTTTTTTCTCTGAATTTGTTTTCACTACAATCTCACCATCTCTCCATAATTAATTGGAAAACCCATTCGATCTAAAACTTTTTCAATTGTAATAGTTTTCAAACGATCGGCTAAAATTTGAATTTCATATTCAAATTCACTCATAAATAAGAAAAAATCATCTCTTCGTAATAATTGTTTCAAAATAATTACCACTGCGAACAAATCATTTTTTCCATAAATATACTCATCATTAACCTTAGGAATCTCTAATAGCTCATGATACTTCGTATCTTCAATACTTCGTTGAGCTTTGTGCTCATATAAAATATCTTCATGAGCACATAAATTACGAAAATTCGCTAAAATAGGAAAATATACAAGCAATTGTTCTCGATCTACATGAAAATCTTTTGCAATATTTATCTGATCCTCTGGTTTTAAAATTTGATAAAGCTCACTAACAATTCCAAAAGACAAAACCTTAACGGCAATCCACAAAGGAACATATCCATACTTTTCAATATAATGCAATGTTGCTTGATGTTGACCACCATTAATACGTATTTGTCTTTTCATTTTTCTAAGCAAATCATCTACTTGCTTTTTTCTTTTTCGGTCATTCACAAAATTCTTAGGATTCAAATATTCATCTTCATGAATACCATATTTACCAGATAGATTGTATGCAGTAATACTTTTAATGTTGTTTTCAATAATCAGTAAATTTTTAAAAATAATATTTCGTATATGTCGATCAAATTGAAAAACAGCATATAATTCTTCAAAAGTTGTTCCCGGCAAAAAAAGCTTATTTGTAACACTTTCCATAAAAAGCAATCGATACCCGCTAACAAAAAAATAATTCTCTCTAAGCAAAATATCTTTTGTTTCTTCTGGATCAGATATTATAAGACCTTTACCTTGTAATATTTTAAGCTGCTCATCGAGTGTTTTAAAAGTCTTAACCATACTAGCACCCCATATCTTAAAACATTATATCACAAAGTACAGGATTATTGTAGTCAGATTTCTTGACAATTATGTTAGATAAATGTGAAAAAATTATGAAGTTTACCCTATTTATGCTAAAATGAAAACAAAGGAGGAAACATGCCATCAATAGTAACTCACCATATTTTTGCAAAAGAAGTAAAAAAACAGTTACCTAAAAAAATTCAAAACGAAATAACGGATGATATTTTTTATGTATTCGCGCAAAGCTTTGATAATCTTTTTTATTACAAGTTCCTAACACCTTGGCAAGGGAAAAAAATTCGAGAATTAGGTCATCTTGCCCAACAAGAAAAAGTGGCATCATATTTTGAAAACATTCTTGAATACATCACAAATAATCAACTTGAAAAAAACAAAGATTGTCTAAGTTATTTATACGGCAGTATTTGCCATTACGTTTTAGATTATCACTGCCATCCATTTGTTATTTACTATACAGGTGTACCTTCCGTTAACTTAAAATATCGAGGATTACACGAAAAAATGGAAGTAAATATTGATGCCTATATGTACCAAAAATATACAGGAAAAGAACTAAAAAGTGCCAAATTAGCTGATATATTACTTCCAACAGCAAAATTTTCTAAACAAGTAAAAAATACTATAGATTATACTTTTCTAAATACATTTCAAACAGCCAACATGGGTAACATTTACGAAAAAAGCACATCTACTGGAAATTTTTTAGTAAAATATTTTGTAACTGATACACTAGGAATTAAAAAGCAGTTATATAAAATAAAAGATTGTTTAATGAAAAATAGTCCTCGAAAATATGAATATTTAAGCTTTTATATTCCAAAAATATATTTAGAATATTTAAATGAAAATCATGAAATTTGGATTTATCCAGCTGATAAAAGTATTAGAAAAAATGACTCTTTTTTAGAACTTTTTGAAAAATCATTACAAGAAGCATGTTATATCATAACAAAAATAGATGAATACTTTAAAAGAAAAATTTCAAAAAAAGAACTCTTAACAATTATAGGAGACAACTCTTACACCACTGGTTTACCGGTATCAAGAAAACTTACAAATATATACTTTAAATACTAACAAAACTTTCTGCTAAATACTTTGCAAAAGTATGAATATATGATTCATCTTGTAACAACATTCTTTCTTGATAATTAGAAAGAAATCCACACTCTACTAAAATACCAGGAACTGTAAGCTTAGAATACATATATATAGAATTTGAAATTTTTTTAATTTCTCGACTTGTTCTCAATTTTTCATTCATATAACTTTGAATAGATGAAGCTAACCCTTCATTTTTTTCATTTACGGATGAATAAAAAACCTGAACGCCTGAATAACTTGCATCACTTAAATAATTCAAATGAATAGATACATAATAATCAGCATTGCTTTTATTAATATAAGATATTCTATGATCAAAATCACTTTTTTTCCGATAAGTAGCCTTAGGTGTACCTAAATCATAATCCCCTTCTCTAGTCATATAAACAATAGCACCCAATTTTGTAAGTTCATCTCTCAAAGCTAAGCTAATATCTAAGTTAATATCTTTTTCATAAATGGAACCTACAACAGTACCAGGGTCAACTCCACCATGTCCAGCATCAATGACAAAAATTCGTCCTGATAAAGGAAAGTTTGCTCCAACAGGCTCAAAAGCAAAAAAACAAGCAAATATACAAAACAAAAGTAAACACATATAATTCTTCATAATAAAATATATTCATATAAAATTTAAAAATTAATTTTTAAAACAAAAAAGTTCCATTTAGGGAACTCAATATAAGAAAAAATAACAGTTGTATAAATAATTTTAAAATTAAAATAAATTTAATTCTTTTTTGATACTATCTTGTAACAATTTAGAAAAATTAATACCCTTAGTATCTGCCAAATTTTTTAACCATTCTGGCATAGTAACTGTAGTATTTACGGATTTAGAAGATATTTTCTTCTCATGTTCAATTGGATCTAATAAAACCATACTAATAAATTCATTTGGTTTTACTTTGATTTTCATATAATCAAAAGTTGGAGTTGGAAGTTTATCTTTATATTCCGGTAACATAGCATACAAAGCATCCTGTGCCATATAATATGCATCATCAAAACTATCACCAAATGTAAAAATATTTTCAAAATCCAAAAATTTCACACTATATGAATTGCCTTCCTTTGAAAAAATTGCCGGATAAAAATATTTTTTCATATTTACGTAAAATGACAGTTCATTTTCCAATAACCACAGAAATTACAATTTAATTCCCGTGATTTTCATAATATTTAATAATGTACCTTTTGGAATATCTCCTTTATGAATAGGTACAGGGCAGGTCTTTCCGTTTTTTTATAAATAGCATGTGAACCTTTCTGGCGAATAAATATCCACCCATCTTTTTCAAGAGCCTTCAACACCACCCTTACAACTGCCATCTTTCCTCCTTTCCAGATCAATTATAGCATCTAGTAAAACGCGTGTCAACAAGTGTTTTGCTAGATTATGAAGGTAAATAATTTATTAATCAAAAAAAATCTCATAAACATAATGTCTATGAGATTTATAGAAAATATATTAACGTTTACTAAATTGTGGAGCACGACGAGCTTTTCTAAGACCATATTTCTTACGTTCTTTAACTCGTGGATCTCTTGTAATCATTCCAGCAGGTTTCAAAATTTTACGATATGCTGTATCAACAGTTTGATCAGTATTTGCATCAAATAAAAGTAATGCTCTAGTAATTCCTAAACGAATTGCACCAGCTTGTCCAGCATATCCGCCACCTTTAACAGTAACTTCAATATCGAAACGATTCTCATTATTTGTTAAAGTTAATGGTTGTTTTAAATCTAAAACTAAAATTTTATCAGGCATATATTCATTTACATCAACGCCATTTACAGTAATATTTCCAGTACCACTTGTTAATGTAACTTGAGCAACAGCTCTTTTTCTTCTACCTGTAGCTTTCCAACTTTGTTTTGCCATAACGTCCTCCTTACATTACCTTTAATTCTATAGGTTTTTGTGCTTGATGTTTATGGTCAGTTCCTCGATACACAAACAACTTTTTACCCATTTGTCTGCCAAGGCGTCCATGAGGAAGCATTCCCTTAACAGCTCTTTCCATCATTTCTTCAGGATAATTTTGAATCATTTCTTTTGCATTACGTTCTCTAAGTCCTCCTGGATAACCAGAATGATTATAATACATCTTATCTTCTAGTTTATTTCCAGTTAACTTAACTTTTTCAGCATTGATAATAATTACATAATCTCCACAATCAACACTAGGAGTATAAGTAGGTTTATGTTTTCCACGTAAAATTGTAGCAGCTTTACTTGCAACACGACCTAAAGAAATACCACTAGCATCAATAACATACCATTTACGTTCAA
>CAMLWN010000042.1 GCA_946490195.1 uncultured Mycoplasmatota bacterium
AGGTGAAACTCTAATTTTTCACTCTTTTTCTGTGTGTCTCACAAAACTGTAACAATGAATAAAAAAAATGTCAAAAAGTACTTGATTTTGTCGAAAAAAAGTGTTATGATTTAATCACTTAATAGAGATAGAAAAAATAAAGAACGGCCTCGCTATTTCAGAGATATATTAAATTATATTCTGATTAAATTTGCTGTTCTTGTGAGGCAGTGTACTCACGACGTGAATGATATTTAATTGCGTGAAGCGATAAATAGTCATTCTCTATCGATTATCAAGCTATTAAGTGTTGCATGCAATGTGGATCTTGATAAGAAGTGATGACTTGTATCTGTCAATATGAGTTGTGCTTCATTTACCACTAAAAGGCGAGTTGTTTTGACAGGCAGCTTGTTTTTTTGTGTTCAAAAATAGAAAAAAGTGTTAGAATATATTCCATTAAACGGAGGTATTATGAAAAAGAAAGAAGATAAATGGTTAGAAGCATTAACAGAACAAGATACAATTCTAATTAAAAAAAGTTTTTTGCTTTCACTAATTCCAAAGATTGAGGATAAAACAATTCAAAGAGTAGTTTTAAATATTTTAAAAGAAGCAGAATTACATGAAGAAACAAAAAAACAGCCAGAAATTGAAATTACTATAGGTGTATTAAAAATGTTTGTTTCAGAGCTTTCTTCAATCCCAACTTATGCATACAGTCCATCTGCAAGTTACTATGAAAACGTATATAATAATATGAAATATGAAGAGAGAATACATTATAAAGATGCCGTCGAAACAAAAACTTGTACAAATTGTGTTCAGTCAAAATGTCCATTCTATCATTCAAGTACAAATCAAATAGATTGCTATAAATGGCATAATCCTTATTTAATAGGGAAACAATATGTATTGAAAAAGACAAAATAACCATTATAAATTAAAAAAACATGGTATAATATAATTGTTAAGCAAAAAAGGAGTGATTAAATTGTACAATGATAAAAGAGTTCATTCAAAAAAGAAAAAAAATAATGAAGAAAATGAGTTTTTAAGCAAATTTTTTAGAAAAAGAACAAAAAGATTATTGACAGATATTGACCGACTATTTAGAAAAATCATGTGGATTGAAATAGGAATTTCTTGTATTATGATTTTACTTGGTGTGATATTCTTACTATGGCCAGGCTTAAGTGTTACCGTACTAGGAGTGCTATTTGGTTTGAGTATAATTGCTTCAGGAATTCTAAATATCTATAGTTACTTTAAAAGAGCTCAACTTCCTTTATTTAGATTTCATTTAATCTATGGAATTCTTGCCATAATTCTAGGAATTCTAACACTTTTAAATCCATTTGTATTTAGTCAAGTCATTACAATTTTCTTAGGAATTTGGGTTTTATACTTGGCTATAAATAAAATCGATTTATCTTTACGTTTAAAGAAAATCAATGAAAAAAGTTGGCTATTGCTTTTAGTTTCTTCTATATTAGAAATATTTATGAGTATATTGATATTTATAAATCCATTCAGTAATTTAGCTATCACTCAAGTAGCTGGTTCATTCTTAATTTTATGTGGTATTTTAAATTGCATGAATGCTGTTTTAACAAAAAATAGAGCAATTGACTTTATGGAAAATTTATAAAAAAATAAAGAAAGATACATAGAAATAGAGATTGAATAATATGTATCTTTTTAATTATGAAAAACA
The DNA here is from genome assembly GCA_946490195.1 of uncultured Mycoplasmatota bacterium. Classification (GTDB taxonomy): domain Bacteria; phylum Bacillota_I; class Bacilli_A; order RF39; family UBA660; genus Ventrenecus. The sequence goes on from CAMLWN010000042.1 coordinate 1,697, forward strand.
TAAACAAATAGAATTGAAGAGGTGGAAATATGAAAATAAAATTATATCACATAGATCGTGCAGGTCATTTAAAAGAAAACGACGAAATTGAACCTATAAAAGATATTCAAATTAGACAACCACATCTTTTAAAAGAGTGCGAGAATTTAATAAACAATATTTATCCAGAAGGATTATCATTTCATGGACGTAGATATTTTTTAGAAACCATAAATAATTTTAGTATGGGATTAGATATTATTTTTGAATATGAAAGAAGATTGCATTATCCTGAAAAACTTTCACGCTATCAATCCTTATTTGCTTTTGATAAACAAGGTGTATATCAATTTATTCAAAAAAAAGAATTAAATTATGAATATTATAAAATATATGAAATTGAATATGAATATTGTGAAAAACATGACATGAATTTAATTCGAGGTTGGGGACAATATGATTGCGCAGTAAACGTTAAGTATTATTGGGAGAATATTCCAGACTATAATCCTAAAAATAAACCATTATATGAATTCTTAGTAAAATTACCTGTTAAAATTGGTAAAGAAGTTCCATATGAATATTTTATTCCAGAAGAAAAATGAGATGAAAATTTGCAAAAAGAAAAAAAGTATCATATAATAACAGCAATAGGTGATGAAAATGAAAATTGAATCCGTAGAATTAAAAAATATCGCGATTAGAGAAAGTCAGTATCCCAAAGAAGTATTACCTGAATTTTTATTAGTTGGAAGAAGCAATGTAGGAAAATCTAGTTTTATCAATGCAATAATATGTCGTAAAAATTTTGCAAGAACTTCAAGTAAACCAGGAAAAACTCAAACATTAAATTTCTATTTAGTAAATGAACGTTTCTTTCTAGTGGATGTACCAGGATACGGATATACAAAACTATCCAAAGAAAGTGATAAAAAAATCGGATTAATGATTGAAGAATATTTAAAAAAGAGAGAAAATCTTTCTCATGTCTTCATGCTTATTGACTATCGCCATAAACCAACTGAAGATGATGTCTTAATGTATAATTTTTTGAAATATTACAACATCCCAATTACGATAATCGCTACAAAATATGATAAAGTTGGAGCTTCTGGAAGAGCAAAACAAGATAAACTAATAAAGGAAACGTTAAAAATAGAAGACTCAAATTTTATAAGATTTTCTTCAACTACCAAAAAGGGAAGAGAAGAAGTATATAAAATTTTGCAAGAAAGTTTAGAAAAGTAGAAAAATGAATTTTGTTTCTACTTTTTATTTTAAAAAGATAATGATAGAATAGTTTTAAGAGAGATAAAAAGGGTAGTAGAAGGAGTAGGAAGAATATGAAAGTAGAAGTAGTAGCTGTTACTTCAACAGACGAAGAAGTTATTAAAAAAACAACAAAAGAAGATTTAGAATTAACGGGTGGGCATAGCGCTAATATCTGCTACACTCAAAAAGACTGGGAAGAAATCATTAAGGAAGATTACCAAAGAACAGAAAATAGAATTAAAGGAAACAAATTAAACAATCATCATAGTGTCTTTGGACATGGACATATTTCCTTATATATATCAGGAGTACCTAAATTGCTCGCGATGTTATTAAATAATGAGCATGAATATAATACAAGTGAAAAGTCTGCTCGTTATACGAAAATGATGCCAACAGAAGAAGAATTAGTTATCTATGAAAAATGGATAAGTCTTCTAGAACAAGAAATAAAAAGAATTTATCCAAATGAAAAATTTTTAGATGATAAAAAGATTCATAAATTAGCTATGGAAAATGCACGTTATTTCATTTCAGTGTTAACACCAACTAAATTTGAGTATACAACCTCATTTAGACAGTTAAATTATATTTATGATTTTTGCTTAAAATTATTAGAAGATACAAGTAAAAATAAATTAATAGAAGCTATAAAACCAAGTGTTGAAATTTTTGCAAGAGAATTGGAAAAAACAGGGTTTATTACTAAAGATATAAAAGATTATCGCAATCGAAAATTTAGCTTAATTGTTGAAAATAATGATTATCCAGAACAATTTGGAAGAGCGTATAGTACAAATTATCAAGCTACATTTTCAGAAGTTGCACAACAACAACGTCATAGAACTTTAAATTATAGTATATCCTATCCAGAAATTGAAAGTTTTTATATTCCAACGATTATCTCTGAGAATGAAAAATTAAAAAATGCCTGGTTAAATGATATGAGTTATTTGCATTCTTTAAAAAATATTCCACAAGGAACTTTGGTAAATGTAAATGAAACAGGTACTTATGAGAATTTTATTTTAAAATTGCAAGAAAGACTTTGTTCAACTGCTCAATTAGAAACTTCTATGCAATGCAAATCGACATTAGAAAGATATATTAAGGCCTTAAAAGAAGAAAAAGATAGTCGGTTACTACCCGTCTTATCCGATTTAGAAAAAATGAATGTAGGAGCTCGTTGCTTATCAGGTTATAATTGCACGAATCCATGTGGATTTAAAGAAGGAATAAATCTTATTAGAAAAATATAATCTTGCCATTTCCTATATTTTATGGTAAATTAGATACGAATTGGAGGCAATAAAATGGCAGAAATTTTAGAAACAATTTTATTAATCATATCAGTATTATTAATTGTGTTAGTATTATTACAAGGAAATAAAGCAAGTGATGCTGGTCAAATTATAACTGGTGGAAATGAAAGATTATTTGGAGTTGTTAAAGAACGTGGCATGGAATTATTTATCACGCGTTTAACAGCTGTTCTAGGCACAGCATTCATTATTATTTCATTAGTATTATTTTTAATGTAATTATCGAGTAGTCTTAAAGACTACTTTTTTTCTTTTTGTAAAGTTTTTCACCTATCCTTGTAAGCGAATAAAGAAAACGCTATAATAATATTAGGTGATAATAATGAAGGAGCAAGTATTAAAAATCTTAGAAAATGTTTATGAAGCAAATGATTTAATTACCATCAATGATATGTTAAATTTAACAACTGCTGAAGAACTAAAAGACTTATCAGATACTTTAGATGAATTAGTAAACGAATATGTAGTTTTCAAAACTAAGAAAGATAAATATATTCTTTTAAAAAATTGCCCTAACTTAAAAATTGGTAAATTTTCAGCAAACAAAAAAGGTTTTGGCTTTGTCATTTTAAATAAAGAAGATGATTTATATATTAGTAAGGAAGACATGAATGGAGCGATTCAAGATGATATTGTTTTAGCTGAGGTAACAAGAAAAGGAGTCAAACCAGAAGGACATATTATTCGCATAATTAAAAGAGAATTACACAATTTAGTAGGCGAGGTTATTGAAACCAAAAAAGGACTAGAAGTAAAACTGGATGAAAAAAAGTTAGATTTAGAATTAAAAATAGATAAAGAATCTTTAAAAAATTGTGTTCCAGGAAATAAAGTAATTATTAAATTAGTGAAAGAGTTAGGGAAAAAAAGATATCTTGCCAAAATTATAAAAATTCTTGGTCATAAAGATGATCCAGGAATGGACATTTTAAGTATTGCTTATAAATATCAAATTGACCCAGATTTTGGACCAGAAGTAGAACAAGAGTTAGAAGATATTCCAACAGAAGTAAAAGAAAGTGAGCTATTAAATCGTAAAGACTTAACTAGTTGGCAAATATTTACCATTGATGGTGACCATACAAAAGATATCGATGACGCAATAAGCTTGACAAGAGAAGGCGAAAACTACATTTTAGGAGTTCATATTGCCGACGTCTCTAACTATGTTAAAGAAAATACAGCCTTAGGAGATAAAGCGTATGAAAGAGGAACTTCAAACTATTTAGCAAATACTGTTATCCCAATGCTTCCTCATAAATTATCTAATGGAATATGTTCTTTAAATGAAGGGGTAATAAGGTTAACTATGTCTTGTATCATGAAAATAAACCCAGCTGGTAAAATTATTGACTATGATATTTTTGAGTCTTACATCAAAAGCTCAAAAAAAATGACCTATTCAAAAGTAAATGATATTTTAATGCGCGATATAATTGACCCAGAATATGAACCATTTGCAAACACTTTAAAAGAAATGAATGAACTTGCTCATATTTTACGAAAAGAAAAGATTGCTCGTGGCTATATTGATTTTAACTTAAGTGAACCAGAAATTATTCAAGATGAAAGTGGCAAAGCCATTGATGTTGTCAAAGTTATAAGAGAAGACGGCGAGAAAATGATTGAAGATTTCATGATTGCAGCCAATGAAACAGTTGCAAGTCATATTTATAATATGGATTTACCATTTATCTATCGTGTCCATGGAGAGCCAAAAACAGAAAAAATTGATGACTTTGTAAATTTATTAAAATTATTAGGTTATCAACTACAAACGAGAGTAATTGATTTAAATCCTAAAACTATGCAAAACATTTTAAAAGAATTAGATGATAAACCAGAATTTGCTATTCTTTCTTCAATGCTTTTAAGAAGCATGAAAAAAGCGGAATATTCAAAAGAAAATACAGGACACTTTGGTCTAGCATCAAAAGCGTATACCCATTTTACAAGTCCAATCCGAAGATTTCCAGACTTAACTGTTCATCGTTTATTAAAAAAATATTTAGTAGAAAAAGATTTTTCAATGCAAACAATTGACTATTTAAATAACAATCTAGTGACAATCGCTGAACATTCTTCTGAAAGAGAAGTTGCCTCTCAAGAAGCTGAAAGAGACGTAGCTGATATGAAAATGGCTGAATACATGGAAAGTCATATTGGTGAGTGCTATGAAGCCATTATTGATTCAGTTACAAACTATGGCTTTTATGTAGAATTAGAGAATTTGGTTGAAGGATTAGTTCATGTTAATAACCTAAAAGGGGATTATTACGAATACGTTCCAGATTTACTTTCATTAATAGGAAAATCAACAAAAAAAACATATCGCATTGGGGATAAAGTGTATGTTCGCTGTATTAATGCAAATAAAGAGACAGCTATGATAGATTTTGAGATTGTCGAGGAGAAAAAAGATGGAAGTCAAGAATAAAAAAGCTTATTTTGATTACGAAATTTTAAAAGAATATGAAGCAGGAATTGAACTAGTAGGTACAGAAATTAAAAGTGTTCGAAAAGGCTCAGTTGACTTAAAAGATAGTTTTGTAACAATCAAAAATAACGAAGCATTTGCATTAAACATCTACATTGCTAAATATGAAGAAGGTAATATTTTCAATCACGAAGAGAGAAGAACAAGAAAATTACTATTACATAAAGAAGAAATAAAAAGATTGAAAGAAGCCAAAGAAAAAGAAGGAATAAGTATTATTCCTCTAAAAATGTATTTAAAAAATAATAAAGCAAAACTTTTAATAGGTATAGGTAAAGGAAAAAAACTTTACGACAAACGAGAAAGTATTAAAAAAAGAGACTTAGAAAGAGAAAGTAGACAATATTATTAATAAAGTAAAAAAGAAAAACAATGCAATTAAAAAGTAAGAGTCTGTAAAAAACTTTGTGTAAAGTAGAAATCCTTTCTATGGTAATATAGAA
>CAMLWN010000043.1 GCA_946490195.1 uncultured Mycoplasmatota bacterium
TTTGATGAAATCCCTTTGAATATCGTCATAAATTCAGATTTAAGGAAAATTTCTGGTCAAAAAATCGTTTAATTGAATTTCTTGTGAAATCATTATATAATAGAAGTATAAGAGGTATGTGAAATTATAAAAAAATTTTCTTTTCTATTGTGAAATTCTATTTTTTGCATAATTTTATTAGTTTAGATGTTAACTTAGAGGGTGTTGCTAAGAAATATTATAGTAAATTGCCTAATATTTATAGAAAGTGAGACAAATTCTATGTTTTATATAGATGATAAAAAATTGAAAACTACCCAGCAAGAGATATATGTAGGTAAATTTATTAATAATGGTGATGAAGGTTATAATATTTGTATTGAGCTGAAGTTTATCAATAGTGATAATATTAATGGCTATTTGAATTTAGGTGCTGGATTTGAAAAAACTAAGGATATAAATGTTTTTCTTAACCGAAAATATAACGGAATACCTTTTGAATGTGATAATCAATTTATCATTTTCGAAGTGTTTGATACAGAAAAATTTTTAGATACGGAAATAGAAAGTGAAATAGTAATTGAGTTGGAAAATATAAAAGAAAATAAAGTAAAAGTATTTTTTGAATTAAATGATAAGTTAATAAAAATAAAATTTGATGGGTACTTAGATATTATAAAGGTTATATAAATTTGTATATTGAATTAAAAGTTTTTTATCTTCATTATGAAAAACAATAAAATTTTATTAGAAATATTTTAAAAATAAAAAGGTAAGGAAAGGAATATTATGAGAAAAATCTTTTTTTGCGTTTTGCTATTACTCACTTTCTTTTTAACGTTTCCAGTTAATGCATTAGAAATTCAATCTAAAAATGCTATTTTATATAATTTGAATGAAGATACTGTTCTTTTTTCTAAAGAACCTGATGAAAAGGTTCCTATTGCTAGTTTAACAAAAATTATGACGGCGATTGTGGCGATTGAAAACATTTCTAATTTGGATGAAGTAGTAAGTATTCCTTCTGTAGCTTTAGAAGGGTTAGCCGAGAAAAATGCTATGGTGGTTGGTTTTAAGGCAGATGAAAGAGTTACTTATCGTGATTTATTATATGGAATTTTACTTCCTAGTGGGGCAGACGCGACAAATACGATTGCTTTTTATCTTGCTGGAACTGAAGAAAATTATGTAAATCTTATGAATAAAAAAGCTCTTGAATTAGGGTTAGTAAATACGCATTTTTCTGATACATCAGGATTAGATGATTACCATAATTATTCTACGGTGTCTGATGTTGCAAAACTATTAAAATATGCGATTCAAAATGAAACTTTTAAAAAAATTTTTACAAGTCAAGAATATACTACCAGTAATGGTTTGAAACTAGAAAGCACTCTTACTTATTATACTGAGAAATATCATTTACAAAATGAGTATATTTATGGAAGTAAAACAGGATTTACTACGATTGCAGGTTTTTGTCTAGCCAGTATTGCTCGTTATGATGGTGTAGAATATTTATTGATAACTACGGGCGCACCTACTACGAATCGTTATCCTTATCATTTTGTAGATGCTTTTTCTATTTACGATTATTTTATGGAACATTATGGAAATATCAGTCTTTATAGAGAAGGAGAAGTTTTATATACCTTAAAAACTAAATATAGTAAAGAAGAAACTTATGAAATAAAAGCTCAAAATTCTTTTTCTATGTATTTGTCTAAAGATATTAATTTGAAAGATATCCATTTTGAATATTCAGGAATTGAGGAGATAACGCCTTTTACTCCAAAAGAAAATATTGGCACTTTATCTATTTATTTGAATGATGAATTCCTTAATTCTATTGATATTATTTACCAAGGAGGTTTAACTTTTTCTATTTCTGAACTTTTAGAAGAATATCATTTTCTTGTATTGGAATTTCTGTTTGTTTTTCTTGTTTTTTTCTTCTTTTTAAAAGAAATAAATTGAAACATAAAAAAAAGAAGGTATAATAGTAATTAAGAAATGGAGGAATTATTTATGAGTTATTGGGTAATGTGGTTAGTAGTAGTTGTTTTACTTGCTATTATTGAAGCTTCAACAGTTAATTTAGTTTCAATTTGGTTTGTGATAAGTGGCTTAGTTGCTTTGATTGTATCTTTATTTACTGAGGCTTTTTATATTCAATTTGGGGTATTTGTTTTACTAGGAATAATTTTGTTAGTCATTACAAAACCTGCTATGAATAAAATGTTTAAAGAAAAGGAAACAAAACTGAACTTGGAGCGTATAATTGGAATGGAAGGAATTGTTACTGAAGAAATTGAAAAAAATAAGATTGGCGAGGCAAAAGTTGATGGTAAACTTTGGAGTGCTATTTCTGATGTGAAAATTCCGGTTAATAGTGTTGTAAAAGCTGTTTCTATAGAAGGGGTTAAATTGGTTGTAGAAAAAGTACAGGAAGAAAAGCCAAAAAAGAAAGCAACTACAACTTCTAAGAAAAAAGCGTCTGGAAAGAAAACTGTTTCCAAAAAATAGAAAAGAGAGTGAGTAGTTTATGGAAATATTTATTATTTTACTGGTTGTTGTTATTGTTATTATTTTACCAAGTGTAAAAGTTGTACCTCAATCAAAAGCTTATGTTATTGAGAGATTGGGTTCGTATTTAACAACGTGGCATAATGGATTACATTTTAAAATTCCTTTTGTTGATCGAGTTGCCAATATAGTTGTATTAAAAGAAATTGTTCGTGATTTCGCTCCTCAACCTGTGATTACTAAAGATAATGTTACCATGCAAATTGATACAGTTGTTTATTTTCAAATTACTGATCCGAAACTTTATACTTACGGTGTAGAATATCCTATTAGTGCTATTGAATCTTTAACAGCTACTACATTGCGTAATATTATTGGTGAATTAGAATTAGATCAAACGTTAACATCAAGAGATATTATTAATACAAAAATGCGATCAATTTTGGATGAGGCAACAGATGCTTGGGGAATTAAAGTAAATCGAGTAGAAGTAAAAAATATTTTACCACCAAGAGATATTCAAGATGCAATGGAAAAACAAATGCGCGCTGAAAGAGAGAGAAGAGAAAAGATTTTACAAGCTGAAGGTGAGAAGAAATCTTCTGTATTAATTGCTGAAGGAGAAAAAGAAAGTGCTATTTTACGAGCTGAAGCTGAAAAAGAAGCAGAAATTAAACGTGCAGAAGGAGAAGCTGAAGCTTTGCTTAAAATTAAAACAGCAGAAGCAGAAGGAATTCGCTTATTAAGAGAAGCCGGGGCTGATGAAGCTGTTTTACAATTAAAGTCTTATGAAACGCTAAGTAAAATGGCGGATGGGATTGCCACTAAAATCATTTTACCAGCTGAGTTATCTAATGTTGCAACATTTGGAACCGTGCTACAAGAAACTTTAAAAAATGATCCAAAAGTAAAACCACCGAAGCTTCCAAAAGATATGAAAGGACCAAGAGAGTAATCTCTTTTTTCTTTTATGACGTATAGTTATGATGTATCTTATGAAGAAAAACAAGTTATTTTAGAATGTTATGAAAGAATTTTATGCAAAATTGCATTTTATTTAAAATCCTTACAAAATCAGAATGTTTTTGAAGATTTTTTTGCCTGTGTTTTTTTGCTTTTTGATGGCTTTTTAAGTTCTACTCATACATTTACTTCTGATAATCAATTTGAATATGTTTTTTTTCGAAATCTTCCATATTATTTATATCCATTAAATGGTATAGGGTGTTGTCGTCATACGAATGAAATATTGTTTTTGATTTTTCGAAAACTTGGATATGAAGTAAACATGGTTCGGTGTGAATTGCGAGAAAAAGGGGAAAAAAATTTTTCTTTTTCTCAAAATCATATAGTTTTACAATTGAATTGTTTTCATCAAAAATATTTTTTGGATTTGATAAATTGGAATATCGGAATCGTTAAAAAGCATGAGATTATTAGTTGGCATGAAGAATTGCTTTATCGCTTTTCTTCAGAAGATAAAAATGTAAATAATTTTGATTTGAATTTCATAAAAAATTCTTATGAAAAAGTTTATCAGCTTTTATTATCAGATCTTGAAAATTTAACACTCCTTTATGAGAGTAACTATGAGGATATGCAAAGAATTTCTGAAATTATCAAAAAATATGAAACTTATGCAAGATTACATATTAAACATGTGTATCATTGATGCTTAGGAGGTGTATTTATGCAGGTTTATCATGAATTTCCACCCGTGTTTGATGAAAAGTCAAAGATTTTACTTTTAGGTTCTATTCCTAGTGTTAAATCAAGAGAAGAAGGGTTTTATTATATGCATCCAAAAAATCGCTTTTGGAAAGTTTTAGAGAGTGTTTTTCAAGAAGAAATTTTAGATAAAAAGGAATTTTGCTTGCGACATCATATTGCTTTATGGGATACATGTGCTTCTTGTGAGATTCATGCTTCAAGTGATGCTTCCATTAAGGAAATTGTTCCTAATGATTTATCTGTTATTTTAAATAAAGCTAATATTAAACAAATTTTTACAACTGGAAAAAAGGCTCATGAAATTTATCAAAAATATCTATATCCAATTTATAAAAGAGAGGATATATGTCTATCAAGTACTTCGCCGGCTAATGCAAGAAAAACACTTGCAGATTTAATTCGAGAATATCAAACTCTTCTTAAATATGTAAAATAAAAAAATTTAAAAAAAACTTACGCAAAAAAATTTTTTGTGCTAAAATGTAAAAGACGTGTGGCTTTAGAGCGTAAATCCAGTTATGGATATACGCTCTTTTTTCACGTTAAGAAAGTGAGGAGAAATTTATATGGAAGAAGTTGCAACAAACAAAATGGCTGCAACACCAATGAAAAAGTTGTTTTGGAAAATGGGATTGCCAATGATTATTTCTATGGTATTACAGGCACTTTATAATGTTGTAGATAGTATTTTTGTGGCTAATATGGGAAGTGAAGGAGCGCTGGCGAACCAAGCTTTAACTCTTGCTTTTCCTATACAGATTTTAATTATTGCAGTAGGAGTAGGTACAGGAGTTGGGTTAAATGCGTTGCTTTCTAAAAATTTAGGAGAAAAAAATCAAGAAAAAGTGAACAAAATTGCTGGAAATGGTATTATTTTGAGTATTCTTATTTATCTTGTCTTTTTAATTTTTGGATTATTTGGTTCTGAGTGGTTTATTTCTTTATTTGCTAATGGAAACGAAGAAGTTATTCAAATGGGAACTACGTATTTACAGATTTGTACTTGTTTTTCGTTAGGTTCAATTGGATATACAGTATATGAAAGATTTTTGCAAGCTACAGGGAAAACAATGCTATCAACGATCGCTCAAATATCTGGAGCTTTAACCAATATAGTTTTAGATTATGTTTTTATTTTTCCACTTGATATGGGTGTTTCTGGAGCTGCTTGGGCAACTATTATTGGTCAATTTGTATCTTTGTTTTTGGCGATGATTTTGCATTACACAAAAAATAAAGAAATTAATGGAAATATTAAGTATATTAAGCCGGATTTTCAAATTATTAAAGAGATTTATACTATTGGAGTTTCAGCAGCACTTATGCAAGCACTTCTATCGGTAATGATGGCAGGTGTCAATGCTATTTTGGGTATGGCTCATGCTGATCCAACTGTGTTAGTTGGTTCATTCGGCATTTATTATAAGATTCAACAAATCGTTTTATTTTCAGCATTTGGATTATCTAATACCATTATCTCTATTTTATCTTTTAATTATGGTATGAAGGATAAGAATAGAGTGGATGAATGTATAAAATATGGAATAAAGGATACACTTATTGTTACTTTTCTTTTGACAATTCTTTTTGAAATTTTAGCTTATCCGTTATCTAGTTTGTTTGGATTAACTGGTGGAAGTACGAAAGAGATTATTGATGTTTGTGTAACTGCTATACGAATTGCAAGTATTGGGTATATTTTTATGGGATTTTCTGTGGCAGTACAAGGAATACTTCAATCTTTAGGATATGCTTTAAGACCTTTACTTATTTCTCTTTTAAGACTAGTAGTCTTTGTTTTTCCGATTGCCTATTTATTTACTTTATCTAATCGGGTTGTTGATCTTGTGTGGTGGACTTTTCCCATTGCAGAAGTGTTAACAGCAATCATTGCGATTTTTATTTTAAAGAAGACATATCAAGAAAAAGTGTCTTTATTGGATAGTGATTCGAAAATCACAAGTTCAAAAAATTTAATTATCGTAATTTCTCGTGAACATGGAACAAACGGGAAAGAAATTGCTCGTCAAGTAGCGTTAAATTTAGGTTTAAAATTTTATGCTAAAGAAGAAATTCAAGAATTTGCTTTAAAGCATTCTTTAATAGATGAAAAACAATCTAAGGAAGATTTGTATCATACTTTTTTATCTTTAGATGCTTCGAAAGATGCTTTAATTAAGCAAGCTGAGACGATAAAACTTATAGCTGAAAAAGAATCCTGTGTAATAGTCGGTCGTGGAGCTGATTCTATTTTAAAGGATTATCCAAATGTGATAAAAATATTTTTATATGCTCCGCTTGATTATCGAATTCATAAAATAGAAAAACTTTATAAGGATTCTTATAAAGAGGCTAAGAAACACGTTTTAGATTCGGATAAATTACGTGCAACGTATTATGAACTTGTTGCTAATCAAAAATGGGGCGAGAAAGAAAATTATGATTTTTGTTTAAACTGTTCGATTGGTAACAAAAAAATTATTAAAACGATTTGTGATTATGTTAAGACACAGAAATAGTTTTGGGAAATTTACGTTACTATTCACAGCCAAAGTGAAACAACGGAAAAAATTGACTAGTTTTCTAGTCAGAGTCTGTAAAAAACTTTGTGTAAAGTAGAAATCCTTTCTATGGTAATATAGA
>CAMLWN010000044.1 GCA_946490195.1 uncultured Mycoplasmatota bacterium
CCTTACTTAAATAAGTATAACAAGATTTTTCATATATTTCTAGTCAATCCAAAAGGCTTGACTTATTTTTTTCATTCGTAGGCTTTTTATAAGTCTTTTTGATAGATTTATTTTTGATTTCCATGTGAGTTTTATTTTATCGTGTTTCTTAATCTTATCACATATTATTTTTTAGAACGAGTGAGTAATATTTCGTCACTACTTTTTTTAATTTGCCAATAGGTATCCTGGTGAGCTTTATAAAATCTTTGAAAAAGTTTCTCATAGTCATAGAAACATTTTTGATAAAATGAATTAAACGTATCATATAGTTGTTTTTGAGACGGATTAAAAGAATTTCCATACCTTTGAGAAAAATTAGGATTAAAAACTTTCATATTTTTCTCTTCATTATAATATCGAACAGCATTTCCAGTTCCAGTTCGTAAATAAATATGATTCGTCGGATCAAAGTGAGTGACAACATCTTTTTGTTTTGTAGTTACAATTACATGATTAGGAATTTTTTTTGCTTTAGCAAGAACAATTCCGAGTAAAGGCTTCTTTAGTGATTCTTTCTCTTGTTTGCTTTCTTTTAAATAAGGTACTTTGGAAGTATCCATATTTAATTCTTGTAAAAAATCTGAGAAATCTATTGTACTGAAAAGATAAGGTTCATCTTCTGTTTCATTTTCTAAACTCATATAGGTTTTAGAGGCATCAAAATTTAAATTTTTCTCTATATTTGTGAGTAAATCCACAATATTTCGGCAACATCCGGCTCCTCTAATTAAAGTGGTAATTAGATGGGTATAGTGAATATCTATTTTGTTTTCGTAATGCCAGTGATGCGCAAAAGATAAATATCCTCCTTTTACTAAAAATGTATAGGCTGCTTCTATTTCTTCTAAAGAAGTGATTTTTGCGTCATCAAAAAGTTCTATTACGTCATTTATAAGTTTTTGCTCTTGTTCTTGTAAATATTCGTGAATTTCTGTTTCTAAGAAAATTACTTCTTTATCATCTTGTAAAGATTTTAATTTATCCCATAAAAAAGTCAATGTTTTTAAACTTTCGTAAGTTAAATCTGTCATTAATAAGCAATTGATGATTGCCCAAAAATTGGAATAATTGGCTATATATAAACTTAAAGGAATAGATGTACAGCCAAATCCTAATACAAAGAAAATATGAGAAATGTCTTTTTTTATTTTCAAAATTTCTTCTTCTATTTCCCAATAAATTTTCTTGTAATTTTCTAAATTCATTTTTTTCACCACGTTCTGTTATCTTATCAAAAAAAGAAAATTTTGACAACTATCCGTTTATAATTGACTTATGACTAATATTTTGTTAAAATTTCTTAAGAAAAGAAATGCGGAGGTGAATATAATGGCAAAGAAAGTAACAACCAAAAAGCCTTTAACTGTTAATTCAAGAAGTAAAGCATTAAACGCGACTAAAAGACGTCAAAAAGTAAATTTACAAAAGAAGACGATTAATGGGGAAAAAGTAATTATAAGTGCTCGTGAAGCAAAAAAAGTAGCTTAATGAATGTTTAAACATTCTTTTTTCTTTAAAAAACAGATTGAATTTATTTATCAATCTGTTTTAATTTTAAAATTTTTTCCTCAAAGTTATCACTCATACAAATATATGAACCACTGATAAGGATATCGACATAATCTTTTACTAAAAAAGCTGTTTCTTCGTTTATACCTCCATCAATAGCAATTTGAAAAGATAACTTTTTTTCTTGACGTATTTTATATATTTCTTTTACTTTTTGTATACTTTCTGGAAGAAAGCTTTGTCCTCCCTTTCCTGGATGTACACTCATAACTAATACTTGGTCAATTTTGTTTAAATAAGGAAGTAACTTTTTCCAATCCGTTTCTGGATTGATAGCTAGACCTTTTAACATTTTCTTTTTAATTAAATTTTCTAAAATATGTTCTACATTGCCAATTTCTACGTGTACTGTGATTGTTTTAGGATTTAGCCTTTCTAATTCTTCTATTGTTTTTTCTGGATGTTCAAGCATCAAATGTATATCTAAGGGTTTTTGACAATCTTTTAAAAGAGAAATTGTTTCTGATACATCTAAATTGTTTTTTTCAACAAAAATTCCATCCATTAAATCAACGTGAATGTAGTCAGCTTCTGACTTTTCAATATTTTTTAAAGTTTCTTCTTTAGAAAAAGCACTTTTTAAATAAGAAACAGCTACTTTCATTTTTCTACCTCACTTAGCATTTTTTTATAACTTTCATAACGACTTTGATTGATTACCCCTTTTTCTAAGGCTTCTTTTACCGCGCAACTTTGTTCTTTTATGTGTATACAATCTCGAAATTTGCACGTATATTCTTGAAATTCTGGAAAAGAATTTTTGATTTCTTCTTTTGTATATCCATCTAAATTCAAACTTGAGAATCCTGGAGTGTCACAAAACCAAATTCCTAAAACATCGTAAATTTCTGTGTGTCTAGTCGTATGTTTTCCTCGATTTAAAGCTTTGGATATTTCATTTGTTTTGATGTCTAATTCTGGGGCAATTTTTTTTATTAAAGTACTTTTTCCTGCTCCGGTTTGCCCTGTTAAAACGACAATTTTCTTTTGTAAAAAGTCGCATAATTCTTTTATTGTTTCTGCATCAAAAACAGGGAATCCAATATCTCGATACATTTTTTTTAAAAGAAAATATTTTTCTTTTTCTTCTTTCGTTAATAAATCCACTTTAGAAAAATATAGTACTGGTGGTATTTCGGAAAGAAGGGACAGGGAAATTTCTTTATCCAGTAATAAAGCATTATAATCTGGACTTTTCATAGAAGTCACGATTAGACAAAAGTCTACGTTACAAACACTTGGTCTTTTTAATTCATTTTTTCTTGGTAATAATTCTAAAATATATTTGTTTTGTTCATCAATTATGCATTCATCGCCTACTAATGGTGTTTTCTTTTCGTTTCGAAATTTCCCTCTTGGAGTACAATTTATCCTTTGATTATTTGCTAAAACTGTATATGCATTACTAATGTTTTTTACAATAATTCCTTTTAACATAAGCCACTTTCTTCACATGTATCTCCTGTAGCTGGACCTTCTTCACTACTTTCTGGTGCAACAGCTACTGTAACTGTAATTGATGCTCCGCTTACGATACGTGTTCCTTTTTCTCTACTTTGCGCAATAACAATTCCTGGTGTGTGAGTACTATCTTCTTGCTCTGCTTTATTTACTGTGACATTATATTTTTTTAAATAATCAACGACATCATCATATGTGTAACTACCGTTTGTAAAGTCCGGATAGACATCAACGTCTGGAATATAAAGTGTTACATAATCTCCTTCAGCAACTTTTTCGCCTTCTTTTGGAGATTGGTCTACAATAATATTTTCTGTAGCATTATCGCCATCTACCGTTCTTTTTTCGACAATGACATGAACTCCTAGTGCCTCTAAGGCTCCTTGTACTTCTAAATAGTTTCTACCTACATAGTTTTCAAGAGTAATAGAAGGATCTCCAGAACTTACCCAAAGCGTTACTTCTGTTCCTTTTGTTCTTTTTGTTCCTGCTAGTGGTGAAGTCCTTGCAACTTTACCCGATTCTACGGTTGTGGATGCGACACTTTGTTGTTCACTTGCTACTGTAAATCCGGCATCCTGTAAAGTTTTTAAAGCATCTTCTACAGTATATCCTGTTACGTCAGGAACATTAATTTCTTGATTTGTTGTTAGGGCTGGTATTAAAATGACTACCGTGGTAATTGCAACAATTAAGCAAGTAAAAATAGACGCTAAAACAATTAATAATTTGTTTTGTTTTTTCAAATCATTTTTTGTTATTTGTTTTGCCAAAACTTCATCACTACTTTCTTTCTTTTTCTCTTTTTGTTTTGACTCTTTTTTTGATGTTCCTTTTTCTTCTTCTGGTTCTTTTTTCGGTTGTTTTGCTTTGTTTTCTTCAGAAAATTCTTTATATGGCAATTTTATTTTTGGTTCATTTTCCCTTGATTCATCTAAGCAAGTGAGTAAATCATTATGCATTTCCCTAGCATCTGTATAGCGATTTTTAGGATTTTTTGCTGTTGCTTTAATAATAATATTTTCAACGCTTTGAGGAATATTTGGAAGTTCCTCACGAATACTCGGTAAAGGTTCTTTTAAATGTTTTAAAGCAATTTCAACTGCATTATCTCCTTTATATGGAAGTTTGCCAGTTAAAAGTTCATACATGACAATTCCCATGGAATAAATGTCACTTTGTAAGGTGCTTCCTTTTCCGTTAGCCTGTTCAGGAGGTAAATAGTGAACACTTCCCATTACAGAGTTGGTTTGAGTAAGTTGTGTAGAATTCATTGCCATTGCTATTCCAAAATCCATGATTTTTACTAAACCATTTTCTAAAATCATAATATTTTGTGGTTTAATATCACGGTGGATGATATAGGAGTCATGCGCGACACTCATTCCATCCGTGATTTGGAGCATGATATCAATAACTTCACTTAATGTAAGTTTGCCACGTTTTTTTATTAAGTCTTTCAAATGACGTCCTTCAACATATTCCATGACAATATAATATTGGCCATGATCTTCTCCAACATCATAGACTTCAACAATGTTTGGATGCGTCAAGCTACTTGCTGATAAAGCTTCTCTTTGAAATCTCCGAACAAATTTTTCGTCGTTAGCTAAATCGCCTCGTAATACTTTAACCGCGACATCCCTATCTAATATGGTATCGTATGCTAAGTAAACATTTGCCATACCACCTTCGCCAATTGCTTTAATGATCTGATATCGATCACTAATCTTTTGCCCCTTCATGATCATTGTTCACACCCACTTTTCATATCTAAAAAGGCTACGGAAATATTGTCTTGCCCTCCTCTTGCATTGCACTTGCGAATAATTTTTTTTACTTTTTCTTCAATGGTTAATTCTTCTTCTAACACTTTTTCGATTTGCTCTGTCGTTAACATGTTGGTCACACCATCACTACATAAAAAGATTCCATCGACATCTCGTTCAACATCAAAAATATCCATATCCACTTTTTCACCGGCACCTAAGGCTTTCATTAAAACATTTTTCTTTGGATGATTTTTTGCTTCTTCTTCTGTTAAATCTCCGGCCTCCACTAGTAAACTTACTAATGTATGGTCTTTTGTTACTTTATGTAATCTTTTATTCTTTAAAACATATCCAGAAGAATCCCCGATATTTCCAAATATTAAGAAATCTGGTGTTACTAAAGCTAAAACTAATGTCGTTCCTAGTCCAGTTGAATCATGATGATTTTTTGCATAGTCCAAAATGGCCTCATTAATCTCACTCACATTGTCGTTTATCCAATTTACTGCATCTTTTAAATTTCCTATGCTACTTAAAGAGGAAAAACGCTTTCCAAAATGTGTTACAGCTAGACTTGATGCCACTTCTCCTGCGCGATGACCACCCATTCCATCTGCGACTAATAACAAGTATTCTTCACTTGAATTTTTTACAATTGTTACACTATCTTCGTTATGACTTCGCACTTTACCTGCGTCTGTTAAATAATATGATTTCATAATGCCACCTACCCATATTGTTTATACTGTAATAAGCATATCAAAAAAACGGGATTTCGTCTATTCTTTCCCAAAATCAAACGAAATCTTTTTCCATTTTCTAATTCTACTATACGCTTTATTGACGTTTTTTTGACAAGAAAAAAGATAAAAAGAAATTTATACCAATTTTAAAAATCTATAATATATAAAGAACCAATTTGAGAATTTGAATAAACAAATTTAAAAAATTGGTTCTTTTTTTAGGTGAAATCCCTGAAATCTGTAGTTTGACCTCCTTTTTTCCTTTTGATATAAATGACTCGAATGGGAGGTGAAATTTATTGAATACAAAAGGTAAAGAAATTAATATGTTAAATGATGCCATGTTTAAAAGTGTGATTAGAAGCAAGGAAGCTAGACCTGTTGTAAATAATTTTCTTCATTTTTTAACAAATATTCAAATGGATAAATTAGAAACCGCGACCTATATGGGTGGAGAAATCACCAAAAGTCATATGAATGAAAAAGGCAAAATATCTGATGTCATTATTAAAGTAGAAAATTGTAGAATTATTCTAGAAATGAATCAGACAGATACAAAGGATATCTTTGATAAAAATGTGAGCTATGCCTTTGCTCTAGCTAAAACAAGTACCCATATGAATGAAGAAAGAAAAAGAGTAATTTTAATAAACTTTGATGGGTTTAATCGCTTTAAAACGGATGAACCTATTTTAATTTTTCAACTTCAAGATAAATATGGACACATTGAATCTGAACTTTACTTGTCTTTTCATTTAATTCTTGAAAATACCAAAAAAAATAAATATAATATACCTAAAGAAGTACAAGAATTCATGGACTTTTTTCAAAAATACGAAAGCATCGAAGAATTAAAAGAAAAGTATAAGGGGAAGGAGAAGTTCAAAGGTATGGTAAAAAAAGTAGAAGAATTAACTCAAGATGAAGATTTCTTAATGTATTATGATTTAGAAGAGAAACATAGACATGAAAAACAAAGTTCATATGAGTTAGGTGTAGAACGTGGTATGGAACAAAAAGAAATCGAAATTGCTAAAAAAATGCTTAATGAAAATGAACAAATTGAAAAGATAATGAACTATACTAATTTAACAGAGGAAGAAATCAAGAATTTAATAAATTGATTGAGTCTGTAAAAAACTTTGTGTAAAGTAGAAATCCTTTCTATGGTAATATAGAAA
>CAMLWN010000045.1 GCA_946490195.1 uncultured Mycoplasmatota bacterium
GAAAAAAATATATTGTACCATTTTTTACAAATTATTTTTTATGCGATTGCCTTAACTTTAAAATGTATTTCTTGACAAAATTTTATTTTTTTGATATGATTATTTCTTCTCGTTAGGGGGAAAGAATACTATGGAAAAACAGTATGCGCTGGGTATTGATCAGAAGAATAAAGAACCTTATTGTATTCCAATGAGTTTAGAAAATATTGATCAAGTTTTTATTGAATATTCTAAAGAAGATATTTTGAAAAAAGTAACTGAATTTGATTCTGTTATGAAAGAAACAGATGTTTCTGCATTGGGAATTAAAGTACTATATAAAGGAAAATGGAAAAACGATCATCAAGTTCCAATTGTTACGGATTCCTTTTTTCTTTCTTATTCTGTGCCTGAATTATTTAAGAAATTTTCCAAGCAAGAGGGAATATTGAAAGATATAAGTAATCATTTGGAAAAATATTTAAAACAGGAAAATGTTCGAACAATTTTTAAAACGACAATTAAAAATCATTCGTTTTTAGAAAATTGGGATAATTTGAACTATGAAGAGCAAAGAATTATTCGCGTTTATTTAGCTAGTAAATATGATGTAAAAAAACTTTTAAATATTCACGAAGAACAAAAAGAATCTATTGAAGTATTACAAATGCCAGAAGAAAAAACAATCGATAATGTAATTTCGTTGCCTGTGTTGACTCGTTCAAAACATAAAGATAACGATATATCTAAAGCCGCATAGGCTTTTTTTCTTTTTCTTTGCATATACTTTTTTAGGTGGTTGTATGCATATTTATAAAACCATAAAAAACTTTTTATTAGATCAGGACTATTATATTGACTTATGGCAAGAAAATATTCATATATATGGATTTCAAAAAATTGATGTTTTACAAGAAAATCGAGCAGTATTTGTTTTAGAAAAATTCACTTTAGAAATTTTAGGAAATAATTTTCGAGTTTTAAAACTAACTAATAAAGAAATCTTATTGCAAGGAAGTTTGAAAGAAATGAGGAAATTATGACCGATTCATATATATGGGTTGAAGTAAAGACGACAAATAATGAACGTTTCTTTTTAAAATGTCAAGAAATTCAAGTTTTTCTATATGATGTGGTTGAAGAAAAAGATAGATTAAAAATAAAAATTTTGGAAAAAGATTTTAAGAAGTTGCAAAAGATTTGGTTTATTAAAGTGAAAAAAGTTCAAGATTTGGGTTGGAAAGCTTTAAAAGAAAAGGGAAAGAAATATCATATATATCTTATTTCTTTGGCCATTGGTCTTGTTTTTTTGTATGTGATTTCTCATATTATTTTATCTGTTGAAGTTATTCATTCGAATCAAGATATAAGATTTATCGTTAGTAATGCTTTAAATGAGAAAGGAATTAAAAAGAATACTTGGAAAAAAGATTATCAAGAAATTGAAAAAATTAAACAGGAAATTTTAGATATGTATCCTGAGGATTTGGAATGGTTAGAAATTGAAACTAAGGGAATGAAATATATTGTAAGGGTAGAGGAAAGAAAACTTGAAGAAGAAAAAAATGAACCTCAAGCTTGTAATGTTGTCGCGTCAAAAGATGGAATTGTAAAAGAGATGGTTTATAGTAGTGGAGAAGCTGTTTATAAAAGAAATGACTCGGTTAAAAAGGGAGATATTTTAATCAGTGGGACGATAAAAAAAGATGAAGAAACGAGAAAAACCGTATGTGCAACTGGTTCTGTTTATGCTGAAGTTTGGTATGAGGTAAGTGTAAGTATTCCTCTTACTTATGAAACTCATGAAAAAACTGGTAAAGTAAGATGGAACATTAAAGCAAAAAATAATGGATTTAATGATTTTTTATTTAAAAGTCGTTTAGAAAACTATGAAGAGGATGCAACGTCTTTGTTTACTTTATTTGGGACAGAATTTTTCTTTGTGAAACAATATGAAACCACAGTAAAAGAACTTATTATGAATGAAAGTACTGCTTTGGATAAAGCTTTAAAAGAAGTAGATGAAAAAATTTCTTTGACTTTAGACGAAAAAGAAGAGATAATCGCAAAAAAAGTTTTGAAAAAAGAGATAAATAATAGTACAATGAATGTAGAAGTTTTTGTCTCAGTTTTAGAACAAATTGGAGAAAGACAAGAATTTGTAGCTGAAGAATAGAAGTGGTGGACTATGGAAATGAAAATGATCAATAATGCTTTACATGATGTATGGCCAATGCTAACTATCTTTTTAGTAGTAATTATCTCTATTCGGTTAATGTATATTCATAATAGTAATGAAAAGTTTGTTTTTTATAAAGAATTTTTTAATATGCTTTTTGTTATTTATGCTTTGCTTTTATTTGAACTTTTAACTAAAGCTGAACTTAATGTGAATAGTGGATATAATTTGGTTCCGTTTACGGAGATTATGCGATATGAGATAGGTACTCAAGGATTTTATCTGAATGTTATTGGAAATATTTTGATTTTTATTCCTTTTGGTTATTTTGTTTCTACATATATTAAAGCTAAAAAAGTCAGTCATATTTTTCTTGTTACTTTAATAACAAGTTTTACGGTTGAGTTTGTTCAGCATTATATTGGTCGTAGTTTTGATGTAGATGATATTTTATTAAATGTTGTCGGGGCAATCATTGGATTTTTACTTTATATTGCTTTTTCTGCAATCAAAAAGCATTTACCAAGTATTTTTACTAGTACGTTATTCTATAATATACTTTGCATTGTTTTATGTGCGGTTGCCCTCGTTTATTATTTAAGTATTATGGGAATTCATTTGTTTTAAAGGTGGAGGAGTTTGTGAATTACGAGATTAATAATGAGTTTGGCTATACAAAGGATTATTCCTATTTGTATAAAGTGATTGATAGAACTTTAGAAAAAGAACAAGCGGTAGGTTCTGTTTTTTCCATCACTTTTGTTAGTGATGAGAAAATATGGGAGCTGAATAAAACTTATCGTAATGTAGATCGACCTACGGATGTAATTAGTTTTGCATTTGAAGATAATCCCGATGAGTTTGCTTTAAGCACTCGTGTCTTAGGAGATATTTTTATTTCTATTCCGCGAATGCAAGAGCAAGCTGTATCTTATGGTCATAGTGAAAAAAGAGAACTTTCTTTTTTAACCGTTCATGGATTACTTCATTTGTTGGGGTTTGATCATATGACTAAGGAAGATGAACAAAAAATGTTTAGCCTTCAGGAGGAAATATTAGATGAAGAAAGAATTTCGCGAGAAGGATAATGTATTTATCCATTTTTATAAAAGTTGTAAATATTCCTTAGCTGGATTGTTTACTTCCATAAAAACAGAAAGAAGCTTGCATTTACTTTTGCTTGCTTGTGCATTTGTACTTGTTATGTGTATCATTTTAGATGTATCGGCAGAACATATCATTATTATTAGTATGTTAGCTATTTTTCTTTTAGCCATGGAGCTTATGAATACAGCTATCGAGCATACTGTTGATATGGTAACAAAGGAATTTCATCCGTTAGCTAAAAAAGCTAAAGATTGTGGTTCGGCTGCATCATTTGTCATAGCCGTGTTAGCGATTATTGTCGTTGTTTATATCTTTTTAACGTATTTATTATAAAAGGAGTGGTTGTATGCGTAGTGGTTTTGTAAGTATTGTTGGACGGCCAAATGTGGGAAAAAGTACCCTTTTAAATAGCATCTTAGATTATAAGATTGCCATTACCTCAAATAAAGCTCAGACAACAAGAAATATTATTCAAGGAATTTATAATGAGCCAGATACTCAAATTATCTTTTTAGATACCCCTGGAATTCATAAACCCCAGAGTAAGCTTGGCAAAATTTTAAATAAAGAAAGTTATTCTGTTATGAAAGATGTGGATGCGATTTTGTTTGTCGTGGATGCCAAAGGTGGATTTGGAGCAGGCGATAAAATGATTTTAGAATCGTTAAAGAAAACAAATAGTCCAGTTTTTCTTATTTTAAACAAAATTGATCAAATGACTGAAGAAGAAATTTTTTGTGCCATTGCTTCGTATAAAGATATTTTTCCTTTTGCGGAAATTGTTCCAGTAAGTGCTTTAAAAAAAGACAATATTGATCATTTAATTGAAGTCATAAAGAAGTATTTAACAGATACAGTAATGTATTTTGATCCAGATATGATTACTACAAATTCTGTATCTTTCATGGCAAGTGAACTTGTCAGGGAAAAATTGTTACATAAAACAGTTGAAGAAGTTCCTCATAGTTTAACTTGTTATACAACTAGGTTTGAAGAAAAAGAAGATATCGTTTATATTAATGTTGATATTATTGTAGATCGTGAATCTATCAAAAAAATTGTTATTGGTAAGGGTGGCGCGCGTCTTAAACAAGTTGGTATGGAAGCTCGTGCTGATTTAGAAAATATGTTGCAAAAAAAAGTATATTTAGAATTGTATGTCAAAACTTTAAAAAATTGGCGTGAAAAAACAAGCTTTTTAAAAGAATTAGGTTTTGATGAATTAAATTTAAAATAAAATGAATAAAAAGTTTCTTTTGCTCCCATGATAGTAATAGAAAGAGAGTGAATATTATGGATAAGAAAGAAGCTTGGAAAAAATTTAAAGAAACAGGAAAGATTGAGTATTATTTAAAATATAAGGGAAAAGAAGTGGAATAATATGTTGGAGAAAGTGACGGGTTTTATTGTTAGTAGTGTAGATTATCGGGAAACGTCACTTATCCTTAAAATTTTCACAAAAGAACATGGCTTAATAAGTGTAATGGGGAAGGGCGTAAAATCTTTAAAAAGTCCTTTAAGAGCTTTAACGCTTCCATATACTTATGGCTATTTTTATTTGTATTATAAAGAGGATAAAATCTCTATTTTAAAAGATGTAGATATTATTGATCCTTTGTTTAAAATTCATGAAGATTTAACGCTTTTAAGTTACGTGAATTATTTTGCTGATTTTGTAAGTCAAGTTTATAAGGAAAGTCACAGTCCATATTTATTTGGACTTTTACAAGCTGTTATTTTGAAAACTAATGAAGGATTTGATCCAGCCGTATTATCTAGTATTTTAGAAGTGAAATGCTTACCTATGTTAGGAGTAGGTTTGTCCTTAGATGCTTGTATTAATTGTGGAAGCCAAAAAGAAATTGTCACGATAGATGCAGATCAGGGTGGACTTTTGTGTAAAAAATGCTATCGCAATGAAAAAAGATATCATCCAGAAACTATTAAGTTACTTCGATTGTTTCAGTATGTAGATATTGCTAAAATAACAAAATTAAATATTAAAGAAGAAATTAAAAAGGAAATAGAACTTTTTCTTTCAACTTATTATTCTAGATACACAGGAATTTACTTTCAAAGTAAAGAATTTCTTAAAAAAATAAAACCTCTATAATAAAATAGAAGTTTTTTCATGTTCTAATTCTTCTTTAGAATAGAAGACTTGAACCATAACTTGATCTGGTATTTCTAGTATTTTACGTAATCTTTTTAGAGTTTTAATTGTTGTATTTTCTTCATTTTTTTCAATTCGTTGAATTTGCCTTGTAGACATATTTAAAATTTCAGCCAATTGTTCTTGAGTGTATCCTTTTTTAATTCTGCATTCCTTTATCATATTTTACCACCTAGTCATATTTTGTCATATTATTTTATGCATGAACACGGTATGAAATGTCATGATAAAAAAGAAAATTAATTGTTCAAAAAGTAAATAATTACTCAAGGCAAGATAAATTTTAAAGTTTTATAATAAAAATATATTTAAGTATGCTATGATAAATATGAAAAGGTAAAGGAGTTTATTAATATGAGGTTTGATGATAAGGGAACTGAACAGGAGCAAAAAGAAGCTTTAAATGATTATCTTGTTTCTTCAGTTGAAACAGTAGAATATATAAAAAAGCGAAGAAAAAAAAGAATTATTTTGATTTTGATCTTTATAACTCTTTTTTGGTTTTTAATTCTTTATGGTCCATTTAGTCATATGTTTGTTGCTAAAAGAAAGTTGCGGCTTTATGAAGTTCAAATAAATGATCGTGAATTAAGCGTGAATGAAAAAATTTATAATACTACGATTATACCAATTATATTTGTAATACCAAACGGAAATTCAGGAACTTTTTTTTCTAAAGAACTGGAAAAAAACAATGTTATTAATGGAGAATCCTATTTATTAAGTATAAAATCATATACCTGCTTTCTCTCGGGCAATGATCAAAAAATTCCGATTTCTTGTAATAAAAAAACTGATTCTAAATATGAAAATCACGACACATCTTATACCAGTATGCAAATTTTACAATATGATTATGATGAGAAATATACATATTCGTTAGGTAACGATCATTTGTCTCGTTCATATTATATAGACCAACTATAATGTGTCAATAGAAAATTGAACATTTTTGAAATATATATGAAA
>CAMLWN010000046.1 GCA_946490195.1 uncultured Mycoplasmatota bacterium
CTTTGGCTTTGCCATACAAATTACCACCATTTCTATTATAGAATCATTATAACATCCCAACGGTTTTTTTGATTGATTTTTCCATTTTTCCCTTTTGCTATCGGCTTTTGCACAATTTTTTATTTTTAACTATACTTTTATCCTGCTCCATAAATAAAACTTATTGAAAAAAGAAAAGAAATCAATTATAATGTATACATCAAAGAAATTTGATTATAATTTTAATGGATACATGTGAAGTGAAGATCAGATGCTATCCCAATTGATATGGTTTGGCACCTGAATACAACTAAGTTGTTTCAGATGCCTTTTTTTATTTAAAAAGTAATATAAATACTACAATAAATAAAAGGATAATTATAAAATAAAAAGATTTTTCTCTTCTATTCATAATATCACGCCCTTTCTATTCTTTCTAGAAAGGGAAGCATCTGAATTTCAAATGTATCCAATATCATTATAGCAAAACCAAGAATAGAATTGCAAATAGTGAATTCCATAATGAGTTTTGCTTTTCTTTTTGCTATAATAATTGAAGGTGAAGTAACATGCCAAAAATTCTTATAACAAACACTTTAGATAAAAATGAAGCAATAAAAAGAATTCGTAAAGATAAGCCATTTGAACAAATAAAATTCTATACCATAAATGAGCTTCAAAAAAACTATCCTTATACTTATACCACAAAAACATTAGAATACATTTGTCAAAAAGAAAACGTTATCTTAGATGTTGCAAAAATATACTTATCTACAATCTGTACTTATCCTGTTGAAAATTTAAACAATGAAAAAGGAAAATTTCTAACCATTTTAAAACAAGACTTATTAACTCAAAAACTTCTTCTACCAAATATCTTACTAAAAAACTTTTTAAAAAATAGCGAAATCATTTTAGAAAATATTCATCCAACAAAACAAATTCAAAATTTATTAAAAGAATTTCCTAATGTATCATTTTTTCAAAATAAAGCAGATGAAAAATTTACTCCCATTGTTTATGAATGTGAAAACATTGAAGAAGAAATCACTTTAATTGGAGAAAAAATTATTACTCTTTTACAAGAAGGAATTGATATTAACCATATCTATCTAAAAAATGTTTCTGACGAATACCTGAATCCCCTAAAAAGAATCTTTCGTCTTTTAAACATCCCCTTATATCTCAAACCAAGAACAACTCTACTTCAAATTCCGCTTGTATCAAATTTCTTAAATTTATATAAAAACGATGAACAACAAGCTTACTCCTATTTAGAAAAAATGAATGAAGAAAAAGAAAATCAAGAAATCATTGCTCTTCTTATAAACGTTATAAACAAATATGTCGACTTAAAAGAAAAAATCATGTTTATAACTAATGACTTATCCACAAGAACAATAAAAAGTTCTTTTAAAGAAAACTGTGTTAGAGAAAAAGAATTAAAAGAAAAAACAAATGACCAAGACTATATTTTTATACTAGGATTTAATAATAACATTCCTCATACTTTTAAAGATGAAGACTATCTCACAGATGAAGAAAAAAAATTCCTTGGCTATGATACTGCTGAAGACCTAAACAAAATAGAAAAAGAAGAAATAACAAACATGATATATCATAGCAAAAACACTGTAATTACTTACAAAAAAAATCATGCTGGAAAAGAATGTTATCCTTCACCATTACTAGAAAACCTAGAAAAGAAAAAAGAAGAAATTAAATTAAACGTTTCTCATGAATATAACAAGTTTCTTCTTGCTTCACTTTTAGATGAATATGTAAAATATAATACAATTAGCCCTACTCTATTAAATTTACTTTCTACCTATTCCCTACCCTACCAAACCTATGATGAACAATTTACAGGAATTTCGAAAGAAAGGCTTTACACTTATTTAAAAAATAAACTTACTCTATCTTATACTTCTTTAGATACTTTTAATAAATGTTCTTTTGAATACTTTTTAAACAACATTCTTCATTTAGACCCATTAGAAGAAACATTTAATATCAAAATTGGAAATCTATTTCACAAAGTACTTGAAAGAATACATGAAGAAGAATTTGATTTTGACTACATTTATGAGCATGAAATAAAAGAAGAAATCTGGAATGAAAAAGAAATCTTTTTCCTAGAAAAATTAAAAGAAGACTTCAGATTTGTTGTAACAACAATTATCGAACAAGAAAAATATTCATCATTAAAAGAAATTCAAACAGAAGTACCTGTAGCCATCAAAATTCCAAGTAAACTAGATATAACTTTTAAAGGAAAAATTGATAAATTAAGTTATACAAAAGTGAATAACCATACAGTTATCAACATTACAGATTATAAAACAGGTTCTACCTCTGTCATTCCTGCCTACTATCCTATTGGATTAAATTTACAATTACCCGTATATTTATACTTAGCTAGTAAAATGGATAATTTAGACAACATTATCATCGGAGGCTTCTATCTCCAAAAAATTCTTCTTCCTAAAATTAAATATGATGCGAAAAAAAATTATGAAACACAAAAAAAAGAAAATCTAAAACTACAAGGTTATAGCAATCCAAATAAAGAAATATTAGAGTTAGTAGATAACGAATATAAAAACTCCCACATCATTGCCGGTTTAAAAGAAAAAAAAGATGGCGACTTTTATCACACAAGTAAACTATTAGATGAAGAAACCGTTACAAAAATGAGTGAACTTATCGAAAAAAATATTACGGATTGTATAAAAAATATTGAAGAAGCAAACTTCAAAATCAATCCTAAAGTTGTGGATAACAAAGAAAATGTGAGTTGTAAATTTTGTCCATATAAAGACATTTGCTATCACACATCAAAAGATATTACCTACGTAAACTCAGTGAAAGATTTTTTAAAAAAGGAGGCAACTCATGGCTTGGACGAGTGAACAAATAAAAGCGATTGAAGAAAGTGGTACCAATATCATTGTTTCTGCTGGAGCTGGCTCTGGAAAAACCGCCGTTTTAACAACTAGAGTTCTGGAAAAAGTAAAAAAGAAAATTCATATTAATGAACTACTTATTTTAACATTTACCAATGCTGCAGCAGCCGAGATGAAAGAACGAATCAAAAAAAAATTAATAGATGAAAACTTAACAGATGAAATAAACAAACTAGATACAGCATACATCACGACATTCGATTCCTTCGCCCTATCTCTAGTCAAAAAATATCATTATCTATTAAATATTCCTAAAAATGTTACCATAACCGATTCAAGTATTTTAAATACTCAAAAAAGAAAAATTTTAAATGAGATATTTGAAGAATATTATAAAGAAAATAACAATGAAAAATTTAAAAATTTAATCTACACTCTATGCACAAAAGATGATGAAGAATTACAGA
Source organism: uncultured Mycoplasmatota bacterium (assembly GCA_946490195.1). Taxonomy (GTDB): domain Bacteria; phylum Bacillota_I; class Bacilli_A; order RF39; family UBA660; genus Ventrenecus. Next base: position 3,353 of record CAMLWN010000046.1, read on the forward strand.
GTACTCTTTTAAATTTGGCAAACAAACTGGAAATACGAATCGATTTAGAAGAATACTTAGAAAATTATCTAGAATTCTTTTATAGCGATGAAAAAATAAAGGAAATTATAAGGGACTATCAAACCATTTTAAAAGAAAAAATTGCTGAACTCTTTACCACGATAGACCAAGAAAGAAATAATTTCGAAAGTGATTATCTATCCAAAATTCTTGAAAGTCTTAGCCCACTAAAAGAAACAGAAGATTTAGATTCTCTACTTGCCAAAATTGAAGCATCTAAACTTCCAATCTTACCACGAGGAAGTGAAGAAGAAACAAAGAATGCCAAAGAAAAAATCAATGCTACTTTAAAAGAACTAAAAGAATTAACCATTTATGGGAATACAGATACTATTAAAAGTGATTATGTAAAAAGTAAAGAACTTATAGAAATCATTCTAGAAATTTTCCAAAAATATTTTCAAAGACTTACTAAATATAAAATGCAAAACTTTATTTTTGATTTCCAAGATATTGCTCATCTTTCTTTAAAACTCGTAAAAGAAAACCCTACTATTAGAGAATCCTTGAAAAATGAATTTAAAGAAATTATGGTAGACGAATATCAAGATACCTCTGACACTCAAGAAGCATTTATCTCGCTAATTAGTAATAACAACGTTTACATGGTTGGAGATATTAAACAAAGTATCTACCGTTTTAGAAATGCAAATCCACACATATTTAGAGACAAATACAATTCTTACTCTAAAGGTCTTAATGGAAAAAAAATCGATTTATTAAAAAACTTTCGTTCTAGAAAAGAAGTTTTAGAAAATATCAATACGATTTTTAATCCAGTAATGGATGAAGATATTGGAAATGCCGATTATATCACAAGTCATCAAATGGTTTTTGGAAATCTTTCTTATGAAGAAAAAGGTGCATCTAATACCCCTCATGAAATGAATATTCTGACATATAATCCTAAAGAATCAGAATTTTCTAAAGAAGAAATTGAAATATTTACCATTGGTCAGGACATTATAAACAAAATTGAGAATTCATATCCTGTATTCAACATGAAAACCGGAGAATTAAAAGGTGCCGAATATAAAGATTTCTGTATCATCATGGATCGTAACACAACATTCGATTTAACTAAGAAAATATTCGAATATTTAAAAATTCCTCTCGCTTTATATAAAGACGAAGAGTTAAATACAAGTACAGATATTTATCTAATAAAAAATATTTTGACTTTTTTAATCCAAATTAAAGAAAGAAATTTTACAGAAACCTTTCGTCATGCTTTCATAAGTATTGCAAGGAGTTATCTTTATCGTTTACCAGATGACGAAATATTTACGTATTTTACAAATTTTACATTTAAAGATTCCGAAATTTTTAAAGACTTAGCTCCCATTGCTAAAGAAATCGACTCAAAATCAATAAGCGAAATTTTAGAAGAAGTTATTCTAAAAACCAATCTTTATGAAAAACTTATTACAGTCGGAAACATGAAAGAAACCGCAATCCGAATTGATAAAATTATGGAACTATCAAATAATTACAATCAACTAGGATATACAATATATGAATTTGTAAACTTTTTAGAGGAACTATTAACAAAAGATGAAAAAATCAAATACAACTTAGGAACTTCTTCATCCAACAGTGTGAAAATCATGAATATTCATAAATCGAAAGGTCTAGAATTTCCTATCTGCTATTTCTGTGGCCTATACAAATCCTTTAGCAAAAAAGATTTAACCAGTTTAATTATCTATGAAAAAGATAGCCCAATCTATATTCCAATCTTTAATGATGGCTTAAAAGAAAATGTAACAAAATTACTCATTAAAGAAAAAATGAGAAAGGAAGATATTTCAGAAAAAATTCGCCTTTTTTATGTAGCTTTAACTAGAGCCAAAGAAAAAATGATTTTTTTGCTTCCAGAGAACGATACTTCTTATGAGCAAAAAAATGAAAATGGCATCATTAGTAACTCGATTCGCTATAAATATAAGAGTTTTGCCGACATTTTTTATTCCATTCCAAATGAAATAAGTAAATATAGCAAAAAAATAGATACAAACAATTTAAATTTAACGAAAAATTATTTAATCCCACAAGAATTAAAATTAGATATTTCCTCATCAAATGCAAAAATAAACGTAAATCCCATAAACATAAAAGAAAATGTGATTGAATCCGTAACATTTTCTAAAAAAATACCAAAATTCATTGACAAAGAAACCAAAAGAAATATGGATTTAGGAAGCAAAGTACACGAAATATTCGAATATATTGATTTCAAAAATTTTGACGCAAACCTAATAGATGATCCATGGCTATGTTCCCTAATAGAAAATCTCTTGAATCAACCTTTATTAAAAAACAGAAAAGATGCAATCATACATCAAGAATATGAATTTATTTATCAACAAGAAAATAAAGAATATCATGGTATTATTGATTTAATGCTTATCTACAAAGACCATATAGATATCATTGATTATAAATTAAATGATATAACAGATGAAACTTACATAAATCAATTAAAAGGATATAAAGAATATATCGAGCAAGAACAAAAACTTCCGGTACACACTTATCTATTTAGTATATTAACTAAAACAATAAAAGAAATTATTTAA
>CAMLWN010000047.1 GCA_946490195.1 uncultured Mycoplasmatota bacterium
GCAACACGACCTAAAGAAATACCACTAGCATCAATAACATACCATTTACGTTCAATATTTTCTTTCTTTTGTAAAAATGTACTCATTTTTAAAATTCCTTTCATCTTTCCTTCAAATGTTTACTTTCCCAAGGTAGACATCATCTGGATAAATAAAATGTACCATTTAAAATTATAGGCGATACAAGAATAAAAGTCAAACAAAAAAACACTTTTTCCTTGAAAAATCCCTTTAATACACAATTTTTTTCAAATAAAGACCATTTGGAGGAGCAATTCGTGTTTTAAAAGCAATATCTGGATGTTCCAAAGATTCTCGTAAATCTTCTTTTGTAATTTTTGAAAGTCCAGCATCAACTAAGGCTCCAACAATATTTCTTACCATATATCGATAAAATGAATGCCCTTGAACAATGATTTTTAATCGATTCTTTTCTAAAGAAAACTGAATATCATTTATTGTAGAAACAGAATTTTCTCGTTCTCCTGAAACAAAATTTGAAAAGTCATGAGTTCCCAAAAAAACATGACTAGCTTCCTTCATTTTTTCAATATCTAAATCTTGATAAAAAATAAAAGCATAGCTACTTAAAAAAGCATTTTTCTCTTTTAATAAAAGAAAATACTCATACGTTTTTTCCTTTACATCATATCTAACATGAAAATCATTTGAAACAACTTGAATAGAATTTACAACTACAGAATCTTTTAATAGGCGATTCATCACATACTTTAATTTATCTACAGAAATTGATATGTCTAAATCAAAATGAATACATTGATCAAGAGCATGAACCCCTGCATCAGTTCTACCCGCACCATGTACAAGAATCTCTTTTTTTGCTAAAATTTTCAAAACCCTTTCAAGCTCATTTTGAACCCCTTTGCCATTTTTTAAACGTTGAAAACCTAAAAATTTACTTCCATCATAAGAAATTCTAGCTAAGTATCTCATTTTACACCTCGATAAATGGCTTTTAAAGCTTCATTAAATGTCACGTCATGATCAACCTTATGACCACAAGATTCAAAATATTTAATAAGCTCAACTGTAAAAGGCATATCAACATATTTATATATTTCATCATCAAAAAAATCATCTATATACTTTGATTTTCCATTTTTAGTAAACAAATAAAAGCCTTTTACCGTTTCACATACAAAATTCATATTATTTTCTATTAAAATAATTTTAATATTTTTTTTATAAAGTAAATTTCGAAAAAATCTTTTAAAGTATTCTTGTTCTCCATAAAGTAACTCATCAAAAAAATGTTCACAAACAATGACCTTAGCTTGCCATAACAAAGCTAAAGCTAGTTCTACTTTCTTCGTCTCAACTTTAGTCAAGGAAGACATTGCTACCGAATATAAACTAGGTTTTAATTTAACCAATTGTAAAGCTTGTTCAATTTTATGTTCTGAAAAATCACCTTTTTCTTTTAAAAATTCCATGACAGTTATTTTTGTTTTAAAAATACAATCTAAAACATATCCTGATTGAGCATCCGTTTGAAAATTCGTTAATTTTGTTGGAAAATTGACTAATATAGAAAATCCATTAGGATTTACGTAATCACTCATTTTAATAGCCATATTGCTTCCTCCAATTCCTCTTTAGATAAATAAATAGAATCAATAATCCCATAATAACCTAATTGAATACTCATATTCACATAAAAAGGTAACGAATAACCTAACAATTTCATGATTTTTTCTTCTTTTAAAACTGAAATAGTTCGACCTTCTAAAGCAATACGATTATTTTTAATTACAAGCAGATAATCAAAAAAAGGAGTATTTTCAATTTGATTCGTGACGCAAAAAAAAGAAATATTCTGACTATTTAAAAAATTTAGAAAAATTCTCATTTCTTTAAAAGATAATATAGAGTGCAAATCTTCTGAAAACAAATAATCAGGTTTTTGAAGCAACTTTAAAACAAGAGCATATCTTTTTTCAAAATTAATTTTATCAGCTAAAAAACTATCTAAAAACTGTTTCCATTCTAAAGAAAGATTCTCATAATTTATATCGTTTTTCCAATTAGAGCTTTTCTCACTTTCTAAAAAATAAAATGCAATCTTTCCTTGAACTTCAAACAAATTTGGATTTTTTAATAAGGATTTCAATAGTAATGATTTACCTGAACCACTTTCTCCCAAAAGGCATACAGATTTTTTTTCATCAAAAGACAAGGAAAAATCTTGTAAAATTTTTTTTCCTTCTAATTGCAAATCAAATAATTTTATATGACAAAACTTCTCCATAAAAATCACTACTTATATTTTAAAATAGAAAAAAAAGAAAAGAAAGAAAAACTTTCTATTCTTCAGGAAGTTTAATAATAAACTCTCCTGGCAAAGAATACATATACTTCTCCCTTGCATAACGAGCAACATAATCCGGATCATGAAGCTTTGTTACTTCACTCGTTAAACTTTCTTCTTCTTTCAACAAATCATCATAATAAGCTGTTAAACTAGCAATTTGTTCCTTATTACTCATAATTTGTAACCAATCACGAAAAATAGATACAAAAGATAGGCCTACTAAACCTATGAAAAAAACAGATAAAAACAAAAAACGTTTTTTAGCTTTATTTGAACCTTTCTTTTTCATTCCCGTCACCTATTTATACTTCTATACTAGAATATATCATCGTCGAAAGATTTTTTCAACCTTACTCGGTAAGAAAGTACTTAACTTGACATGTTTTTGTAAAACATCAAAAACAAAAAAACCTAAAGCAACAAAGATAAGAAAATATATATGAATAATTCCATCATTTAAATGGTACATGATATATACATAAAGTAAAACAATATTAATAACAAACAAAATAGTGGTTACATATTTCATAATTGTTGAATAAGTTTCAGAAATTTTAAAATGCCATTTTGTTAAAATATGAAAACTAAATCCAAATAAAAAGGAAAGCAAAAAGGAAAGTAATTGAGTTACTTCATCCATTATTTAAAAAGTTTAGCCATAAAGCTTTCTTCTTTAGCTTTTGCTTTTCCGTTTTCTAAATATTGATAACTGATAATTTTTCCTTTTATTCGAACGTTTCCATCATGGGTATCTAACTTTAAGAGTTCAAGTCCACTTCCCTTTAATAAAAGAATACCCATTGTTGTTTCTAATAAAAACTCCTCATGATCAAAACTGCTAATTTTTTTAACTCCAGTAATATAAATTTCTCGACGATCAATAATCTTAACTTCATGATTTGCTGGAACCAAAGGAGAAGTATTTTCTATTTCCATTATTATCACCTAGAAAAATATATGAAAAAAAAGAAAAATTATACAAAATTTTTCAAAATTAATTTTTCAAAGTTAAAGATAAGTGATTTTCTAATTGTTTTAAATACTTTTCTAAAGAATAAAAATCTTTAAATAACAAAAACTTATCATTAGAAAGTTTTACCCCTTGATAATAGCAAGATGCTTCTTCATGATAACTAGGTAATAATTTTCTATCATCAGAAATGTCAGATAATTCACTAAAAGAATCATTTGCTAAAAAAAGGTATGAATAATATTTTGATTTATCGAGAAAACATTTAACTCCAACAGAATAAACTTCTAAATATTCCATAAATTTTAATAGGATTTCATAATCATTATATAATTTTGAGTAATCTAAAGGCTCCTTTAAAACATTTACGATAAATTTTAAAATCTCAATATTTGCCATTTCAATAGTTAAAAAAAAATGATTGAATCCATCACATTCAAAAAAAAGATTACACAATTTTGGAATCTTGCCAATAGCATTAAATTCCATAACCCGAATCATGTTACATAACGAGAAAAGTTGTTCTTTATTTTCTGGCAAAACTTGAAAAACAAGGGTTGAAGGAGAACAACCAATCAAAGATAAATTTTTTTTAAAACAAAAATATTGTAAATCATGCATATACGTCTGTAATAAATACTCAAAAAAAGTTTGTTTTTTACTCATCCAAATTCCCCCCCTAAAAAAAATTCTAGTTGCCTAGAATTTATTCAGAATCCTGTTTGTTATATTCTGCTAAAATTGCATCAGTAAATTCACTACGAACTTCAGGATTTATTGGATGGCAAACATCTCTATATTCACCAGTTGCTGTTTTTCTACTTGGCATAGCAATAAATAAACCATTATCACCTTCAATGATACGAATATCATGAATAGCAAATGCATCATCAAGTAAAACAGATGCAATTCCTCTCAATCTTGAATTTTCCTTTGTGATCTTACGAACACTTACAGATGTAATTTTCATCATTTACTCTCCTTCTAAAGTCATCCAACTTATAAATATTGTATAGCATTAATGCATAAAATTCAAGTTGTTTACGCTAATTTAACAACAACATCGCCAATTATTACATCAGAATAATTAAAACTTTTCTGTGTTCCATTAATTAACACAGTAAAAACATATGGATATACGCCTGTAACAGTACCATAATACTCAAAATTTTTATTTCGTAATCCATATACTTGCACTGTCACATTTTTATTCATATAACTAGCGATTTTTTCTCGAACGATATCAAGATTCATAATCCTCCTCCTATAATAAAATCAAGTATTTTCTACAAAAATTGACTTTATTTTTTATTTTTCTTTCATTTTCCAATTATATTTCATTTTAAATTCCTATTTTTAGGTATATTGAAAACATCTAACATATACTATTTTTTAAAAATTTAGTATAAATTTAGATTTGACTAATTCAACTTTTATTAAGTGGATTATTAGCCAATGTATTTTCCATATATGCCCAACCTCCTATGTCATTCTGTATGATATTAATTACCTACTTAAACTCTTTCATACGGCATTATATGAAACTGGCCTCGGTTATTCTATCTACCTAGATCAAGTCCAATGGAGGAACTTACCAAATTCCACTTTCACATAATATCACTAATCTATTTCTAG
>CAMLWN010000048.1 GCA_946490195.1 uncultured Mycoplasmatota bacterium
CAATCAAACAGATTAATAATTTCTATAAGATTGATTATACGAGGAAAAAAATATGCATTCTGAAACTGTAGAAGAAATTGACCAGCAAATCATGCAGTTAGAACTTTATTTATTACTAATTGGAGGACGCAGATTAGATGTTCAACATGAAATAAGAATGAAGTTAAAAGAATTATATGCTGAGAAAAAAGATGTATTAAAAGAACATAAAACACAAATAGTTGGAAAATCCAGATAAAAAACTTGAACTATTTTAGAATTAGTGCTAAGATAACTTTGTAAATCAGTGATCAAAAGATATGATAAAAGAAACCTTTTTTATAGAGAGCTTAGGTTAGGTGGAACTAAGTAAAAACTTCTTTTGTTACTCCTTTTGTAGAGATCTAATAAGATTCGGTAATTGCCGTTATCCAAAAATTAAGAGAAAAATAAGGATGGTACCGTGCTTAAAGCACTCCTAGTGGTATCATTCTTTTTCTATGTGAGGGAGAGAGTATGAGTAAAAAGCAAAATTTTGGACAGGGTTCTATTATCTCTATATATCGCTTTATGGAGTATTGTGGACTGGAATGTCCTAAGAAAGAAAATGTATTAGTATCGCATAAAATTATGATGCGTAAATTAGAATTAAGGAAACAACAGTTTCCAGATAAAATCCAAGTTCCTAGACATATCTCTTTTAACGCAATCAAAAGGGAAGAGGTATACAGTGGAGTATTCTTTCTTGTGAAAGACGACTATGATCAAATACTACCTTATTTTCTTGCTGGAAGAGTTCATCAGATTGAGAAAGTAAGTCAGGAAGAATTAGCAAGAAGAAGAGAAGCGATCTTAAGCACTGTTCAAACAAATTCTGAAGAAATGAGCGAAGGATATAAAAAATATTTATTTCGTAAAAATTATAAGGAATTAGAAGAACAAAAATTAGCTATTATGAAAATGTTAAAGGAACAAAGAGAAAATCCTGAGCTAGAGGTCACTGAAAAAATTACTCGTTATAAACGAGTAAATGCAAGAAAATATGCATATTAATTAGAAGGGATGATGTTTATGATAAATATTAAAGAAAATGAAAAATTAAGTATTTTAAACCATAGCTGTGCTCACTTACTAGCGCAAGCTGTAAGTCATCTATATCCAGATGCCAAATTTTGGGTAGGACCAGTAATAAGTGAAGGATTCTACTATGACATGGATTTAGGAGATGTGACTTTAAAAGAAGAAGATTTGGAAAAAATCGAACGAGAAATGAAAAAGGTTAGTAAGGATGGAAAACGAATAGTAAGACATGAACTTACAAAAGAAGAGGCATTAGAAAAGTTTAAAAATGATCCATATAAAATTGATTTAATTGAAAATATGCCAGAAGGAGAAGTAATATTTTGCTATACACAAGGAGATTTTACGGATCTTTGTCGTGGACCACATGTAGATACGGTTAAAGAATGTAAATATTTTAAATTATTAAAATTCAGTGGTTCATATTATAAAGGAGATGCAAATAACAAAGTTTTGCAACGGATTTATGGTGTCTGCTTTCCAACTGAAGAAGAATTACAAGAGTATTTAAATGAACTTGAAGAAATGAAGCAAAGAGACCATCGGAAAATTGGTAAAGAACAAGAAATATTCATGAATCATGAACTTGTAGGAGCAGGTATGCCTTTATGGCTTCCAAATGGCGCAATTATAAGAAAACAATTAGAAAATTATATCTATGAAAAAGAACAAAAAATGGGCTATCAACATGTCTATACTCCTTGTGTAGGAACAGTAAATTTATATAAAACATCTGGGCATTGGGATCATTATAAAGAGGATATGTTCACAGCAATGAAAATTGATGATGAAGAGTTTGTCCTACGACCAATGAACTGTCCACATCATATGTTAGTTTATAAAAATAAGCTTCATTCTTATCGAGATTTACCTATCCGAATTGGAGAATTTGCAACAGATTTTCGATATGAAGCAAGCGGAGCTGTAAAAGGCTTAGAACGTGTTCGTTGCATGTGTCAAAACGATGCACACTTATTTGTAACTCCAGAACAAATTGGTGAAGAGTTTAAAAAAGTAGTAGATTTAATACTAGCGGTTTATAAAGACTTTGGAATTAAAAACTATAAATTCCGTTTATCATTACGAGACCCAGAAGATAAGACAAAATATTTTGATGATGATGAAATGTGGAATCAAGCTGAAAATAAGTTAAGAGAAGTTTTGAACTCTTTAAATATTCCATATTTTGAAGCAATTGGAGAAGCGGCTTTCTATGGGCCAAAATTAGATGTTGAAGTAAAACCTGCTGTTGGGCCAGAGGTAACATTATCTACCTGTCAATTAGATTTTCTTCTTCCAAGAAGATTTGAATTGAACTATATTGACCAAAATGGCGAAAAACAAACACCTGTTGTCATTCACCGAGCAATATTTGGAACATTTGATCGTTTCACTGCTTTCTTAATTGAAGAAACAAAAGGAATTTATCCTTTATGGCTTGCACCAACACAAGTGAACATTATACCAGTCAATATGGAGTACCATGCCAAATATTCAGAACAGATTCTACATCTTTTACAAGAAAAAGGTTACCGAGTTACCCTAGATGCAAGAAATGAAAAGTTAAGCTATAAAATGCGTGAAAGTGTTATGAAAAAGATTCCAGTAACGGTTATTTTGGGCCAAAAAGAAGTAGATGAAAATCTAATTAGCTACCGGGAATTTGGCAGTGAGGAAACAATAACCGTGACTAAAGAAGAATTTTTAAAGTATATTGAAAAAAGAATGGAAGAGAAAAAATGATTCCACAAGATATTCATCACGTCGCGGTTATGATAATCTATCAAAATGAACTTTCTTACATTGAAAAAATAAAGGGTTTTAATTACCATATTGAATATTACAAAGAATTAGCAAAAAAAGACCAAAGACTAAATCAAATTTTATCAAAATATGATTTACAAAAAATTTTAGAAAATCCAAGCCTTACATATTCTACAGTTAATAAAGACCTATATAGGCAAGTCATATCGCTAGTTTTAAGTATGGCACCTCAAATAGATATGCCTACAAATCTCTTTTTTGCCAATATGTGTGAAATACCATCAGATTTTCAAAGAGATATTTTAAAAAAATATCAAACTAGTGATATAGAATTTTTTGACTTTGGGGTTTATAATGAATCAACAGATTCTTTAGAAAGTATTATGGATGAAGAGGATTATCAAAAACCAAACGCTTACTTAATTGAAAGATATTTAGTTAAAAAAAGAAAGTTATAAGAAAAATGAATTTAGAGAAAACGAAAGTATTTGTTGCAAAATATTTTAAAGATAAAGTAGACAAGGGGAATAACCCATATATGGAACATTTAGAATATGTTTCTTCGCATGGGAGAAGCAAAACTGAAAAAATTATTGGGTTATTACATGACACTTTAGAAGATACAGAATTAACAAAAGAAGAGCTTTTAGAATTTGGTTTTTCTAAAGAAATAGTAGAAGTGATAGAAATTTTAACTAGAACAAAAAATAAATCTTATAACGAGTATATTGAATCAATTATTTTAAGTGAAAATGAATCTGCACTTTATATAAAAAAAATTGACATGGAACATAATATGGATTTAAGCCGAATTAAAAATATTAAGGAAAAAGATATTTTAAGAGTAGAGAATAAATACAAGCCTAATTATAAAAAGATTTGTAAGGCTTTAAAAAGGATGGAAAAATGAAAAAATTTGAATGTATAGAAAATGGAATAATAGTTGACAATTTTCTTGCTAATTTAGCGTCGTTACCTTCTTTTATCAAAGTAGATATGATACCAGTAAATATAAAAACAGGAAAAATAGAAGAAGTGCTTGCTAGTCAAAAATTTTATAGTTCAAAAAGACAACAAATTCTGGAGTTTAAAATTTCTTTTACAGAAGACATTCAAGAGGTCAATAGTCGCTTTGTTTATGATAGAGAAAAAGAGAGTTTAAAGTATTGTGAATTAAATGTAATTGATCTAGATGGAATTTCTGAGGATATGGAAGTATTGTTTTTAAATAATGATGTTGTAAAAGTAAAAAAAGAATGGCTAAATAGCGTTTACGAACGAATAAAAGAAGAACAATATTATAAAGATGGTAAAATTATTTCAGCAAGATTATGGGAAATAGATCGATTTAATAAAGCATATTTATCAAAAGAATTTTATAATTCTCAAGGTAAAGTTCTTTTTAAAGATGTAAGAAAAGACGAAAAATATATTATCTATAATTATTATGGTTTTTGGGTTCCAAATTACGCTATCCCAAGAGGTAAAAAAGGCGTTCATGTATTTCCAATAGAAAATCATAAAAATCAATTTAATAAACAATGTACAGAAATATATAGCCGTGTAAGACGTTTAGGTAGTGAAAAATCTTCACCCAAATAAAAAATTGTGATATACTATAGAAGAAATCAAAAAAAAGACATGACAAATTTAAAATTCTTTTTAGAAAGCTTCTGGTTGATGAAAAGAAGCAAGAAGTTAAATTTGTTTCTACTTTTTAGAGGGACTAATCATCCACGGGTAAAACCGTTATCTTAATTAAGAAAAATAAGAGGATGGCACCGCGACTAATTCGCTCCTTCAGGAGTAGTCGTGGTTTTTTCTTTTTAAAAAGATGTCTTAAATAGAAAGGCTAACTATTAAAAGTCAAGCACTTTTTAAAAGAAAATAAAAATTGGAA
>CAMLWN010000049.1 GCA_946490195.1 uncultured Mycoplasmatota bacterium
GAAAAAAATATATTGTACCATTTTTTACAAATTATTTTTTATGCGATTGCCTTAAAATAAAGTATTCTTTATTGTTTTTTCTTTTTTTTTCGTTTATACTTATGTATATAACATAGAAACGAGTGTAGGCCATGAATGTACAAATTATTTTAACAAGCTATCTTTTGAAATTCATGTTTGGAGAGAATCCTTTTCAAGATCCTTTTTTGCTTTCTAGAGAAGTCATAAAAAAAGCGTATAATGAGGGATTATATTTTATATCTAATGAACGAACCGTTGATGCTTTTTTAAATGAGGAAGAAAATGATAGAAGAGGAAACCTTTTTGTTTTTGCCGGTATTCCTAGTTTTGAAGATATTTGTTTAAATTTATCTGCTTTACCGACTTTATATGCAGTAAAAATTTCTTTACCTTATGAAGTTTTAGTTGATTTTCAGTTAGAGATGAGTCATGGAGATATGGTTTTATTTAAAGAGAATGTATTGATTTCTAAGGAATGTTTAGAGAAAGTTGTTATGGATTTAAATTTTAGTCATCAAAAGTTAGAATATCATATATCATCCTTTAATCATGTGGAAGTTCCTTTATCTGAGACAATGAATTTTTTGGTGCAAAATATTAAAAATTATCATTATGCTATTTCCAATAAAGTAAAGTTTTTAGAAGATGAATTAAATTCTTTTTTAAATAGTCAAGAAGGAATAAGAAAGTTAGAAAAAACAGAAAATTTGCAAATTGTTAAAGAAATTTATGAAGAATTGATATAGTTTGATATAATAGGTTAGGGATATTTATGAAAAAAAGAGAAATTATTTTAATTGTACTTTTATTTTGTTTAGATCAAGGTAGTAAATATTTGATGAAAAATCTTCTTTCTAATGGAAGCATTGTACTCATTCCTAGCTTTTTTTCGTTACAATGGTTAGAGAATACAGGAGCTGCATGGAGTATTTTTGAAAATCAAACGATTTTTTTGATTATTATTAGTTTATTGTGTTTAGTGTTTTTTAGTGTGATACAAAATACGATAAAAGAAAGCAGATGGAAATTTTTTGCAGTTTCTTTCTTATATGCTGGAATACTAGGAAATTTAGTAGATCGTATTGTTTTTGGTTATGTTAAAGATTATTTGAGTTTTACGATTTTTGGATATCATTTTCCAGTTTTTAATTTAGCAGATGTTTTTATTGTTATTGGGGCTATTTTATTTATTATTGCCGTTTTAAGGGAGGAGAGTAGTCATGGACAAGTTCGAAGTATTCGAAGAAGAAAATTTAAGAATTGATAAATATTTAAGTGAAAGATTGGATTGTTCTAGAGCTTATATTCAAAAACTGTTGGAGCAAAATCTTATTCTTGTCAATGATGAACCTGTGAAAGCTTCTTATAAAGTTATGAATGGGGATTTTATTACTCTTTTAGGAAATCTGGAAGCGGATGAGGATATTACTCCTGAAAATATTCCTTTGCACATTGTTTATGAAGATGAGGATGTACTTCTTATTGATAAACCATCTGGAATGGTTGTTCATCCTGGAAGTGGAAATTTTCATCATACTTTAGTTAATGCTTTACTTTATTACACCAAAAATTTAAGTGATTGTAATGGAAGTACTAGGCCCGGTATTGTTCACCGAATTGATAAGGATACATCTGGATTATTATTAGTAGCTAAAAATAATCAAGCGCATGCTATTTTGGCAGATGATTTTGCTCATAAAAGAGTGAAAAGAAAATATATTGCTTTAGTAAAAGGGGTATTAAAACATAATCATATTACGATTGATGCTCCTATAGGAAGAGACGCGGTTAATCGTAAAAAGATGGCTGTCACAGATGTAAATAGTAAAAATGCAGTTACCCATGTTACAGTTTTAAAAAGATATAGGGATTATACTTTAGTTCAATGTGAATTAGAAACGGGTAGGACTCATCAAATAAGAGTTCACATGTCTTATATAGGTTATCCAATTTACAATGATCCTGTATATAATAATCAACCTGCAACACCTTTTGGTCAATTTCTTCATTCGAGTGAAATTGAATTTGTAAGTCCGATTAGTAAAAAACATTTACATTTTACTTCTCCGTTACCTAAAGAGTTTGCAGATTTCTTAGAGAATTTGGAATAAAAATTTGTATAAGAAACAAGAAAATAAGCATAATGTAAAAAGAAAATAAGGAACTTCTAAAATATGAAATTTTTTATTTTCTTTTTTTAATTCTAAAATTAAAAATAGACTATAGCATGTTAAGAAAAAGGAAGAACAAACTGTTAAAAATACTTCTTCTAGATGAAATCCAAAGATTAATGTAGAAAGAATAAAAACTCCATTAGAAAATACGAGAAAAAGTAGATTATTAAGTTCTTCTTTTTTTAAAAAAGTTTGAGTAATCGGAATACCAATTAAAAGTAAAGAAATTAGTAAAAATGTGAGTAAAAAAGCCATGGCATTCACCTTCTTTACTAATTTTATGTTTTAGGGTATAATATTATGCGTGGAGGGTGTATTATGGCAGTGACAATGGATAAAAAAGATGAAATGATTATGCGCTTAGTACATTATTTTATTACAGAAGAAAATTATAGTCCTATTGTTGTAAATGGTGTCAAAGATGAAATATGGCTTCAAAATCAAGAAGGACCTTATAAGATTATTCGAATAAATGCCAATTATATTCATAATAAAGAACAATATGAATTTGATATTTTAAAGCTTAGAAATGTTATGCGACAGGTAAAAAGAAAAACTCTTTCTTGGTCAATGAATGCTTTAAATATATTACTTGATGTTAATGAAGATGTTGCTTTAGAAGAAAATAAAAATATTGCTTCTGTTGCTTTAAAAAATGGAGCATTGATTAAATCTAAAAAAGTATTAGATATATTTCCAGATATTAATCATAAGATGCTTTTGAATGAAAAAGGTTTGGATTTAATGATTGATGTAACAAATGATATTAATAAGAAAACTGATCGGGAAAATAAAGTGTATGAAAGTATTTTTAAACCTAAGAAAATTGTAGTAACTAATGTTTTGATAGCTTTAAATGTTCTTGTATTCTTTGTTGTTTTTGCTCTTTCTGGAGCAAATTTAAATGTTTTAAATCTTCTTCGTTATGGGGCATTAAATAGTATTCTAGTTCAAAATGGAGAATTTTGGCGATTAATTACAGCTGGTTTTTTACATGGTGGAATTTTTCATTTACTTTTTAATATGTATTCTTTATATATTATTGGTACGCAGATTGAAAATTTTGTAGGAAAGTGGAAGTTTTTAGCTATTTATTTTTGCAGTATGTTAACTGCTAGTTTGATGAGTTGTGTAATCAGTCCTAATTCTGTAAGTGTTGGGGCTTCAGGAGCAATTTTCGGTCTTCTTGGAGCTTTAGTATATTTTGGATATCATTATCGTTTGTATTTAGGAAGCGTGTTACGAAATCAAATTATTCCTTTAATTCTCTTTAACTTGTTATTAGGTTTTATGGTAAGCGGAATTGATAATGCTGCTCATATAGGTGGATTGATTGGTGGCCTTTTAATATCAATGGCTTTAGGTGTTCAAAAAAGAGAAGGCAAACAAGATCGAATTAATGGAATTATTACTTTTAGTATTTATTTACTTTTTTTAATCTATTTACTTTTCTTTAGATAGAAAATCGGATTCAAGTTAGTTGAATCCGATTTTTTAAAATGTTCGATATAAGCCAATCGCTTTTCCTAGAATTGTAATGTTTTTAAAAATAAAAGGTTCCATATTATCATTTTCTGGTTGTAGTCGTATATGATCATCTTCTTTATAGAAAGTTTTTAAAGTTACTTCGTTTTCATCGGTCATTGCTACGACTATATCACCATTTCGAGCAGTATTCTGTCTTTTTACAATTACATAATCTCCGTCAAAAATTCCTTTATTAATCATAGATTCGCCGCTGACTTCTAAAGTAAAAACCGTCTCATTGTTTGGAACGACAGCTGCTGGTAAGTTAAAATATTCGTTAGGTCTTTCAATTGCTTCAATTGGGTTTCCGGCAGTAATTTTTCCCAGTAGAGGAACTTTTATAACATCTTCTTCTTGCTCTATGTATTCATTTTCTACTAAAAGTTCAATTGTACGGAATTTGTTTGTAGAGTTTTTTATTACACCAGCTTGTTTCAATTTATTTAAGTGGGCTTGTACTGTTGCGGGACTTGATAGGCCAAGGGAAGCGCCTATTTCTCTTACAGCTGGAGGATAACCATGTTCGGCTATATATTTTTTAATAAAATTAAGAACTTCAGCTTGTTTTTTGGTTAATTCACTTTTTTCTTTCATTTTTGAATCACTCTCCATAATCATCTTAACATGGTATGCACGAAATGTCAAACAATTGTTCATTAAATAGATTTTTGAAAAGCTATATAGTTCTTCTTTTTTAATAGCAAAATTGTATTATTTGTGTTATATTTATAAAAATAGACTAGCAATCATTTCGAAGAAAGTTGTCTATAATGAAATATAAGTGTGCTAAAAAGTTTATTGTGTAGGTCACATTACAATGTTAAAGAAAGGATATAATATATTTCTGATTCGTTATTTGAGAATCGTATATATTATATAGGGTGAGAGGTATGAAAAGAGGTTTTACATTAGTAGAAATCATGGCAACGATTGTGATATTAACAGTTGTTTTGTTGATAGCAGTTC
>CAMLWN010000050.1 GCA_946490195.1 uncultured Mycoplasmatota bacterium
CCAACAGGACCACAAGGACCAACTGGCCCAACGGGAGCAACAGGACCACAAGGACCAACTGGCCCAACCGGACCAACAGGACCACAAGGACCAACTGGCCCAACGGGACCAACAGGACCACAAGGACCAACTGGCCCAACGGGAGCAACAGGACCACAAGGACTGACAGGCCCAACGGGAGCAACAGGACCACAAGGACTGACAGGCCCAACGGGAGCAACAGGACCACAAGGACCAACTGGCCCAACAGGAGCAACAGGTCCAACTGGTGCAACAGGACCTGCTGGATCAAACTTTAATTCTTTTGCAATGGTACACGATGAAAGTAATTCAGGTATTCCAATTACTGAAGCCGTTAAATTCAATGTTCCAAACTTACTTAACGAAATTACTTATGATCCTACTACAGGTGAATTCACTGTACCAACAGCTGGAGAATACATGATTCATTGGTGGATTAATGTTCGAAACAAAGATAAATCTGGCACATGTGGACCACGCGTTTTAGGAATTGAATTTCATCAAGTAGTACCATTTGATGTTTTAATAGCACATTCATCTACTCATAATGCAGTTTACCCTTGTGCAACAGGAACTATAAGTGGTAATGCGATTTTCAGTGCACCAGCTAATTCAAAATTCAAATTCTTTAATACATCTGGTGTAGATATTGAATTAGTAGCAAATGATCTTTATTCAGCATCTGTGTCTATGAATCGTATTAATTAGAAAACCAAAAAAGTCTGATTTAAATCAGGCTTTTTTTAATGAATTTGTAAATTAAGAGTTGACAAAAAAATAATTATTTTGTAGTATTTATTCAATTAATAAAGTATGTTTTTAAGTTCTTCAGCTTATGAATAAAGAAGAACATTTTTGTTAAGGAGGGGGGCAAACATCATGAGTAATTTAAATTTAACAAACTTTTTTAAAGAAGAACAAATTTTAATTTTAAAAGGATATTACTATGCAAAAGAAATGCATAATAAATATACTAAGCCACGATTAAGTGGAGAGCCGTATTTTACTCATCCAGTAGCAGTTGCTAAAATTTTGATTGAAATGGGAGCAGATGCAACAACAGTGACATCTGGCTTACTTCATGATGTTATTGAAGATACTCCTATTACAAAAGAAAGATTAATTAAGGATTTTGGAAGTGAAATTGCCAATTTAGTGGATAGTGTTTCTAAAGTAACGCGTTATGATATGCCTAAAGATCAAATAGCTTTAGCAACAGATCGTAAATTTATGAATGCTTTATTAAGAGATCCAAGAACAGCTTTAATAAAGCTTGCTGATCGGCTTCATAATATGAGAACTGCAGATTCATGGCCTATAGAAACTCAAATAAGAAAAGCCAAAGAAAACTTTACTGTGTATATTCCTGTTGCCAACGCAATTGGTGCATGGCGTATTAAACAGGAATTAGAAGATATTTCATTTAAAATTTTACAACCTGAAGCTTACCGGTTAAATGCCGAAAAAATCGCATATATAAAGGAATCTTATAATCCTTTAGTAGAAGATGTAAAAGAAAATGTTGCAATAAATTTAAAAAAACACCAAATTTTTCCCAAAAAAATGAAAATTCAATTTAAAAGCCCATGGTCTTTATATCAGTCTTTGTCATTGCGTTCTAAAGAAATTTTAGAACTAAAAGATTTAATTGGACTAAAAATCATTGTAAGTAACTCTTTTGAATGTTATCCAACTTTGGGAGTAGTAAATAGCTTATATAAGTCAAAAAAAATCACTGATTATATTAGTAATCCTAAATTAAATCATTATCAATCTTTACACTCACATATTGTTGTTTCTGATAAATTTAATTTATTAGTAAAAATTCGTGATTCTTTAATGGAAAGAAAAGCAACATATGGACTTTCTTATGACGAATATAAAAAAATTGGTGGAATCAAATTATTTCAAGTTATAGAAACTTTAGATGATAATATTTCGAATGATAAAGAATTTTTAGAAAAAGTAGAAAAAGAATTTTATGGAGAAAAAGTATCTTTTTTTACTCCAGATGGTACACGATGCGAGCTTCCTTATGGAGCTACATTAGTCGATGCGGCATACTTTATTCATACTGAGATCGGTAATCATATGATAAAAGCATCTGTTAATGGTGTTATTAAACCTCATAGCTATAAAATTCATGATGGAGATACTATTCAGATTTTCACAGGAGAAGATGTTAGTCCAACTGAAGAGCAACTAAAATATGCCAAAACAAATTATACGAAAGTTGCTTTGAGAAAAGCGTTAAAAAAAGGAGAATAAAATGCAAAATGGGGTTCTATTTATAAACAAACCACAAGGATTATCAAGTAGAGATGTCGTAAACCAAGTTTCAAAAATTTATCAAACAAAAAAAGTGGGGCACACAGGAACATTAGATCCTTTAGCAACGGGTGTTTTAATAATTTGTGTAGGAAAATATACAAAACTTGTGGATGAATTAACCAGTAGCGAAAAAGAATATGTCGCGACAATGAAATTAGGAATAAAAACAGATACAGGAGATATTACAGGAAATATTATTGAAGAAAAAGAAAGTACGATATCAAAAAAAGAAATTGAATTAGCTTTTCAAAAATTTCCAAAAGAATATACTCAAACTGTACCGCTTTATTCAGCAGTTAAAGTAAATGGCAAAAAGTTATATGAATATGCCAGAGAAAAAAAAGAAGTTCAGCTTCCTAAAAGAAAAGTATGGATTAAAAATTTAGAAATTTTAAATATTGCTCAAGATACAATTACCTTTAAAACTATTGTTTCTAAAGGAACGTACATAAGAAGCTTGATTGAAGACCTTGCCAAAAGTTTTAATGAGGTTGCGACTATGCAAAGTTTAGTGAGAACAAAACAAGGAAAAATATCTATAGAAGATTGTATAGAGCTTGATAATCTTCATAGAGAAACTTCATTAAAAACGTTGACGGACCTTTTTGAATATCCAAAAATCGAAATTGATGAAGAAACAAAAAGAAAAGTAGAAAATGGAAACAAACTCTTTTTGAATACAACAGAACCAAAAGTATTTTTAACCTTTCATCAAACAATTCTTGCCATCTATGAAAAACAAGAAAATTGTTATAAAATGATTTTTAAGGTGATTTAAATGCATGATATTTGGAGTCCGTGGCATGGCTGTACGAAGATAAGCGAAGGATGCACGCACTGTTATATGTATTTTTTAGATAAAATTCATGGCAATAAAGAAGGAAGTATAATTTATAAAACCAAAAATGTGCGTTATCCGTTAATGAAAAATAAAGACGGAACATACAAAATTAAAAGTGGAGAACAAATAAGGGTATGCATGTCATCAGATTTTTTCTTAAGCGATGCTGATCCATGGCGTGAAGAAGTTTGGGATATTATACGTCAAAGAAAAGATGTCGTTTTCTTTATTCTTACCAAAAGAGCAGAACGTATAGAAAAATGTCTTCCAAAAGATTGGGACGATGGTTGGGAAAATGTCTTTCTAAACGTGACATGTGAAAATCAAAAACGTGCAGATGAAAGAATTCCAATTTTATTAAGTATTCCAGCCAAGCATAAAGGAATTATGTGTGCTCCTTTTCTTGGCCCAATTACAATTGAAAAATACTTAAAGGAAAATCAACTAGAGCAAGTGATTGTTGGTGGAGAAAACTATGATGGAGCTAGGCCTTGCGATTTTGAATGGGTGAAAAGTTTACAACAAGAATGTGTAAAGTATAATGTGAAATTTTGCTTTATTGAAACGGGAACAAAATTTATTAAAGATGGCAAAACTTATATGTTAAAAAATAAAGAACTTCAAGCCAAAATGGCTTATAAATCAAAAATGAATTTTGAAGGAAAGAAAATACACTGGAAGCTTTATGATGAATTTTTAAATCCCATAGATAAAGAAAGTATGTATCAACCATTTTTTTGGAGCAAATGTGAAGAATGTGGTTCTAAGCCAATATGTAATGGTTGCTCTAAATGTGGAAAATGTAAAATTGAGTAAAAAGTAAATTTATAGCAATTTTAAAAATCTGTAATCTATAAAGAACCAATTTATTGAATTTGAAGAAACAAATTTGAAAAATTGGTTCTTTTTTTAGGTACAATCTCTGAAATCTGTAGTTTGACCTCCTTTTTTCCTTTTGATATAAATGGAACGAAAGGAGACTTGCTAACCAATGTCAAGTCTTTTTTAATTATTATTTTTTCTAAAAATG
>CAMLWN010000051.1 GCA_946490195.1 uncultured Mycoplasmatota bacterium
ACGATTGTTTAAAAAAATTTCTTTTTTTCATCTTTTCTCACAAAACTGTAACTATTCATTTTATACAAATGTTAGAAAACCCCTTTATTTACCTGCTTTTTTCGCATGAAAGATATATTGCATTTTTTTTGTTTTGTGCTATAATAAAAGCCATTAAAAAAGGGGTGAAAATATGACACTTCGAGAATTAACTGTCGACGAGTTTTCGTCTTTTGTAAACGCTAGTCCTTTAGGCACTCATTATCAGACTATTAATTATGCTTGGTTAATGGGAGAACAAGGTTATGATTTTGATTTGATTGGCTTTATAAATGAATATGGTCAAATTAAAGCTGCATCACTAATTTTATTAAAAAAAATTAAAAATGGATTTAAATACGGTTATGCTCCTAAAGGATTTATTTTAGATTATTTTAATCAATCATTACTTAAAGAATTTACTGAAACTTTAATTCGTTATTATAAAAAGAAACACGTTTGTTTTATCAAACTTAATCCTGAAATTGCTATTAGTGAAGTTGATCCGAAAACGGGGGTAAAAACTTACAACTGGAACTATGATATCAAGGAACTTTTAGAAGATGCTGGCTATTTAAAGTTAAAAGATAATTTATATTTTGAATCTATCTTGCCAAGATTTCAAGCTATTGTCTCTTTACATAATTTTAATCTTAATAGTTTATCTAAAAATGCTCGTAATAAGGTGCATAAAGCAAAACAAAAAGGTTTACATTTAGAAAAAGCTGAAAGAAGTGGCATTGATATATTAGAACGTTTTATTTCTAAAAAAAGACATACAAGTGATTTTTACTATAAAGATTATTATAATGTTTTTCAAAGAAGTGATATGATTGATTTATTTTTAGTTAGTATTGATTCACATGAATTCTTGCTTAATGCTCGCAAAGTGTATGAAGAAGAAGTTGAGAGAAATAATACATATCATACTATTTTAGAAAAAGATAACGGTAAAAAAAATATCAATAAAAAAATGGATTCCGATCGTAAGCTTGTTGCTTATAAACATAATGTGGAATTAGCAACCGAGTTAAATAAAAGAAAGGATAAAGTTTATATTGCTGGTGCTTTGGTTATTAAATATAAAAATCGTATTCAAATTTTGATCAGTGGTTATGATACAAAATACAAAAATTATGATCCAAATTATTTTTTACATTATGCTATTTTAGATCATTATAAAAATGATTATGACTATGCTGATTTAAATGGGATGACTGGAGACTTTAGCAAAGATAATCCTTATTATGGTTTAAATGAATTTAAACTTAGTTTTAAGCCTAAAGTCTATGAGTATATCGGAGAGTATGATTTAATTATTAAGCCTTTAAAATACAAAAAATTACGTTCAAGTGGACAGCTTGCTAAAATTTTTAATAAGACTGATTTGAAAAAAACAGATGAAAAAAAATAGAAAGGGTTATTATGATTAAACAAAAGAAAAATGGAGAATTAATTATTATTTCTGGAACAACTTGTGCTGGAAAGGGAACTGTAATTGATCAATTATTAAAACGAAACAATAATCTTGCTTTAGCCATTTCTTATACTTCAAGATCTATGAGAGCTGGAGAAAAAAATGGTGTAGATTACATTTTTATTACACATGATGAATTTGAGAAAAAAATTGAAAACGGAGATTTTCTTGAATATGCTAAAGTTCGATATGGAGAATATTTTGGTACTCCTAAAGAAGGAGTTAAAAAATTATTAGAAACAGGAAAAGATGTTATTTTAGAAATTGATGTTCAAGGCGCTCAACAAATTAAGGAAATGTTTCCTCAAACTATTTTGATTTTTATCATGGCACCTAGCATGAGTGAGGTTAAACGTAGAATTAAAGCACGCGGAAAGGAAACAAAAGAACAAATTTTGGATCGATTTCAAACAGCTTACCGTGAAATTAATGAAATTCCAAAATATAATTATGTTGTTGTTAATGATAATTTAGAGGAAGCTGTTTCAAAAGTTGAAGCTATCTTACTTAGTGAAAAATGTCGTGTAGATAGAATTGAAGAAATCGCTGTTGAAAATCAGGAAGAATTTATTCATGAATTTTTAATGGATAAGGACTTTGAGAATGAACCGATAAAAATAGAAGAGTAGTTTTTTACTCTTCTGTTTTATTATAAGCTAAATTGTAACAATAGTTTTCTTTTGCTTCTAAGTTTTCTTCATAAATTGTTCGGATTTCTTTGTGAAGTTCAGTAATTGTATTAGGTGAAGCTTGTTCTCCTATAGTTGTCATAATGGAAATAAAATAGGGATATTCTTCATCATTATAAATTCCTATATCATGAAAATATGGACTATACGAACCATATTTATGTAATATAATTGTGTCATCAAAATTTAAAGAATTAAAATATGTGTTGTTCATATTTATTTCTAATAACTCGCTATAAGAATTATCCATTAGAATAATGTCATATACTTCTTCTAATATTTTATGAGTATAGTCAGCATTTAAATAGCCAAAATGTTCAACTGAGTTAGCAGTTATTGTAATTCCTAAACTACTTGCATATGTTCTTAAATTATTTACTCCAATATATTCATATAGCATTTCATGAGCTGCATTATCGCTTACAGATAATGCATAGCCTATTAATGTTTCTAAACTTATTTGTTCTCCGATAGTATGGTTATCCATACCTAAGCTATAGTCTCTTTTATGGCGAGCTTCATAGGTAACGGTTTCTGTTTTTAAGTCTATTTCTCCTGCTAAAGCTTTTCTAATTAAATAAGTCGCATCTAATACTTTTATTAAGCTTGCTCCATAAAAAGAAATTGTTTCGTTTTTTAAAATTGTATACTCATTATTTATATCTTCAAAATAAATAGCAAAGTTTTCATTGGAATATTTGGTTAGAAATTCGTTGATTTTTTCTGGGGTTGTGTCAGCCAAGTATGGCGTATTTTGACAATTTTCATAAATTTCTGCTTTTCGTTTTTCTTCAGCAATTCTTTTTTGTTCTTCTAAATATAGTTCATACTGCCTTTGTTCTTCTGCTTTTTTATCTAAATAAATTTTAATACCTCCAAAGGCGATTCCTGCAGTAATTATTAATAGAAGAAAACATATTATTATTCTTTTTTTCCTTTTATGACGCTTTCTCATAAGAACAACTCACCTATACTATTATTATAATACTTTTTCCCTTTTTTGTAAAAAGGAACAAGAAAAAAAGCCACGATTTATGGCTTTTCTTTTTTTTATTATTCAACAATTTCAGATACAACTCCGGCACCAACAGTACGTCCACCTTCACGGATAGAGAACTTCGTACCTTTTTCTAATGCTACTGGAGCAATTAGTTCTACAGTCATATCAACATTGTCACCTGGCATAACCATTTCTACACCGTCTGGTAATTCAATAACACCAGTTACGTCAGTAGTACGGAAATAGAATTGTGGTCTGTAATTTGAGAAGAATGGAGTATGACGTCCGCCTTCTTCTTTAGAAAGTACATACACACTAGCTTTGAACTTATGATGTGGAGTAACACTTCCTGGTTTAGCAAGAACTTGTCCACGTTCAACTTCTTCACGAGCGATACCACGTAATAGGACACCAGCGTTGTCACCAGCTTGAGCAAAGTCAAGTGATTTACGGAACATTTCGATTCCTGTAACAACTGTTTTCTTAGTATCTTTTAAACCAACGATTTCAACTTCGTCATTTAATTTTAACATACCGCGTTCAACACGTCCTGTAACAACAGTACCACGTCCTGAGATTGTAAATACGTCTTCAATACTCATTAAGAATGGTTTATCTGTATCACGAACTGGAGATGGAATATATTCATCAACAGCTTTCATTAAATCACGAATTGATTGTTCAGCATCAGGATCTCCTTCAAGAGCTTTAAGAGCTGATCCACGGATAATTGGGCATTCTGTATCGAATCCATATTCTCCTAATAATTCTCTGATTTCCATTTCTACTAAATCTAGTAATTCTGGATCATCAACCATATCACATTTGTTCATGTAAACAACAATTTTAGGAACACCAACTTGACGAGATAATAAGATATGTTCTCTTGTTTGTGGCATTGGTCCATCAACTGCTGATACAAC
>CAMLWN010000052.1 GCA_946490195.1 uncultured Mycoplasmatota bacterium
CATACTAGTAATAGAAAATAAAGAAATGTATAACATTGAAGATATAAAAACAAATCGAGAATGTTTAATTTGTGAATATCCTTTGAAAATAATAGGAAAAATTAATTAAATTACTGTTAATTGAAAAGATAAAATTTGATTTTATATTCATAAAATGCTATAATTTATATACTTTCCGTTGCTATTTCGGTAAAAAATAGCTGTAACTGATTAACCTTTGCAAAATAATTATTAAGGAGGAAAGTGCAGATGAAAGAAGTAACTCCCAAAAAAGTAGTTTCGAGAATTCGGAATCAGAAAAAGAAACAGATTTATATTCTCTGGGAAACATGGTGGATGTTACAAAGTAATCTTGAATCTGAAGAAATGAAAGAGTTTAAATTGCTGACAACTTCAGCCACAATAACCTATAAAGGAAAGGTTCGTAATGTGCTGAAATTAAACCAAGTGTATTCATACAAGACTGACGAAACAGTTTATATGAGTCCAAAAAATCCGATTGGTATATCAGTAATTTAAAAATGATGAAAGCATGATAAAAAGAGTTTTTAACTACTTTTATTATGCTTTTTTCAAATTAAAAATATATGGGGTAATTAAAAAATTTTTTCTCAAATTGAAAATAGGTGAAATAAAGATTATAGTATATAAAAAAATAAAGGAGGAGATTTTTATGTTATATATTATTTTAGCATTTATTTTAGGAGTTGCAGTTACTATATTTGTCTATGAAACATATTTTGAGAAAAAAGGATTAAAGGTAGAGGATTTATTATCAACTAAACTTGCCGTATTATTGGAAGAAAGTAGTAAAAAAATAGGTGAAAGACAAAAAGAATTGAATCGAAAATTAACAGAAGAAGAAAAAGACAAAATATTAGATGATTGCTATAATGAATATGAATATAGGGCATAATTAATTTTTAATATAAAGAATAACGGTGGAATCTTTAAATTGAATTCCACCGTTTCTGCCATATTCGTGGCAGATTTTGTTTTGCATGTTAGCTCTGATTTTTGGCAAATCTCTTCATTACTTCATCTTCGGTAAAATTCCCCTTTGTGTCAAAAATCCTCCACTTTTCCGTTCCAAGAGCAGAGTAGGCAAGTCCAGGTTCACCTAAGATAATATTGATATCTTCTCCAACTAATGATTTGAAATCCTCAAACTGTATGCAGTTTTCTGTATCATAGTACAAACCTAACAACAACAATAAGGACTCAAAATACTCATTGGTAAAACCAATCGGTAATGTTGTTCCATCATCATGAAATCGGATAATAACTCCAAATGTTATCCGATTTTCATTGATGTTAAAAGATACATTTGCATCAACAATCCTAGCTTTCCTAACTTTCATGCGATTCATCCTTTCTACATTTTGCAAAACATATATTTTTTTGTTACCTCGCAATTATACCATATTAAGCTATTTTATGCAAACTGAACAAAAGAGAGAAAAACACTGAATATAGAATATAATTAATTTAATAATATAAAAAATAAACGGTGGAATCTACAAGTTGAATCCCACCGTTTCTGCCATATTCGTAGCAGATTTTGTTTTGCTTACTTGTACCTGGATTTTAAAATCTGTTCAGCTTCATATCTAGTATAAAGTTTATCGTAATTTCCTAAAACTACCCATTTACTGATACGACCTGAACAAGGTGTAGAAAAAGCAATATCAGTACAGTTTCTTCCCAAAATGATACGCATTTCTTTCCCACATAATTTAGTTACATCTATTATCCAACGTTCAGGACCAAAATATAGTTCTAGTATCTGATATAAGGAATAAATTGTATCACCCTCATAGAATTTTACTTCTTTACAATAATTTTTATCCTGATATAACAGATGTAATGTAACGTAAAAAATCTTTTTTGTTAAATTTACATGAGTTTCAACCTTGTCAATCCGAACTTTTTGAATTGTTAAATCCATAGAATCATTCCTTTCTATTCTTTGCAAAACATATGTTATTTTGTTACCTTGCAATTATACCATAATCAATGATATTATGCAAACTGAACAAAAAGGAGAAAAACACTGAATATAGGATATAATTAATTTTATAATATAAAGAATAACGGTGGAATCTTTAAAATTAAGTTCCACCGTTTCTGCCATATTTGTGGCAGATTTTGTTTTGCTTATTTGCTCTGATTTTTGTTTATCAGAATTTCTCGAGCATCTTCTTCAACATAGAACCCATCTTCTCCATTGACAACCCATCTTTCAGTATATGGAACTGCAAATGCAATTCCACGAGAATCTCCCTGAAGAATCCAGATATCACGACCTCGAAGTGCGTTGAACATGCAAAGCTTTTCGTATCCGTAATACAGTTCCATCAATAAGAAAAATGTATTCCAGCTTTTTTCATCATCTTCTCTGAAGTTAATTGCAAGAGTTTTCTCGTTATCACGAAATTGGACGAGAAATCCCAGCTCAAGTTTTCTGTCGACCACATTCAGTACAGTGTCTACTCTTGTAATCCGAGCAATTCTTTTTTTCATACAGTTCATCCTTTCTGCATATCGCAAAACATATGTTATTTAGTTACTACTACTATATTATAGCATATTAAGCCATTTTATGCAAAATAAACAAAAAGAGAGAAAACATAGTAATCTCTCTTTGAAATTTTATACAATTTTATTTATACATTTTAATTGTTCTAGTAGATATTTTTCCAATATTTTTTCCTGACGTAATATTTTTTTCTTATTAGCTCCTTCCATAAGTAGTTTTTCAAGTTTTGCACGATTTCTTAAAGATAAATAAAAAATTTTAATATCCATAAGTCATCATCTCCTTTTTACATCCTTTTTTAAATTATAACAAAATATCCTTAAAAAGTGTGTCAAAACCTGTCATCTATAACAGATTTACTTAAATTTTTAGTTAAATCCCCAAAATTCTTGTAAAAAAATTATCGTTATGATATTATAAGATTGATTTTATGAGAAATACACATAATGAAGAAGAAGTAAGATACGGAGGAAAATATTATGAGTTGGGGAGGAGTTTGGAATTTACGATATAATGGACAAAATCCAAAAAGATTTACAGACTTATGCAAGATTATAATACCAAATTTTCAAAGAAGATTTGAAATTTTAGAAGAAAATGAGATTGAAGCAGTAAAAAGAATATCTTGGTATAGTGCAGATAAAGATATAGCTGAAATTATGAAACTTTTAGGAGAAAATGATTCTATTGATGTAATTATAGATGGAGAAACCCATCCATATGATG